>JBEKUD010000391.1:0-4243 GCA_049515395.1 Candidatus Sulfotelmatobacter sp. | reverse complement strand
TGAAGAGGCTGAAGTCGGTCTCCTCTGCCTGCAGTAACTAATGCTCAGTTTTTAGGGATATTGGGACTGGAAGGGAAAGATTTCTAGGTCATGAACCTTCGAGCAGGTAGCGCTATCGCGACTGGAAGACTTTTTCCTCTGGCAATCCATGAGATGGCATCTCGAATTGAGGTCTTTCGCAAAGCGCCTGCAATCGGACTTTGTATTTGGCGACCAGCCCTAAACTAAGACCGATTGGACCGCCTTCGATGCCTTCCCCAACTCCTTTTCAATCGCATCCAAATCGGCAAAGGTGCGCCGGACTTCTTGCGCGAGCGACGCGTTCTTGTCCAAGAAATCCCTACCCTCCGTCCGCATCCGCTCGGATAGAGGCTTCAGCACGTCAAGGTCTCTTGGTAGCCATTGCCGGGTCGTCCGCAAAATTCAGATGCCGTCTTTGCAACCCCAGCGGTTCTCTCTATCAATTTGGCGAAGCTGAGTTTCGTCTCGTGTGACCAAAATGGCGACTGGGATCGTTCCTTCGCATCTCGCACTAGCTTCACAATGTCGCTCTCGGCGACCGCATCCTTATTTTTGTTGTCCACAAGCAGACGAGGCTCAAGTGCCGTACCGCAGGGAACACGGTCTGCCAAGATGAAATCACCGTTCCGAGGAAGTTTCTCACTGATGCTGATGCCCGCCCATGTCCGAGCCTCTTCCTCGAAACACATTTCCTCCAGCTTCCCACGCCGGGCGACCTTCGACATTTGGGCTTCCAATTTCTGATTTCGCCCTCTTAGATCGGCCACCTCTCGCAAGGAGTCTTCAACCCGGCGATCCGCATGGTCGATTTCGACCGCCTTTTGCTGCTCGACAATCCTCGCCCCAGATTCCAGTTCTTTGGTTCGGGCGATCCGGGAGCGGAGTTCATCCTTGTGCCGTTGCTCAACTTCGGCAGTGCGCTTCGTTAGTTCGGTCTCGAAGCGAGACCATACGGTCTGATGGTCATGGGTGTGCTTCTGCTGGAGTAGGCGGAATGTCTTCGGCGCTCAGTTGGGCGACTCGTGCGAAGTCCCTTACACCTAGCCGATCCAGAATCTCTGCACGGGTGAGTTCCCCGCTGCCCAAGCATAGGAAGCATTCTATGGTGTTTGGAATGGCTGGAGGGTAGCAACGACATTCTCATCCACATCCTCAATATACAAACCACTTCGGTTGCTCAAGAGTTCTTGCATGGGCTGCCCGTAACCTCGGCAACCAAAGCGAGAAACAGTAATTGGCGAGCGTTCATTAAGAGTTGGGCGCTTCCCCCAGAGGTGAGCCCCCGCATCGCTATGTCCCTTCAGCGTGAGCGCAAGCTGAATGCCGCTCCGTTGCCCGTATGGGAACTCGACTGGCAAGATTGCCCAGTCGCCCTCAGGCTCCGTGGTCTGGCACACCGGGTAATCAGCATCAAAATCCCAACTTTGTTCCCTCCCAGCGACATGCCCGTAATCGGGCACTCGCCTGCGCAGCACTGGTTCATTGTGCATCGCGAGGATGCAGCAAAAGTTCTGCTATTAGAGCAACAAGTGCAGAGTCTGACTGAACGCTATCTCGAAACCGCCTACAGCCGCACTCGGCTGCCGGCCCCCTATGATTGGGACGCTGTGCTGCTCGATGCGACCGCACGTCGCATGGTCAGAACTGACTTCGAGCTTTTCTTCCAAAGGGAAGAATGGTTTCGCCAGCATAATTTGCCTTATCGCAGGGGTTATCTATTTTGGAATGCTCCGGGCAACGGCAAGAGCGCCACCATCAGGGTAATGGCAGCGCACCCCTACATCCAGCCCTACACCCTTGACCTCAGTGACGCAGAAGAGAAGAGCAGAGACGTTCTTCGCATGTTCGAAACCGCTGCCCAAAATACTCCCGCGCTCATAGTCCTCGAAGACTTGGATCGCGCTTTCCCAACCGAGGGCAAGCGCACACAAGAAAAACGCGTGAGTTTCCAGACTTTACTGAACTGCCTTGATGGTGTGGGGTCTCAGGACGGGGTGATTGTGGTTGCTACGGCTAACGACCCCACGTGCCTCGACCCTGCGATCCTCAAGCGCCCCGGCAGGTTCGACCGCGTGGTTCAGTTCCGCAACCCCGATGCAGACTTACGCCGCGAATACTACAGGTGGCTCAGCCCCACTCTCACCGGAGAACCATTTGAGATCGCTATCGAGCAGACGGAGGGATTCTCTTTTGCTCAACTTCGCGAAACTTACATCTTGGGGTCGCAATCAGCCTTTGAGCATGGAAGGGGAGTAGGGGTCGCGGATGTGATTGAAGCCATCGAGCTTCAGACGGCGGGAGCACTGGAGTTAAAGACATCGGTTAGCGCTTCGGGGTTTGTGCGCCATGCCGAGACTTCTGCCAGCAGGAAGTAGACGCCAATGCACAAGGAATTTGAGAAAAATTGGTCAAGCGATGGCCTACTTGGTTCAATACCAAGGGCGATTTTCGCTACACAGGAATGACTCTGGGCCTCCGGCATGATGACGGCTGGTTCGACATCATTTGGCGGCTATGTGGGGACTTGGAGCCGTTGGTCGCGGAATTGGAACAGGCAACAGGACTCAAGTTTGAAATCCTGCAGGTGAAAGAGAAGTTTGGTGGGTTGCGCATCCATGTTAACCATGCGAACGACGCCATCCGCCAACGAATCGAAGCTGCCATACAGAATCCTTCCATACCTGCGAAGTCTGCGGTCAGCCGGGACTATTGCGAGAAGGTGGTTGGATCAAAACTCTTTGCGACGAGCACGCGAACGAAAGCGAAGCAAGTAATCATGCTGAACTATAGCACTCGAAAAAACCCCACCGGAGTTCGTCTGCTTCACCGTAATGCATGGCGTATTAATCTTCATCCTCCTCGCGTACCGTCTCACGCCTGTCCTCCAACTGCTCGTCCCAACTTTGGAGCATCTGCTCTCCACACCTCTTGCATGTTGATGGGCTGGTAGCATTATTGTTGGCTTCCGTATATCCGCATTCAATGCAGATGTGTTTCATGCGGTTCCACCTCGCCTCTCGCCAAACTACTTTAGCTTTGATCGCGGTCGTAACTTTAGCGATCTTCCAATCGCTCTTGGATGTCATCTGTTTGGTGCGAGCCTCACTGTACCGAGTCCAAGCGGTTTGGTGAAGAAGTTCCCCGTCCGACATCAGGCGATAGATAACTTTGCGGGACTCTCCCGCAGCCGCACTGCGGCGAACATAATCCGCCACGGGTTCGCCATGCGCGGAGAGTCTGGACATAATGATGCCGATAGCGCCTAAGCAGCAAGCGACCCCGGTTTGAACCGTCAACGTTCCTGCGGATCGCTCCTCAAGAAGAAGTCGGCAGAGAGAACGATACGACCGCGATCAAAGCTAACGTGCACGTCTGCCTCGATTTCTCGCTTTGCTTCTACGGTAGTCTCGGTCAGCAATCCCACGAACTCATGAGCGCTCTCGATGCTCTCAAAGGTGGCTTCAATTCCGTGATTCACTGCGGCTCTCCATCCGTTTTTTAGCCAGTCTTTCGGCGAATGAGCTCAACGGGGAGGTAACGAAGCCTAAGACCAGTCCGGCCAGCCAGCCGATTGCGGTACAAAGGCTACCTATCATGACCGCGAATATAAAAATAACGACAACGGACTCCACCGTGTCTACTACACCTGTCCAGCTAAGAACGCCCATGGTTGCCATGATGTAGGCTGCACAGAAAAACCCGGAGACACCACCGAGTGATGCGCCCATGCCTGCAGACCTCATTGTCCACTCACCGTCAGTGTCCATAGTCGCCACCTCCCTTTCTTTCCGTTACCCTAATTTCAAGGCGGCTGCGACCAAGAGAGTCAGAATTGCCAGAACTCCGACAATGGCCGCAACAGCACCGAGGAAATAATTACGAGTGGGTTCGCGGGTCATAGCAGGCCTCCTTCACGGTCGGGAGTAGAGGCATGATCGAGATCGATCATTCAGCTACGAGCGTTCCGCCATCGAGGTGTCAGGCAAATACCAATCGTGACCGACAATACAATCACTCGATGACCGAGGGTCAAAGCTCTCGCCTCAGGGGGTGTGCGCACCGTAGTGGGACCTGCTCTTCGGTGAAGCGAGATATTGGAATACCCTCACACGAATGAGCGCGGGATGTCAGTGACGAAAGTCACATCTCTGATTGCCAAAGCGAGTTTGATCGCTGAACTACTGCAGCTTCGCTTCATGAGGGATCGCCGGGAACTTAGGGT
>JBEKUD010000390.1:0-2585 GCA_049515395.1 Candidatus Sulfotelmatobacter sp. | reverse complement strand
TCCACTTCCGCCAAACACTTTTGCAACCGAAGCCCGGGGCAGATCAGCAGACCAACTCTGATGCGGTCTTCCGCTGCCATCGTGACGGACCCCATGGATGCTCCCCAACTCCATCCCTCGTAGGCCAGCTTGCTGCGAATCGAATTCGGGGCGGGTTTCGAGATAGTCGATCGTCAGTAGTCCAGAACATCGGCAGGCACGCGCGGCGCTTGGCATTCCCGAACAGCAGGCACTTCCTCCGTACTACAAAATTATAAAATCACAGATCAACTGATTTACAAAACCTTTCAACGCAGATTTAGGACACTACCGGCCAGGGTGTGTGTCACCTTGCGAATTATCTGGCGTAGAAGTTTGCGCGCTATTGGGCGTGCTCTTCGGATATGGACTAACTGGCGGGGCTTAGCACACGGCAGACCTTAGCTGGCCATAACAATCTGCACGGTGGCTCACTGCACATCTTTCACGTATTTGGTACCGGGGATAAGAAACGCTCCAGTCTCATCGAACTGGAGCCCCCCGCCCTTTATATACAAGCCCGCCCCGGCCACCTTCCACTGATCTTCTGGGAAACGAATTGTCCCGGTAACGGTCACGGGAATCTCGGGCACCACGGAAACGTCCCTGCTGACCATGACCGACGCGCCCTTGGCCGCGGGGTTGGGGACGTAGGACGCAAATAAGCCGCCCAGAACCAAAGTTCCATCCGACTTAACGTAGAGCTCAGGCACAAAGACCACAACGACTTTCCCGTCGGTGATGTTCCACACTCCGTTATACCCCGTGAAAGAGATCGGCCCTGAGATCTCCTTCTGGCCAAAGAACACGCTGCCTGACTCGAGAGCGCAAACATCGCTCCCGTTCTCAGGTGCGAACTTCCATAGGGCAAAACCCGGCCGGGAACTGGAGAGGACCTAATCGGGACCATTAAAGCGCCTGCTGCCCCCAGTACGTCATATTCCATATCGGCATCACCTAACAGGATGCTGAAAAAGTCTGTGAGCACGTTACTTGTTGAAACAAAAGCACGTCTTGATGTTTCAGCCTATGCGAGGAAATGATACCCAACAGAGTGCGATGTTCAGTTACCTTTCTCCGGAAGAACGCGTTCCTGAGAACCATCCCTTGCGGCCGATTCGATTTATGGTCGATGATGCCTTGAAGGACCTCTCGCCAGTGTTTGGCCGCCTCTACTCGGCGTACGGCAGGCCATCGATTCCGCCAGAGAAGCGGTTGCGAGCACTGCTTTTACAGGTGTTGTATACGGTTCGCAGCGAGCGGATTGTTGGGCTGCATATGGACGAAACCGTATGGGTGCCAACGGTGTTCAGCAAGAATCGGGACCGACTTTTGGAAGGTGACATCGCCGAGAAGTTCTTTGCCCATGTGCTGGCTCAGGCGCGGATCGCCAACCTACTTTCCGACGAGCATTTCAGCGTGGACGGCACGCTCATCGAAGCCTGGGCGAGTCAGAAGAGTTTTCAGCGGAAGGATCGACCAGCGCCACCGCCCGATGATCCGGGCAATCCGACAGTAAATTTCCACGGCGAAACGCGGAGCAACGAGACACATCGGTCAACCACGGATCCCGATGCGCGACTGGCGCGCAAGAGCGGCGGCCATGAATCGAAGTTGGCATACTGCGGCAACGTGCTGATTGAGAATCGGAATGGAATCGTGGTGGACACAGCGTTGTTGCAGTGCAGCGGATTGGCCGAACGGCACGCCGCCATGATCATGGTGGAACGCGTGGGCGGCCTCGACCGAATTACGCTGGCTGCCGATAAAGGCTACGACACCAATGACTTTGTGAAGGAAATGCGCGGCATGAACGTGACGCCCCATGTTTCGCAGAACACCAAGCGTCAGGGCGGTAGCGCGATTGATGGCCGCACGACGCGGCATGAGGGCTAGCAAGTGAGTCAGCGGAAACGGAAACGAATTGAAGAAGTGTTCGGCTGGGTTAAGACGGTTGGCATGCTGCGTAAGACTCGGCATCGTGGGACTGGAAACAGTCGCCTGGGTATTCACGTTCACCGCTACGGCTTACAACCTTGTGCGAATGCGGAATCTGATGTCGCCGGCATTTCAGCCTGCATAAGTCCGAGGAGAACTGCGTCTTTGGGTTTTCAAAAAGGGCGTTTTGGGTCTGTATCCCCCTACGCAGAGCTGTTATGCGAAACACCAGGGAGCTTCTGAAAGAAAAGCGGGAAGGACACTGAATTCCGCCCCGGGCTATTTTTCAGCATCCTGCTAAGAGAATTCTACAACGTGCCACACGCTCCCGGCGCCTTCAATTCCATCTTCAACTCCATAGGGAATGCCCAGGAAGTCCAGATTTGGGAGGTTTCTCCGAGCACCTCCGGTCGGATGACGAGGCAGTCGGAGACCGCCCAACAGTCAACAGAACCCTATCGATATCGGGTCTTAACGCCTCATGTAGACGGGCCGATACGGATTCGTATGACTCCGTTCACTGCAGCAGATATCGGATCGGGCTCTCGCGCTCGCACGTAGAGGAGTAGAATGAAAATCCTGGTCGAATCTTATGGCGACTTCATGCTGACGGCACAGTGGAGGCGCCA
>JBEKUD010000389.1:0-3556 GCA_049515395.1 Candidatus Sulfotelmatobacter sp. | reverse complement strand
AGGTGATGGGCAAATTAGGATGGAACCAGGCCCAGCAGAGTTCTGGTCGCGGTCAACTGAGGTGTACCAGAATCCCCGGTTTCAGCCGCCTCCAGCGGTGCTGAAAACACGCTGCTTAGTGCCCCTAAGTTTGTTGGTTGATCCAGTGCCGAAATCTCTGACTTTTGGGCCGATTTCTGGCGCACACTTGAACCCAGCCGTTACGCTCGCTGACGCAATTGAGCACGGTATTCCTTGGTCTGAAGCGGTGGTTTACATGCTGGTGCAATGCGCGGGAGGAGTTGCCGGAGCGATCATCGCGCATCTGATGTTCGGGCTACACTGGTACTCCTTCTCCTCGCACTCCCGACATGGGTGGGCGTTGGTTCTAAGCGAGTTCGTGGCAACGTTCGGACTATTGTCGGTGATCTGGGGATGTTCGCGATTACGCTCAGGAGTAGTGCCGTTCGCTGTTGCGACCTACATCACCGCCGCCTACTGGTTCACTGCGTCAACATCGTTTGCAAATCCGGCAGTGACAATTGCCCGCTCCTTGTCTGACACCTTTGCTGGGATTCGACCGTCCGACGTCCCCCTATTCATCGTGGCACAACTTGCGGGGGCCCTGACCGCAACTTTCTTGTTCCGATGGCTTGTCCCGAACCTGCCATTACACGCGGACGAAGTCTTGATACCTCACTCGCACTCCTAAAGACAACACGCCCTTTTCCACAACAAAGTTCGAAAACAATTGTGCGTCGGGTTTACGACACAGCGCAATCATCTTCTGTACCCGCACACAGGGTCACTGCAATCTGCAATCAGCATGGCATGGGTGAGGGCATCCTGGGGTAGGACCGTTGCGAGTGGACGAGCATTCCTAATTTCTTCAGTGGTGGGCGGCGTCCCAAATCTGCCCGAATTCTCGCCGCTTCAGATGATGTTGAAAGCCGATTGACTATCTGAGTCAAAAACAACGGTTGGTCACTATTGTGAATTAAGCTGTGGACAGCTGTGGACAATTCAACTGCCCATTCACTAAGCGCTAAGCATTCAGCACATTGCAACTTCAGCATCCGAGGACCGCAAATTCAGGCTCTGCACTGAAAAGCGGCGTTGACAATCTGCAGGCAAATCTCTAACTTGGCTTCCGTCGACGGCTGAAAGGGTTGGCTTAATTAAACTTTTGCCAGTCCGGGAGTAGTTGGGGTTGGGAACTGCGAAAGCAGTGATCGCATCAAGGGCTGTGACGGTGCATGCCTCCACGTTGTTGGCTGCCTCGCAGGAGCTAGCGGCTAGAGCATAACCAATGTCACAGCCTTTACCTTAGTTCCCGCCAGTTGAGACGCAGCACCCCCTGAGCCGAATGGCCTGAATCCTGCGAGGTGGTTCGTGAAGTTAAGATGCTACCTGTTGTCCCTCCTGAGAATCCACCATCCAGACTGTGAACATTGCACCGCACGTGAAACGGGCGGCGATGGGATGCGAAGACGGCTGGAAGAATTGAACTCGTGGAAGCAGCCGAACTTCCTCAAAAATGAAGTTCACGGAGAAGTTGTGGAGGTCTTTGATCCCGAGCCCGGCGAAGTTTTAGCAAGTCCGCAGATTTCGTTGAAGCAGGAAGTAAAGAAGGCTGGTTAAAAGAACGGAGAACTACTCTGAGTTATGCCGCAGGCTTTCTTACTTGGCGCAGCCGAAGATACGGCTGCCAATCAACTGAGGACTAGCTCCTCAATGGTGAATTTTCCATTCGTCTTTTCGCTCTCCAACTCGTTAACGCGCTGTTCCGCCTGTTCGCGGGTATCAAATGGGCCCTGATCTGAGAGCCTTTCTCCTAATTCGACGGCATTCCCCTCGTTGAGGATATGACGTATCACGTATGCCATGTAAAACTCCTTCTACTGTGACAATTGTACGCCGCTAAAGTGGACCTCGCTGCCCTGCACACCAAGACAGAGCATTAGCCACCAAGACATGTTCGAAACCGCGCGAGCAGATCCTAACCATGCTCCGTTTAACTGAAACATCACAGGCGGAGATTAAAGTTTGTTGGTGAGCAGTTCTCCCTAGCGGCGGCTGTCCAGAACATCACGCGACCGGTGCGCTTCCTCAAGAAAGGGCAAAGTCCCACTTGGAGCGGGCCTTCTGGGGCAGATCGTCGCTGTACGGGCTTGCTATTTGATCCTACTTACCCGCCTTCTTTTGGCGCTCTCGCTTTTCCGGGGTCCATCTCGCTCTTCCGGGGTCCAATTGACCGGGGTCCGTTCCGCCCACGTACGACCCTGGTACATCGTCTGCGGGTGAATCAATTGCCCGCCTGCGTGCAACTCGTCAGTGCAATCCCCACACAACGTGATGTTCGTTCCTTGTATTGAAATCTTTGGTCCCGGATGTTCGCAAATGTACGCGGGGGAATCTGCTTCCGGATTCTGGACCAATAGGATTGATTTCGCCGTGGCTTCACACCTCTGAGCTTGTTGTAGTATGCGGAGGGTTACAACGACAAGGTTACGAGCGTAATTGAGATAGCGGGCCGGAACAGTTGTTCAAGCGGCATCTCGACGCCGCTGCCGCGGCTGAGTCCGGCGCCAGGTCGTGCATCTGACAGGACAGTTTACTTCACACCAAACGCGGCGAGTCTACTGCAAGTCAAAGGTGGTTCGATAGCGGCTTCGACATGGCTCCACAAGCACCTGGGTCATGAGGTACTGGTGAATAAAGAGCGGTGGCGTAACGTGCGAGTCCTCGCGCTTACTTCATGTCATCGATCTTGGTCTCACTTTGCGGTAGGAATATTCACTTCTGTGATGTGAATGGAATTTTTCCCCGCGAGATTTGGCGCCCCACAAGCGGAAAAGAAATAGGCCACCAGTCTTCCATCGGGAGGTTCGAATCTGCAGTCTTACGTGAACCCGCAGTCGTGGACGCGCCAAGCAGAGTCAGGCTGGCCTGCGTCGGTTGCAAAGGTCGCAGGGTGCATGGTAGTGTCGGTTCCTGTCGAACCACCGTTCGAACGGTCACCACTTGAACGATCGATGAAAGGAGCGTTTATGAAGCGCAAAATGTTACTGGGAGCCCTTATGTTGGTGTGTGTGTTGCCGGTTGTGGCCGCTGACAAGGAAGAGAAGGTTGAAGACCGCATCAATAAATCAGCAACCGTGTTGAAGGAAATCCTCGGCATGCCGGACGGGATTCCAAAGGATTTGCTCAACAAGTCATATTGCGTCGTGATCTTTCCGTCGGTAAAAAAAGCGGCGTTCGTTGTGGGCGGCAGCTACGGGCGGGGACTGATCACATGCCGCAAAGGACATGATTTTTCGGGCTCGTGGAGCGCGCCGGCGATGTTTGCGCTGGAAGCCGGGAGTTTCGGTTTCCAAATTGGTGGTCAGGAAACAGACTTCGTGCTATTGGTGATGAATGACGCGGGCGCAAATTCGGTGATGTCGAGTAAGGTGAAGCTGGGAGGGGACGCATCGGTTGCGGCCGGGCCGGTGGGACGCGACGCGGCCGCGGCAACCGATATCGTCATGAAAGCCGAGATTCTGTCGTATTCCAGAGCCCAGGGACTGTTTGCGGG
>JBEKUD010000388.1:0-2510 GCA_049515395.1 Candidatus Sulfotelmatobacter sp. | reverse complement strand
GTTTTCAACAACGTCGTGCACGATATCTACAGCCAATCGAATTATTTCAGCCTGAATCAGGGTGGCGGACCTGGTGGTGGAAACATGACCATGTACAACAACACGATGGTCAACGCCGCAATTGGCTGTACCGCGGGCGGTTCCATTACGGCGGTCAACAATCACTGGGTGGGGATTTCCGGTTCGGCGTTCAACTGCTCAGTAACGGAGTCGAGCGCCGTTTACATGCCGTCCGCAACGGCGAGCAGCCAAGGCTACACGTCCGCGAACGATTACTCGCCCACTTTGGCAACGAACTCGACGGTGGGGGCAGGAGCCAATCTGACAAGCTCGTGCACGACGCTGCCAGCGCTGTGTTCCGGGACCGGCACCGCTTGTTCGTACAATTCGACCAGCCATACTGTGAGCTGTCCGGGGACGACGGTGAATGCCAGGCCGTCGGGTGGCGCTTGGGATACCGGGGCATATGAATTCAAGACCGGCACCACACAATCCACTCCACCATCCACTCCCCCAAGTGTTACGGTGTTGGTTCATTAACAAGCTGCCGAAGGGCCCTATTCGGAGTGTCGCCGGGTTGGCGCTCTCACGAAGCGGGGGCTGGCAATCCCAGGCTCACCGTCGCGATTCTTAGAATCGCGGATCTCGTCATAATAAGCAATCCGCCTGCCGTCCGTTTGCCGGGTTTCACACGGGCACTGTACAGACTGTTGCAGCCATCAGGAATCCCCCAGACTATGAAAGCTTCACCGAGCAGGAATATCACGTTCGCGGTGGCTGTCAATAACCGCGAGGTCTTCGAAAACAACTTTCTAGGGTCACCTTGCTTGCGCGGACCTTCCGAGCACCAAGTCCTGGTCCAGGAAGGCTACAACTCCGCCGCCAAAGCGTACAATAGCGCAATCGATCGGGCCTCCCACGATCTGGTCGTTTTGGCTCACCAGGACATTTTTCTCCCGGAAACATGGGTGGCGCAGTTGAACCGGGCGCTTGACTACCTGGAAGCGGAGGACCCGCAATGGGGTGTGCTGGGTTGCTACGGCGAAACCCTTAATGACAACGGACGCGGCCACATATACTCGTCCGGCCTGGGGACCATGGGGCGGCCGTTCGAACGTCCGGCACCGGTTCAAACCCTGGACGAGATCGTATTGATTCTCCGGAAGTCCTCCGGCCTGCGGTTCGACGAAGGATTGCCCCATTTTCACCTCTACGGAACCGATATCTGCCTCAGGGCTGGAAGCCAGGGGATGAAGAGCTACGCCATCTGCGCCTTCTGCATACACAATACCCACCAAAGCCTGATCTTGCCCAGGGAGTTTTACGACTGCTGCAAGCACATCAAGAGGGTTTGGAAAGACAGTCTGCCGATTCAAACCACCTGCATCCGACTTACGAGATCCAACCTTCAGGTTCATCTGAGAAGGGCGCAGGAGTTTCATTTGCAGTACATTCGCCGAAAGAAAGTCGGAGGGACGCGCGTTCAGAATGTGCAGCAGATTGTCGACGCAATTCGCGCTCAAGCCATAGAACGGCCTCAGCCCGATCTGGGCCAGTTGCCTTGAAATCGGCTATGAAGCTGCTTTCCTCCCACACGTGACCTATTTGTTTCTCAGCGTGCATCTGACAAAGGTTTCAATGGAACCGTATGTGCTGGTCCGCCCGGGCGGCTTCGATAGGCAAATAGGAGAGAGGCATAGATAGTGGAGCCGACAGCCCTACGGTTCGGGGGAGGCACGGGAGCGACGCTGCTCCATCCGCTGGTGGTGCTGGCGATGGTGCTCGCTATCATCTTAATCCTGTGTCTTCGCCGCCAGTACGTCATAGCGCCACTGCTCCTGGCGATTTTCTTCATACCCAAAGGGCAAGTGCTTGTGGTGGCCGGGGCGCACTTCACCGCAGCTCAAGTCCTGTTTCTGACCGGACTGGGTCGATGGATCGTGTCAAGGCGATCATCACGCCTGACTGGTGGTTTCAATTCCATCGACCGCATTTTTGTCTTGTGGGCCCTCTCTAGTTTGTTAGTCTTCTCGCTTCAGTGGATGAATGGCCAGGCCCTGCTCAAGAGTTTGGGAGACTTCCTGGACGCCGTGGGCGGCTACTTTGTTCTGAGATTCCTGATCCAGGATGCAGAAGATGTAAAACGAACCATTAAAGTGTTCGCGCTGATTGCCATCATCGCGGCGGCATGCATGATCAACGAACAACTCACCGGCACAAACATCTTTGCACGGCTGGGCGGAATGCCGCCCACGACAGTGCGGGACGGCAGCATTCGTTCCCAGGCGGCATTTGAGGTCTTTATTACCGCTGGCGCCTATGGCGCCACCCTACTGCCGCTGGCCGTATGGCTCTGGTCAAAGTCCAGGGTCGGCGCCGTCTTAGGAGTCGCCGGCGCAACCGTCATGACATTGACCTGCCATGCCAGCACCACGCTCTCGGCATATGTCGCTGGTATCTTCGGGCTTTGTCTCTGGCCTCTGCGCAAGAAGATGCGTCTGGTACGATGG
>JBEKUD010000387.1:0-2539 GCA_049515395.1 Candidatus Sulfotelmatobacter sp. | reverse complement strand
GCTCTAGGCATACGGCATCCCATCTTGCAAGAAACAAAACAAAAACCAAAAAAGGAAACAATCTCGCTGGCTGGTCGCGCGCACCGATAGTGTCTGATCAGTTATTCTTCATTCGCCCCCGGTGCCGGTATCGCGATTGTACATGGCCGGGGTTCCACCGTCGTGTCCCGCTTGTAAGCCTGAATTGCTTTGAGCACGTGTTCGTGCGTCTTGCGTTTCACGGCTATACCAAGAAGCACCTTTTCTATCGTATGTTGACTCATTTTCGTCAATTCCATCGTCTTACGTATGCCGATTGCGCGAATGACATCTGTTATCGCAGTCTCGGCAACTACCTTCTTCGCCCTTCTGTATTTCCGTGGCTTGAACTCAGCACGCTGATATCGTCGCCTTCCTCCCACTTGTGATCTGTTTCCTTGCTCACATAGCGAAACTCTCCAGCAGTGATATGGGCACGCTTTAACAATCCGCTGGTGTTTGCCTCGCAGGGCGTACGAATCGGGCGCGAGGCTCTTGGCTAAAACTCTTCAAGGATGAGGAGATCATCCGCGCGGCGAAATCCGTCTACCAAAGCATGGCAGCTTCCAACCCTTGGCTCATGGGCAAAAGTAAGGCCTGCTATTTTGCACTGAACCAGATGATGGGAGAGGGCGCGGCAGAAGTTCATTGAAGAAAATGTGCTGGATGTGAAGAACCTGGATATTTAGTCCATGCATTCATGGGACTTAGTTACTAACGTGCAGTAACTGCTCTTGTTCGCTCACTTAAAGCGAGTTACCCTTGTTGCAGTAGTTGCCCGCATGCCTTATTGGTCGCAGCGGGGCCCTCTTGCGTAGGAGGTTGCGGTGGGTCAAAGGACGGATCGGGTAATAGGTATTCGTGCTGAGCCCGGCGCGTTTCATTGGGCGGTCACGACTGGCACCCTGGAACGGCCTGTATTGGATGCCTCCGATACCGAAGCGGCGCCAAAGGCCTATGGCGAGGCGGAGTCCCTGGCTTGGATGCGTCAACGTGTGCTCTATATCCTAGACACCTACACACCAAGTACATTGGCAGTCCGCTTCCCCGAGGGCAACGCTCGCGGCGCGAATACAAATTCTGCGAAGGCTCGCTGCCGGGTAGAAGGTGTTGTGCTCGAAGTCGCGGGCTCCAGAAATCTAAAGACGGTAACCGGCCCGCTGAGCACCTTCTCCAAGCATTTAGGCTCTAAGATTTCCCGAGATGACCTTGAGTCGCCCGACTTTCGAGGTATTGAACTGTTGAAGTTCAAGAGTACGTATTTGCGAGAGGCAATCTTGATAGCGGCGTCACTGTTGCCAGCCGCGTAGGACCTCAGTGTTCGATGTATATGCACAAACTCGGTATCAAAGGTTAGAGCCCATCGGGATCGGCGAGGGCATGAACTCGGCTGTGTACCGTGCGTTTGATCCATACCTTCAACGTGAGCTCGCAGTCAAGGAGATCGACAAAAGCCGACTCGGGAACGACTTCGATTCATACTGCCAAGAGGCTCGGGCGATGTTCGCGATGCGCGATCCGAACGTAGTCGGCATCGTGTACGTCTGTGAAACGCTGGACCACGTCAGTCTGGCCCTTCCGTATTTTGCTAAGGGTTCTCTGCAATCGCGGATAAAGGACGGTCCGCTCGAGACCATGCAGCTGCTCAAGATGGCACAAGACGTGCTCAGCGCTGCCGCTCGCATACACGCTAATCGATTTCTGCACCTCGATTTTAAGCCATCAAACATCTTCTTTGACGATTCCAACCGAGCTCTGGTCGGTGATTTCGGGCAAAGCCGCAGCCTCAACAAAGGTGCTGTGAGCTTTCCGGCCATGTACAAGTGGGCAATGCCTCCAGAGGTTTGGGACTCGCATTATGCGACAGTCGAGTCCGATATTTACCAGTTGGGGGTGCTGTTTTATCGAGCCGCGAACGGCGAACCCCCGTATAAAAGGCAGAAGGACGCAATTGCATCGGATGGCGAACTGCTGAACCTCATTCGTAAGGGGAAATTTCCGAATCCCAAGTTCTTTTTGCCGCACGTGCCAAAGCGGATCAAAAGCATAATTCGCAAGTGCATCAGGCCGCAGGCGTCTGAGAGATACCACTCCGCGTCGGAACTGGCGATTGCCTTTGCGAGGGTTTGCCCGTCGCTGAGCTGGACAACTTCTCCCTTGGGTGGTGGAGCATATCGCTGGTACTCCGTCCGTTCGGAGTGCGCGGACCTAGAAGTCAATCTGCTGCAAGAATCGCCCTCCGAGTGGAAAACGGAGGTGTGGACGAGCAACGATGGCGAACGACGGAGGAGAGGAATATCAGACTATTGGGCGAAACATCTCAGCTACCAAGCCGCTTGCGACCACCTCACTGAAGTTTTTGTCTCCTTAGGTCAATAGGCTTAGCGTAGTCCCCAGAAATTTCCCAGGCAAGGTGTCCGCTTCCGGAAGATCCATGCGCGATCCTGTCCGGAAGGCAGTTGCTGCAGTAGGGATTTTCCACGAAGCCCAAGGCGGGGCACGACATCTCCCGTCCGCAAAA
>JBEKUD010000386.1:0-3342 GCA_049515395.1 Candidatus Sulfotelmatobacter sp. | reverse complement strand
CACGGGCATCCAGTTCCTTGCGCTTCTGGACTAGCTTCTGCTTGGCAGCGTCAGCAAAGCGGCCCGCGGACGGCATCTGGCGAAGTTTGCCTTCGTAATAGGCGAGGTAGTAGTTCCCTTCACCTTTGGGTATGTCTCTTAGGGTGCGGAGTTGGTTATCCGGAACGGGCTGGGTGCCCCAAACGCCGGAAGGGCGCTTGACGCTGCGGTAGAGCTTCACTGTTCGGTTCATACGCTTCAATACTCTCGTTTGCTGGTTTTTGAGAGTAGCGAAGCGGAATAGCGAAGTTTGCTTGGCTATTTGGATTTTGCCCGCATTTGGCGGGTTTCTGAAGAATCTGGCGGAGAGAGTGGGATTCGAATTTACTCGAAAACGTAGTTTCAACAACATAGAGCGCACGGCGGGCACCGTAAAGCAGTGGAAGGCAGTGGTAAGCAGTGCTAACGGATCACAAACGGATCACGGCTCAGTGATTGCTTGAAAAGCGCCAAGGAACGGGGCCCCGAACATTGATGTTCTAGCCCGTCATTCCCTGTCGAGGAATTCCGAACGGTATGGCCTGGGTCGGAATCAGAGTTTCAACTTCCAACTGGCGACAATTCGGGAGTTGATGGCGATAAGCGCGTTTTTCAGGACCTATCCGTCCTTCTTGCGGATGACCCATGTTGGATGAGCGCATTGGCCTGTTCTCGCGAATTGAGCCTTCGCTGTCCAGAAATTATGAGACACAATGCGCATATGGGGCCTGACCCGGGAAGCAGCGGCAGGAAGCGACTGTCCTTTCGCGGGCGACGTTTTATATGTACGGTGTTCCTTCCAAAGCAGACTGCACCCCTTTCGTTCCCCGGTCGATGAGTCCAAGAAAAGCACTGTTCGCTTCTTCACGGTCCTGATCCTGCTGAAAGCCACGATGCGCTTCGAGGAGGGCTACGGTCATCTTCGCCGCTGGCATTCCACGCCTACGCGCCAAGTTACATCCCAGTTGCCAAGACTAGGATTCCAGCAGCGCCCGTAACTTGTGAGCGTATCTGCGGCTCGACGTGACCACCGTTCCTTCTGCCAGTACGATGTCATAAACCCCATCGAACATCGGACGAATCTCGCTAATGTAGGCACCGTTCACGATGGCCGATTTCCGCACGCGGATGAAGTGGTGTGGCGCGAGCTTCTCTTCCAGGTGCGCCATGGTTTCCCGCAACAGGTGACTGTCGCTGGCGGTGTGTATGCAGGCATAGTTTCCCGTGGCTTCGATCCACAAAACGTGGGAAACGGGAACAAAGAAAATCCGCTTCTTGTCCTTCACCACAAAGCGCTCCAACGGGCGGAGACTACGGAGGGCTTGGAGCAGTGGTTCGAGACCTCGATTTGCTTTCCTGCCCTGTTCGAGGACCTGGCGTGCGTGAACCAGGGCCTTGGCAAATCGGTCCTTATCATACGGTTTCAAGAGATAGTCAACAGCGTGCACTTCGAATGCACGAATGGCATGAGCATCGTGAGCCGTGACGAAGATATATACGGGAGCGGGGCCGGTCGATGGCTCCACATTTTCAATGACTCCAAAACCATCCAGATCAGGCATCGACACATCGAGAAAAACGATGTCGGGATGAAGTTCATTGATCTGCTCCACTGCACTTATTCCGTTCGCCGCCTCGCCTACAACTTCAATGCCGTCGTGTTCGGCCAGATAGCGACGGATACCGCGCCGGGCGATCGGTTCGTCATCGACGATGAGGACTCGCGTCTTCAATGCGAACTCCGCAGTGGAATGGTGATGATGGCCTCACAGCCTCGACCGTCGCCCCCGGTCAGTTCCAGCGACGACTCGTCCCCGTAGAGCTGTTTCAAGCGTGACTGCACATTGGTGAGTCCAACGCCGAATCGCAGGCGCGATTCCGGTGCCGGACCCGGGCCGTCATCGCGGACGCAGAGCCAAACTTTGCCGTTATGGAGTTTAGCAGCGATCTCCAGCCAGCCTGCGGCGGAGTCGACGCTGATGCCGTGTTTGATGGCATTCTCAACCAGCGGCTGAAGCGCCAGGCTTGGTACATAGACTCCGAGAAGGTTAGGTGGTACGTCCATGTGAACTTTCAACCGATCGTGAAAGCGTGTCTGTTCAATCTCCAGATACTTGCCGACGAACTCGAGCTCGCTTTGCAAGGTGATCTCGTTCTCCCGGCGTTCGAGGGCCATGCGCAGCAGGTCGCCGAGGCTGACCAGCAGACGGCCCGCAGCATCGACGTCTTCCTGCATCAGAACACCGATGGCATGAAGGCTGTTGAATAAAAAGTGCGGATGCAGCTGGCTCTTGAGATTCTCAAGTTCTGCATGGGAGAGCTGCGTCTCCAGTTGCGCCGCTATCGTCTGGCGCTCCATAGCAACCTGGTAAAAGTGCATCGACTCCAGTATGTGAGTATGCCGGTAAAGCTCATGAAAAGAACACCGACTCCGAACGACGAGAGGAAGCGGTGCACGTCAGGACCAGTGATGTGAAAAGCAAACCGGAGAAGTCCAAGGCTCAGAAAGTATTCGGCGACCGATGCCAGGGGAGCCATCATGAGCGACACGATTGTGTGGAGCGCTATGTGACGTGCAAGCCTCGGCCCCGTCAGCGGGAACCGCTTGGCAAGACCGATGACAAGCGGTGTGCACGCCGCCCATATGTACCAGTCAACAAGTTCGAGCGAACCCTCGATCACCCAGTGAACCTGCGAACCCTGCACCTTTTCCACCACGATCTGTTGCGCGGCAAACAACAGCCCCACAATCGTCCACCCACACAGGATCAAAATCCATTTCTTCCGTCCCCTGTCTGGCGTGGCTTGTAGCAATGGGTGTTGACCCTCCCGGACGGATTATAGCTGTAGCGTCGAAGGAGACATCACGGAGGACAGAGCCGTCGAGAGCGCCAAATGCCTTTTGACGGCTAATTCCTGCCGCTTGCCTCATCGCGGACACCGCATGTCACTTTTCCTGCAAGTATTGGTTCTTCGCGACATATGTTCAACGAGCAGGACCATTCAGGTTGAGGTAAAGGAGTTTTTCATGAAGAAGATTTTGACGCAGTACGGAGCGTATGTACTCGCGGTCGCTCTGATGATGCCGTTGGCGCAGGCGCAGCCGACAAAAATCCAGGCGGCCTTCGGAGACGATGCCGGAACGCTTTCCAAGAAATTCACCGGCCTCGCGCGCGTGATGGCAGGCAAGTACGACTGGAAGCCCGGCCAGGGCGTTCGCTCCGTCAGCGACGTGTTCAACCTGATCGTTGAAGAGAATGGCCTGCTCGCCGATGCTCTCTCGGGCACACCGAATAAGGGGGCAGAGCCCGCGCCCATTACCGA
>JBEKUD010000385.1:0-2570 GCA_049515395.1 Candidatus Sulfotelmatobacter sp. | reverse complement strand
GTAGCGTGCTCCTTGACGCGGGACGCCTCATAAACTGCAAACAGCCGTGTTCCTTCGTCATCTCTCGGGAGTCTTGTCGCTAGTATCAATGGTTATATGATATGCCGATAACTAGGCCCGCGACCGCACCTATAGGACATGAACGACTACCGGACTGGCTTTGTGGGAACTATGCGACGTAAGCCAAGTCGGGCCTTTTGTAATGGAAATGCTGAAGCTCTTTTCAGCGAGGCACTGTTAGCCAGTGTCTGAAGGTATGTGCCCTCTCCCGGCATGTCGAGGGATAATTGCCTGTATGAGAAGTAATCATCCATGAAGCAACTTCTTGTAGTTGAAGACAGCAGGCTCATACGGACCACAATGAAGCGAATTCTCGTTGAAGAAGGCTTCGGCGTGGTCGATGTTAGTGATGGCGAGGTAGCTTTGCAGTTGGCCCGCCAGAGCAGGCCGGACCTCATCATCTTGGACATGCTCTTGCCGAAAATGGGGGGCGAGCTTGTACTGCGATCCCTCAAGCAAGACCCAACAACTACCAACATCCCAGTCATTGTTGTGAGTAGCCTTTCCCAGAGCAACGCGGACAAACTGAAGAACGACGGTGCAATCGCATATATTGAAAAATCGAAGCTGGACCTGATGACAGGCGGTGAGAACCTTCTGAGGCTTGTAGATGCTGTGCTTCGCAAATCAAGCCCACGGCCTGACTTAGCATTGCTCTAGGAACCAGTCCGAGAATTGTCGCTGATGCGATGGGGACTGATGCCCTCATGGGCGGAGGACTCGTCGGTCGCTGCCAAGATGATCAACGCGAGATCGGAATCGGCAGCCACGAAGCCTGCGTTTCGCGATCCCGTGAAATTCCGTAAGTGTCTGATTCCCGCAGACGGTTTATACGAGTGGATGCGGACGGAGAAATCGAAACAGCCATACTGCTTTGAAGTCAACGAGGGGAGTTGTTCGCATTCGCAGGAATCTGGGATCGCTGGAGAAATCCGAGCGGCAACAACGTAGAGACGTGCTCGATCCTGACGACGACCTCAAATGCCGTGACCTCAGCCGTACACGACCGAGTGCCAGTGATCCTTGATCCAGATAATTACGATCTATGGCTCGATCCGGGAATGCAGAATGTGGCTGCGGCGTCCGAATCGTTGAAGCCCTACGATGCAGAACTATCGCCGTGCCATCCCGTGAACACTCGAATCAACCGAGTGGCCAACGACGACGAGGAATGCTCCGCGCCTGTGGAGCGTGTCCATATTCAGAACGTCTCTTGTTGTTGCTGTGCTTGCCTGCTTCATGCCTGCCTGCTACTATTTACCGCACGTTGCCAAGGTGCCTTCGGGTTCGACCAGTTTGCAATCGATCAGGATTGGTTTCGATGATGGGTTCACTCGCGTCACTTCGGGACGAGTTCCGTGTCGAGGAGATAACGGGAACCGACGTTGTGCCTTTGACCTACGATTTCCGATATCGCGTTAGGTCGAAGGAGGCACGGCTCATAGACAGCCTTCACCAGATGGGCATCATCTGCGACGAACATGAATCGCATTCGCGGCACTGGGCAGCCGTCTCGTGGGAAGGTATTCTGGGTGCCTCTGCCCGCCTTTGTATTCACGACTCCCAGCAGCGCTGCTCCCACGAATAATAATCGCATTCGAGACACTTGAAAGGTTTGGGTTTTCACTCAAAAAGTTCAGAGCAAGAGCCACTACTTGGAAAACTTCTGGCTGTGATGGTGCTGGCACTCTGTATCAGCGGGAATTGTAGGTGGAGTGTAAATGCGCCGTAGAAACAAAGAAGCACTCATCTTCATAAGTGTGCTAGTCACAGGAATGCTGTTGCTTATCGGTTTGATGATCTGGTTTATAGACGGTACCAGCAAGAGGTGAAGAAATGAGCTACGCGGACGCCTACGAGTCCAATAGCCGGGAGGCGGCGATTAGCCAAAGTCAAAGAGGGCACCTTGAACGCAGAGCGGTATGTGCGCCCGCTCTCCGGATGAGGAATCGTTCCTACAAGTCTCAACGACTCACCGAGCGTATTCGCGGCCTAAGAAAGACCATGCCACAGGTCACTTTTGAACAGTTTCACGTCTGACATTGCTCTTAAGATTAGGTCCTCTTCATGGCGGAGGCAAAGTATGGTATCAGCGGCGTTGGCTTCGACTGGAGTAGATGACGGACTTTGGACGCGGTATGGGGAAGCGTATTCGGTGGCCGCTGGCATCATTTCTCTCGGCAAGATGGTTCAGCAAGTAGCCTTAGTCGTCGGTGCTCTCATCCTGTTGGTGTCGTTGGTCAGTGCGCTAAGTAGTGAATCATGGCTAATGTTCGGTGTCGGTGCACTCATCACGGTTATCGTTAGCGGCGGTGGCTGGATATCCGGCATGATCACTATGGACCAAGGGCAGATTATGCAGTCCATAATTGATGATGCAGCAAACACTTCTCCCCTTTTGGACGATTCCTCGAAGGCTCACTTTCTTGGCGTAACCTCGCCCGGACAATCCGCCGCTCGGAAAGACCGTTGCTGCGGAAAGTCTAACCAGCAGAAACAAAATAATGCGA
>JBEKUD010000384.1:0-2577 GCA_049515395.1 Candidatus Sulfotelmatobacter sp. | reverse complement strand
GACTACCCGCCAGTGACTTCGCGTTGAAATGGTGAGCAGGGCACACACAATAATGATTGCGGCAGATCCATAGCTCAGGAAGCCTCCGAGCAGGAGCATCAGAACGGGGTAGACCAAGAGCACTCCGAGCCAGATCGCAATTCGTTTGAGATCGCGACGCTGGCAAGCCGCTCGCAAGCCCAGCATCACGCCTAGCATCCAAATCCCTCCTCCCTTTTCCACTGCAGCGCTGATACTAGGGATTTGATAGAAGGGACTAAGACCGTAGATAAGACACCACCCACCGACCACGCAAAACCACCGAAACTGATTTCGATCGACGTCCCGACGGGTTGGCATTATCGCGAACGACGAACGGGAACGAGCCCACCATACACCCGCGACAAAGCACAGGGCCCCGAGTGCCGTGAAACCCATGCCAATCTCAATCAGGTCCGTGTGGGGAAGGAAATCGCCACCGACAATATGGGCAAACGCACCGGGAACATGGATCAACAATAATGAATACAAGTAGGCAATCGGAAGGCCCAGCGAAACCCTATCCCTTCGGAGAAGCCACAACAGCCAAAGGAATGCCGCGAGGCAAATGAAAATCAAAGCTGTCATAGCTGTTGAAAAACCTCGCTACGGCGCCCTCGATGTGCAACCACATCACTCAGAGTCCGCAACCAGTCACCCGCATTCTGCCAATTCAGGCGCTTGCCTGGTCTTGAGAACCGATAGCCTCCCTGCTCGAGGAGACGAATGGACTCGGTGGCCGCACATGTGGTTCCGGCACTTTTAGCCCAGTTGAGTTCCAGGAAGATGATTCCGATATGACCGGACTTGATCAGCCGTTCCGCCCCCTTCAAGGCCGAGTACTCGTGACCTTGAACATCGAGTTTCAACAGGTCGACATGGTTGATCGAATGATCTTCGCAAAACTGATCGAGGGATACTGTTTTCACACGTTCAGCGTCGGAACTGCCGATGTTTTTTGTGACGAAGTTCATCCCTTCATTGTTCCCCATTTCTCCACGGAAACGATTTAGAGTCGCCAGACCACCGTCCCTTAAGACAGCCACCTCATGAACATACAAGTTTTCAAGCCAATTTAGTTTCGCGGTAGCGCGCAACCGAGCTGCAATTTCCGGGGTGGGCTCGAAAGCGTGGACGACGACATCGGGCTGAACAGCGAGTGCAGCCAGGCTATAAATTCCAGCATTCGCTCCTACGTCCAGAACAATTTTGGCCCCCTTCGCCGCGGCTTCCCAGCAGCGAAGGATATCTTCTTCCAGGAAATAGGTGCCAAAAAAATAGAACTGCCGCTGCAACATTTCGTTGAGATCGCATGCCATCTTGAACTTGCCATGCTTCAACGTCGCCATGCGATGCGTGCTCCGGTCCGAGAGCACCTTTTGCCACACTGAATCGATGATCCTTAACTTGCCGCGGCGAATCGGAAATCGCCGCGCATACATCATAAGAACGTTCTCAATCACAGGAACGGGCCGTCATCCCGGGTCTCAGTTGAGCCCCAACTCTTGAAGGGCTTTCCTGAGGCGACACACATAGGCATACCCGCTTTCTTTGCAGCGTTTGTAGCCCCCATCGGCTACGCGCTTCCTGGCTGGCTCGTTGCCGCAGTAGAATTTCAGCTTGTCTAGCAACTCCTCGCAAGAAGCAAAGAACTCAGCTTCTCTCCCTTCTTCGAAGAATTCCTGATGTTCCTCGGTTCGGTCAGCAAGAAGCAGACTGCCGCAAGCGGGGATCTCGAAGGTGCGTGTCGTGTGCTGGTCGGGCCAAACCTTGCGCACAAGGCCAAGACCAATCCTGGAGCCCGTTAGCGCTCGCGCATAGTCATCTGCGTAAACCTCACCACCCTGGTAAGCACGGGATAAGAGCTCATCACTATGGAAGTGAAATCGATCTCTCCCCGCAAGCTGACGCAGGATTATGTGTCTGCGGGGCGTCCACTTACCATCCCGCAAAAACTCCCAGTAACCGCCCCAGATCTTGACGTCTATTCCGGCAGCGGTAACAGCGTGAAGCAGGCGCTCGCGACGCGGCTCCCATCCGCCCAAGAAACCGACGGCACAGCTCCAGCGCGCGTCATCACAGCTCAACGGACGGTGGACTTCATCGCAATATCCGAGCGGCATATAGACAACCGACTTGCCGATTCCTTCGTATTGCTCCCGCTCATATGACTTGCAATAAACCAGGGCGTCGAATGCCCTCATGGCTTCATCCATGATGCGCGTGCGCTTCCAGCCTAGCGAGAAATAGGGATCGGGTGTGAAATGAACCGTTCTCGCGCCAATCTTGCGCATTTCCTCGATCGTTTCCGCGCGCAGGAACTCCTGCTTGTCAGCCCACACGACAGCTGGCTTGAACTGGCGTGCCGCGGACAGAATTGCGCAATTGAGTTCCTCCACGATCGACCCTCGATGGGTCCGCCGTTGCAATTGCCTCATGCCCCATGACGCACGCTTCCATGGCATCGTAGTGTGCATGCCGCGCACGGAGTGACCGAGGCGCTCAAGCGCGCGCATTCGCATGAGGGCAGTTTGGCCAGGATCGATCTCTCCCAGATAG
>JBEKUD010000383.1:0-2595 GCA_049515395.1 Candidatus Sulfotelmatobacter sp. | reverse complement strand
GTCCTGGAGGGTGAAGCTGTAAATGTTTCCTTTGTCGGTAATCAGATTCAGGTTGGAGCTGATGCCTTGCTTGGCGGGATGCACAAAGCAAAAGTTGTTAACCACATCGACAATCCAGAAGTCCTTATCGCCGGTGGCCGCTTCCATGATCTTTTCGGTAGTGGGCAACTCGATGAGAGTCGTGTATTTCACCTTGGCCCGGATCGCAACAATGTCCTGCGAGTGATATTGCACGGTACGCGCGGACTCCTGCGCCAAAGCGCCGACGATAGAAGAGACGACCAAAACCCAATTGATGAGGAATTTCTGATGGCGCATAGCATTTCTCCCTAGTGGTTCGTGTTGGAGGTTGATACGGCCAGCGCACGCGGCTGGAATGGATGATCTTCTGCCAAACGGCGAAGCCCGTCCGCAATACCGAAGCGGTCAAAGTAATCCCGTTTCTTCAAGTTGTCGCGAGCGTTGTTGGTCGCCATCCAGTGCGAGACGGAATCGACGTTCAAATGCACTTTCTTGGAGGTCTGTGCCTTCCGAATGAGCATCTGTCCGGGCGCGACAAGGCCGCCGATGATGTCGAGCTCTGTGTCGTTGAGGTGAAACGCCTCTCGGTACACCTCGCGGTCCATCTCCGGGTTGGCCAGGAAGATCTTTGTGGGGCAGCTCTCGGCCACAATCGCCAGCATCCCCGATTCCTCCAGCTCTTTGATGGATTGTGTCGCCAGGATCATTGCCGCATTGTGCTTGCGCCATGTCTTCTGCGCCTCGACCACGTAATTGCGAATCGTCTCGTTCTTGATGAATAGCCAAGCCTCATCGAGCAGGAACGTTTTGAACGTGGCCAGTCTTCGCGGGTCTCGAATCTCAATCGACGCACGATGCAAAACATAAAACAGAAGCGGTTCCAAAACTTCCGGCGCATCGTTCCAGCCGTGGAAGTTGAAGGTCTGAAAGCGGGCGAACGAAAGCGTGTCGTCGGGGTTGTCGAAAAGGAAGCCGTACTGTCCGCCGCGCGTCCAGCGGTGCAGTCGTTCCTTCAACTCGCCAATGATGTTGACAAAGTTCGAGATCGTGCGCTGACCCGGCTCCAGCACGTACATGCGCTCGATCGCATCCCACAGCCGGCGTTCTTCCCGGAAGTCGAGCCGGTATCGCTGTTCGTTGCCCTCAAGGAGGACGCGGAAGAAGCTGAAGAGAAATTGCAGGTTCTCTTTGGTTCGAGGCAGTGAAAACGGGTTGATGGTGAAGTCGCGCGCCTCCTGGCCGACGTTCAGGTACGATCCGCCAAAGATCGTCGTCAGGGACTGGAAGCTGCCGCCGATATCGAAAATGAAGGTCAGCGGTGCGTACTTCTGCGCGTTCTGCAACAAGAAACTACAAAAATAAGACTTGCCACTCCCGCTAGTCCCAAGAATCAGCGTGTGGGCGACCTCACCGTTATGCAGGTTCAAAAAGTATGGCGTGCTGTTGTCGGTTTCGAGCGCAGCCAGATACTCCCTACCGAGATGCGGGTTCGTCTTCTCACCGGGGAGGATGGTAAAGAGAAAAGACAGGTCGGCATAGTTCGTGTTCAGCAGATAAAGCTTGCGGAGATTCAGCGCATAGTTGCCTGGCACGGTGGCGAAATAGGCATTCAGCTGATTGTAGGTTTCGACAAACAGATTGCCGTCCGCGTTGGTGAAGACGCCAGTAAACTCGGCCACAAGCTGATCGAGGTCCGTTTGTCCAGACAGCGATCGTCCAGACAATGCCCGGCCATACAGCACGATCGTGAGCGAGAAGTCGCCCAGCGATTGACCGTCACCCAGAACGCGAAGGCAATCGCCAAGGTTCTCGATGTCGGCCTGCTTGGACTCGTCCACCAGCACATCGCGCGGGTTTGTCTTAGCGGCGTCGTTGCCCATCTGAGAGACGAACCCTGTTTTGGACATATTGAAGTGGCGGCGGCGCTTGTTCACTTCCTTGCGGGCCTTGTCCGCCGGGAGCGGCGTCCATTCTGTGACGACGTAGAAGTTGGCGGGAATCTTCAGCAGCGCGTCCAGCACCAGGGGTCGCGTCTCCGTGATGGCCTCTTTCATCGTCAACACGCGGACCATGTGATCGCCTACGCGCAGGTGCTCGCGTTCCGCTTCGATGTCCGAGTTGACCACCTGGTAGTCGAGAAACTGCGTGGACTGTGGTCTGCCCGCGACACGCCAGTCGTCGTAGTTCAGCAAGCGGCGGAAAAAGCTGAATTGTCGGTGCTGGTCGAGGACCTCGATCTGCATGAAATCCGCAAGCTGCCGGGCGAATGCCTGGACGTGTTGATCCAGCCGTCGAGCATCGTGCTCGATATGCTCGCGCAACAACGTCTTCATACTGTCGTTGGTGAGCTGCGCTCGTAGTTCGCCAATCGCGCCCTTCGGATCGCGCAAGAGGCGAGCTAGCGCCGTGCTGATGCCGGTCTTCGACCTGGCGCCTTCAAGCAGGATGCAGTAGAAGATTTCAACCTGATAAAGATGGTCACGCCTGGCTTCAAAGAACTTCCGCCGCTGGTCAATCGCCGCTTCGACAATGGGGTCGTCATAGGTTGCGAACGGTATGTCGGGGCGGTTCGAC
>JBEKUD010000382.1:0-2598 GCA_049515395.1 Candidatus Sulfotelmatobacter sp. | reverse complement strand
TGTCAGAGGTTCCGCATTGAATCTTGATCCATTCATGATCCAATAAACGTTTCTATGCCTTACTGAAACTGCTTTCGGACGCCATCCGTGTCGCGTAGTTTCAATAACTTACTGCGAAGCTGTGCCCTTTCACGGCGCAAACGCGGGTTCAAATCCCGCCGGGGACGCCAGATCAATAGGTTAGGGGAGAAACGTCTACTCTCTGTTTAACAGAAGGGATCGGAAATCATGGGATCCGGGCTCTGGGTTTTGCTTGATCTTTTCTAGTGCCGCTTGGACAGCAGATTGATCGATGTTCGCTTGTGCCTCTTCGTCGGCCTTCTCCAGGCTGTCCAGATAACGTTGTAAGGCGAGTCTTTCGCGGACGGTATCGATTTATACTTCGAAGGCGCTTGCTACTGTACGGTAGAAGCGATGCTTGATTTGCTCTTTCTGGAACCACCTTCCGACCGGCGAGTACATTCGGACAGCGATCCATAAGCGATGCGGGCAGCTTAGCTCTCGAGGTTGGTATAGAAGGCACCGCCCAGCCTCGTCTCCAACGGGGCTGCCTGGAGCCGACTCGAATACGAGTTTGGCTGTCCACTTCACCCTGAAAGATTAGCCAGCCCACAACTTTACCCACTCTCGAATACGAACCGCAATCATGACCATGGACTGGCCTTCTGGCCGCTCAAACTGCGGTCTAGGTATGTTGCGGCGCTAATCAGAGCGAGGTGTGATAGTGCTTGAGGAAAGTTGCCGAGATGCTCTCCGGTCGCACTCAACTCCTCCGCGTAGAGGCCCAACGGGTTTGCTTGTGCGAGAAGCTTTTCAAAGAGTAGTTGGGCCTTGTCAGCCTGTCTAGATCGGGCAAGAGCTTCCACCAGCCAAAATGAGCAAGCAGTAAAGCCGCCCTCATTTCCCTGCAGGCCATCGATTCCTTCTTTGGAGTGGTACCGACTCACGGTCGTATCCACCACCAGATCTCGCTCGATCACCGCCAAAGTAGAGATCCATCGAGGATCGGACGGACTGATGAAACGCAAGAGCGGCATCAGCAAGGCAGAGGCACCCACGTCCTTCGAGCCCTTGAACTGTACAAAAGCGCCAATGTCTTTATCCCAGAAGTTCTCGTGAATGTCCCTCATGATTTCGTCGCTGCATTGCTGGAGCCACTCGAAGGGACCAGGCAGCGAGCGCCTCTGTCCAAGGCGGATCGCCCGGTCGAACGCAACCCAACACATGACACGCGAATGCAGGAACTCTTTCCTTCCACCGCGTACCTCCCAGATGCCTTCATCCGGATCTTTCCAGTGATCCTTGAGCCAGTGCAGAATCTTCTTGATATTGTTCCAGGCCTCATATGGGATGCTGTCGCCATACTTCGTCGTGAGGTACGCGGCATCCAGAAGTTCACCGTAGATGTCGAGTTGAAGTTGCGTTTCTGCTCCATTGCCGATTCGAACGGGCTTGGAATCGCGATAGCCTGCAAGGTGATCTAACTCTGACTCGGATATATCGGTGCCACCGTCGATACGATACATGACATTGATCGCTCCAGTCGCATTCGTAAAGTTCATTCTGTCTTTCAACCAATGGAAGAATCGTCGACCCTCTTCGACATAGCCCAGACGATAGAAGGCGTAGAGACTGAAAGATGCGTCGCGTATCCATGTATAGCGATAGTCCCAGTTTCGGCCGCCGCCAATGAACTCGGGCAGGCCGAAAGTAGGGGCGGCCACAAGGGAACCGTGTTTAGCACTCGTGAGGAGCTTGAGCGTCAGCGCGGAGCGGGTTACGCTTTCTCGCCATCGTCCTTCATACACGGACTTCTCAGCCCACTGCTTCCAGTAGGCGCAAGTTCGTTGAAATTCACCTAGTACGAAAGGGATCAATTCGTTGACCGGCTCATCCTGCGCATCTCCGAGAATGAAATAGGCGCTATCGCCTTCCTTCAATCTGAACGATGCGAACGCAGCACCACCTTCAGCGCGAAGACTGACGCTACCGCGCAGGCGGATACTGGGGAAACCGGGGGATGCGGCGTGAAATGTGGCACTCTCGCCGGAGATCTCCATGGTATGCTCAATCCCGGCGTACTTGAATGCTGGTCGACACCGCAATTCCACCTCGATGTCGCCATGCGTGGCCGTGAGAAGGCGCATGATACAGTGCGGAATCGCTTCACCGCCTACTGGCATCCAATCGCACAACTCGAGGATGGAATTCTGCGAGATGAATCGAGTGGTGAGCACGTTCGTCTCCGGAAGATAAATCTGTTTTCCTTTCCGAGGTTCCCCAGCCGGTCGAATGGAAAAGCTGCCTGCGCGCTCTGAGTCAAGCAATGAAGCGAAGACACTGGGCGAATCGAACTCCGGGAAGCAAAAAAAGTCGATCCCTCCGAATACGTTAACGAGCGCCGCCGATCGCATGTTGCCAATAATGCCATGTTCGCCGATCGAAGCCGTCGTCATATCTTCTCCCAGTTAGCGCAGCGTTCCTTTCTAGAAGAATAGGTCTCTTCCTCCATAATCGAATGGCTGCTTGAAATGTGCTGTCGTTATCACCCGGTAGAACATGCTTGAGGAGCTTGGTCGCCGTGCATCCTCGTTTCAA
>JBEKUD010000381.1:0-4639 GCA_049515395.1 Candidatus Sulfotelmatobacter sp. | reverse complement strand
CGGCGACATCGACGTATTCGCAACCAACGACACCGACTTGCTGATCGATGTCAATGGCTACTTCGCGATCCCGCCTCAAGGCGGACAGGCAGGATTCTCGCTGTATTCCGTCTATCCGTGCCGTGTGCTGGACACACGCCCTCCGTCGGGCAATGGACCGTTCAGAGGAAAACTTACCGTGGATGTATTGAACAGCGCATGCGCACCCTCGAGTCAGGCGCAATCCTACGTCTTCAATGCGACGGTCGTGCCTCCGGGCCCGGTGGGCTACTTGACGTTGTGGCCCGACGGCAGCAGCCAGCCGACCGTCTCGACGTTGAACGCATACGACGGAGAGGTCACGTCCAACATGGCGATCGTGCCGGCGGGTAATCAAGGCAAGATCGACGTTTTTGCCAGCGACCTGACGAACCTGCTTCTGGACATCACCGCCTACTTCGCGCCGTAACGCGAAGCAGGACATTTTGATGGATTCTTGCGCTGCAGGTTCGTGTCTTACCCGAAGGAAGCCAGAGCGTCGCTGCCTGACTCGGCGCGCCGATTCAAAGGGTTGGCAACTCTTACGGCTTGCCCAATTACCCCGCGAAAATTATTGCCGCAAGTGCTTGACGTCGCGGAAGCGGGCAACGAAGAACTCGCCCGCCCACAAACAAGGTTTTGAGGCGCGCTGGCGTCGTAACTTGTGCTATGACGAGTAGAGTCGAGAACAGGCGCAGTGACTGTAGTCTCCCGGTGGATATTTGACGAGGCTTTCGCCTCGTCACCTCAATCCGGTTTGGCTTGGCCCTGTTTCCTGTCCCCGCTCATCGAACCGGACTGGCAGATTTCCCGCATCCGGCTCTCGGAGAAGACCCACGCTGTCGCCCACGGAAGGCTCGCAGTCCGGTGTGGTAACTGGACCAAGCCAAACACAGAGTGAAGAGAAGTTTCCGGAAAACGTTTGTATGCCGGCCGCGGCTCTTCGTGTTTGTCGCATAACCACCGACGCAGCCTCCGGCGGGCGTGTAGATCGACCGCACTGTAGGCTTTGCTGACTGGCCCCAGACAGAAGTAGTTGGCCCAGCCGGTCAACATCCGGTTGAGCTTTTCCACCATGACCCGCGGGTCCAGCCTGACAGTATCTCGCCCGGTCTCGTCGCTGATAGCTCGACAGATGCGCTGCACCCGTTTCTTGGAGGGAACCGTGCCCACATAGACCCGGCCTCTCCTCATCGAATAGCATCGCCCGAACGTGTACCCCAGAAAGTCAAACTTTTCTGTCGGCAGATAACAGACCCGCGTCTTGTTTTCGTTCACCGTCAGTTTCAGCCTCAACATCATCGTCCGCATCGCAGCCAGAGCTTGTTCCGCTCGTGCTCGACAGCAGATGACAAGGTCATCGGCATAGTTCACGATGTACGCTTTCCAACGCTTCTCGTGCCCGAGTTTCTTCCACCCCAGCACGAACCGTCGCATGTACAGATTACTGAGCAAAGGACTGATCGGAGACCCTTGCGGCGTTCCTCGACCTTCGTCCCGATTGCGCGTGCTCCGATGCTTATTTCCACGCTCGTCGGTTTCTTCGACCGGAGCTTCCAACCACATCTTGACCAGATGCAGCATCGCTCCATCGACTACCCGGCGAGCCACCGACTTCATCAGTTCGGTATGTGGAACACTATCGAAGTAGCTGCTGAGATCCGCATCGACAATCTGTCTATGTCCCGTGTTGATCAGCTTGTGGACGTGTTGTACTGCGTCCAGTGCGCTGCGGTCCGCCCGATAGGCATACTGCTCCGGCTGCAGATCGGCCTCGAAGATAGGTTCGAGAACCAGCACGGCCGCCGTTTGCACAACCCGATCTCGGATTGTCGGTATCCCTAACGGTCTCTGCTTCCCATCCGGCTTGGGTATATACACCCGTCGCACAGGTTGAGGTTGATAGGTTCGACTTTTCAGCTCTTGCGTCAGTTCGTCCAACCATCGTTCCACGCCGTACCGCTCGATATCCTCGAAAGTTTGTTCATCCACTCCCGCTGCTCCGCCATTGGCTTCACAACGTTCGTAGGCATGTGCCAGAACATCCTTCCGATACACCTTGTCGTACAGCGCATAGAAACGAAAGTCGGGCGATTCCTTCGCTTTTGCGTGCAACGCCGTCTGCAACTTCTGAACACTGGATGGAGTTGTTAGGCTCATCGCCAATCCCTCGGTCCTTCGTTGCTTCCTGCGTTCGTCTCTAACTGAGGTCCCTTCCCTCCACCGGAGTTACCCGGTTTCACAGGTACTGCGAACCCCTCCGCCACCCCACACGGCCCGGTCCATCTCTCACGAGTTACCGGTTGATCCCGACCGCAATCACCGCTGGGGCTTCCCGTGTTGCGTCTGGTCTCCTCTGCGTACATGCCATCGCCATTACCCCGGCAGGTTCCATGGAGCATGCTCGCTCGTGTCTCTCCATCGACTGCGGCCTTCCCTGTGAAAAAGTCAGGTCGGCTCCTGCACTTATTGTTTCGGGGCCTGCTCAGCGTTCACTCATGTTATGGCCTGCACGCTCGCGCGAAAGCTCCGACAGCTTCGTTGCCTCCGCTGCCGTTTCGATTGCTACCGGGTGGAGCGAACCAGTTCCCGGGCGGGAGTTGCACCCGCTGAAGTCCAGCGCCTTTCACGGCGCACTTTTTCGCCAATTTACCGCTCTAGCGGCAACAGATATGTGGGATTGTTTTTAAATGAGCCGCCAAAGACGTGCTGATCTGCCTCGCGCATATCCCACACGATTACAGAAGTCGGCACGAGTCGGACTGTAACGTCATCCCATCCTGCAAACACTGGACCCACCTTCGGGTCCGCCAACGCAGCTTCGCTTAGGTACTTGCGATGAATCTCCGTGTTGCATCTGTGAGATGACTCACCACTAAGTACTTGCGCGCTGCCCGTGACGGTAACTCCGTAGGACGCGGCGGGGTCGCGAGAATCAACCATCAGAGACACTTCCCGATTTGCCTGAAGGTTTCGGGCTTTGCGGCTCCGCGAAGCCGTGGCAACATAAACGTCGGTGCCGTCGAACCAGAACCACACAGCGACGATATGGATTGAACCATTTGGGTTGTGTGTAGCAAAGGACGCGATATATCGGCTTTCCAGCAACTGCTTGACTCTTGCATCCGACAACGAAGCCATCGGAGAATCCCCCTTCGGAAGTTTTCAGTTTCCATTTTTCGCGAACCGCATAAGCATACAGGTTAGCCGTTTTTTAGCACTAGAAGGTCTTGTCGTCAGGAGTCAATTGTCGCAATCGGCAAAAACGTCAGGGTCCTTTAGGCCCGCATATCGATGAGTTCGCTCAGCATCGGCAAGGGCTGGTCGCCGCGCCGGTCACCCTTGTCGAGAGGACAACGATTGGCAAGCTACTAGACGACTTCAGATTGTACCTTCGGCAGGAGCGGGCGCTCGCATCAACTACAATGGCCAACTATGTATACCTCACCAAGAAGTTCTTGACGCATCGTTTTGGAACTGGACCGGCGGACCTTTCCGATCTGACGGCTGCCCAGGTCGTCGGATCGGTGCAGCGCCTTGTACCGTCGCTTTGCCGGAAGCGAGCTAAAGTGATGACCAGTGCGCTGCGTTCGTTCCTTCGCTACGCACGGTATCAGGACTTCATCCGATCGGATCTCGCGGCCTGCGTGCCTTGCGTGGCAGACTGGTCCGTCGCGTCGATTCCAAAAGGCTTGCCGATCGAGCACGTCAAACGAGTGCTGGCCAGTTGCAATCGGAAGAGTGCCATCGGTCGACGCGACTACGCGATCCTGTTGCTGTTGGCACGTCTTGGGCTGCGAGCAGGCGAAGTGGCGGCCCTCACGTTGGAGGACTTCGATTGGGAAGCCGGGCGGCTCACCGTGCGAGGCAAAGGTGACCGCTATGCTGAGCTTCCTGTACCAGCCGATGTCGGGAAGGCGATCGCAGCTTACCTGAAGGACGGACGCACGCGCTCGACCAACCGCTCTGTGTTCTTGCGGGCACAAGCGCCGGCCGTTGGCCTTAGGAATAGCAGGTCAGTGGGCTTAATCGTCGGGAAGGCGCTGGCACGCGCAGGGATCAACTGTCGCAGAAAAGGTGCGCACCAGTTCCGGCACACTCTGGCAACCGAGATGCTCCGCCACGGCGCATCGTTGGCCGAGATCGCTGAAGTCCTTCGGCATCGAAACCTCCAAACGACTGCTATCTATGCCAAAGTCGATCTTGCCTCCCTACGAACACTAGCCCTTCCATGGCCGGGAGGTATCCGATGAACACGTTGCAGAAAGCTTTGCAAGAATACCTTGGAGGGAGAAAAATGTGCTTGACAAATCCTTTTATAGATCAGGCGATAGCGCTCAAAACCTCTCAACGAGATTGGGCAATCAGTACGATGCCGTGAACGCAACTGAAGTGTTCGGCTGAGCCATAAATCTTCGACGTGTGGGGTCGGCTGGCTCCTCCGTTTCACGGAGCAAGGAGCGAAGTGTGCCGCCCTGTGGAAGCGTTCCCGCATTCTGTTGACTCGCCTTCATTCCATCCCTACCATTGCACCCTGAGTTCCCCGCGATCCGTCATGATTGGTGAAAACATTTCGCATTACCGCATCATTGAAAAGCTGGGCGGCGGCGGGATGGGTGTG
>JBEKUD010000380.1:0-2748 GCA_049515395.1 Candidatus Sulfotelmatobacter sp. | reverse complement strand
TGTCAGCGGCGTATTCTCATCCGGGCAATTCACTGTGCCCGCAGCGGGCACGAACGGCAATGAGAAATACAACCAATTCCGAAATCCGGCGTTCGTCGAAACGGATCTTACGGTCTACAAGAACACTCACATAACCGAAAAACTAACTTTCCAAATCCGGTTTGAGTTCTACAACCTTTTCAATCACGCCAATTTCCAGAGCGTTCAGGGCGATCTATCGCAAGGCAACTTTGGCCATGTAACCGCCCAGACGCTGCCGAGATGGTGGCAATTGGGAGGGAAATTCTACTTCTAGGCTGATATACAACCTCAACGGGGGATCACCGTTTTCTACACCCCGAACGGTGGTCCCCATCGCAGAGCGGGAAGAGGCCACGACAGCATTAAGAAACTTGGCTGCTTCCCGCGCTCGAACAGAAACACACAATGATTTGTAGTGCCAGAGGCGGAGGCGGTGCAGCCCCGCCTCATTTCATTCGCAGCTGCAAGTTCGGAGCAGACGAAGCGCTTCGCGGCTCTTACATGAGACGTTGCCATCCACGTTCGCTGGCGCGCACGCAGGGGATTAGCCGCAGACGAATCGCTCTGTGGCTTGTTGCGTTCGTAAGCTTCTCTACATTGTTTGCGGGGGAGATCTTCGCAACTTCGAATCCTTCGCCCGCGAGTTCGTCGCAAGAAAAAGAAAAGAGGCCAGTTGCATTACGCTGGGATCCGCCCAGCGTGGACACTCCGATTCCGTCTCTCTCCGCGACGCCGTCCTGTTCCCTTCCCGATGTCCTGAAACTGGCGGGACAACGCGCCGAGGAACTCGTCGACCACCTTCAGAAGTTCATTGCGCACGAGCAGATCCGCTACGAGCAAAGAGACGAACATGGTATCGCGGAAATATCTCTGACACAGAGGTTCGAGTACCTGGTTGATTTCGGAAAGCAATCCGAGCCGCTCAAAGTTCATGAAACTCGCACGCCACTTGGGGGAACCAAAGACGCGCACCTCGACGCCATTCTGGATAAGGGGCTGCCGGTGTTAGCCCTGATTTTTTACCCCGCGCTGCAAGGCGACTACGAGATGCGCTGCGAGGGCGCAACGCAATGGAACCAGCAGGCCGCCTGGGTTGTCCATTTTCGCCAGTTGAAAGGGAAACGCCCCCGGACTTTATCGATGGTAACTCCGACGGAAGTCTACCCGCGGGTTGTCAACGTAACCGAACTCCGCCCGCTCAGTATCAAGGGTCGCGCCTGGATCGCCGCAGACTCGGGTCAAGTGATGCATCTCGAAACGAATCTGATCGAGGGGATTCTCGTGATTGACCTGCAGGACGTAGCCATATCGGTGGACTACGCGCCGACAAAATCTCTTTCGCAAGATGTGGGATTCTGGCTGCCCCAATTCGTTGTGGCCTACACGGACTACGCCAAGCGGCGAATGATCATCGAGCACACTTTTTCGGACTTCCAGCTCTTCTCGATCGAAACGAATCAAGTCATTCAAAAACCAAAGGAGAAGTAAAGTAATCCTCGAAGTCGAGGTGACTTACCCTGCCGATGGATTACGCGCCCCACTGGACAACGGTGTATGAGCACGCGGGGACTTCGAACTTTGAATGACTGCTGGAAGTGGTCGGCTTGTTTAAGTCTTGGGGAACCACGTGCTTTGGAGCATCGAAGCTGTTGACAGCTTTCAAGTCGCTCCCGGTTAGCGTCAGCGCAGTCAGCAATCGTGCGGGCGGTGCGTCTTGCCACTGCACTTCGATTTCGCGGCTTTTGGCAAGATCGCGATTTAAGATGAAGAGAGAAGTCTTCCCCGTTTCCTTATCAAAGGTGGCGGTCACGTCTAGATAGGGGACCTGTCCGATCCCTTTGACCTCATAGGTGGGTGATTCCGACAACACGTTTAAGACAGCGCCGCGAGCCATCTGCAGTCCCCAACTATAGGGGTAGTAAATGGTCTGGCGGAAGAGGCCGTTGGCATTTGTCATGATGGGGGCGATCACATTCACGAGTTGCGCGAGGCAGGCTAGCTTCACGCGGTCGGCGTTCCGGAGCAGGGTGTTGACGATTCCGCCGACGACGAGTGCGTCTTCCAGGTTGTAGACCTCCTCGAGCAGATGCGGCGCTTCTTGCTCATGGCCGTTGTCGGCATCTCCGCCGCGCGCGCGGTACCACACGTTCCATTCATCAAAGGAGAGCCACAGTTTCTTTGGAGAGCGCTTGCGGCCACGCACCAGATCGCAGACTGCGACAGTTTCGGCGATCTGACGGTCCATGGTTAGATTTATCGCCATATATTTCGAACTGTCGCCGCCGGTGTCTTCCTGGGAGTTCCCGACGTAGCGGTGCAGCGAGAGAGCGTCCACATATTGGTAGCATTGCTCGAGCACCTCGCGGTCCCACTCGAGATAAGTGGGCATGAGAGGGCCGCTGGACCCACAGGCTACAAGTTGCAATGTGGGGTCGGGGTCGACATAACGCATTTGGCGCGCGGCGTCCGCGGCTTTCATTCCGTATTCTGCGGCCGTCATGTGGCCGATTTGCCAGGGACCATCCATCTCATTGCCCAGACACCAGTGCTTTACGTTGTAGGGCTCGGCAATGCCATTTTTGCGCCGCAGATCGCTCCAGCGTGTGCCCTTTTCAACATTGCAGTACTCCAGCAGCGCGGCGGCCTGCTCGGCAGTTCCGGTTCCCAGATTGAGTCCCATTAATGGCTGGGTACCCACCGCCTTGCACCACATCATGAATTCATCGG
>JBEKUD010000379.1:0-4399 GCA_049515395.1 Candidatus Sulfotelmatobacter sp. | reverse complement strand
AAGAGCTGGGTGACGGGACACCGACTGGTTTCGCTGCCGTTCTCAGATCACTGCGATCCTCTCGTGAATGAGGTGGGAGATCGGAAAGTTCTTTCTGCTGCTCTGGAGACGGAGTTCAGGCGCGAACGGTTTAACTATTTGGAAATTCGTCCACTGGGACATTTCGAGCTGCCGACCAGCCTACGTCACACCGCCGTGACCTTTGCCTTCCACAAACTGGATCTAGGCCCCGACATCGATACGATCTTTGGCAACCTCCACAAGAGTTCCACACAAAGGAAAATACGCCGTGCGTCTCGGGAAGGCCTCACCTATCGCGAGGGGTCCACAAAGGCGCTTCTCGATGAGTTTTACCGGTTGTTTACCTTGAGTCGAAAGCGTCAAGGACTGGCCCCGCAATCGAAGAAGTGGTTTGCGACTCTGATGGACTGCTTCGGCGACGCGCTCAAGATCCGCGTTGCGATTAAGGGCGAACAAACCATCGCGGCCATCATCACCATCCGCTACAAAGACACCCTCACTTACAAGTACGGCTGCTGCGACGCTCGCTTCAATAACCTTGGCTGTATGCACTTGCTATTTTGGAATACCATCCGGCGGGCCAAGGCTTCTGGTCTGCGCTACCTGGATTTTGGACGCACGGATGCAGATCAAGAGGGTTTGATTACCTTCAAGAACCGTTGGGGCGCCGCCCAATCTGTCTTGACCTATTCGAGATACGGAGTTGCGGAGAATTCCACCCATTTGTTTGACCTATACAGTTCGAAGTGGAAGGCGAGGACCACGAAATATGCGCTCAAGCATGTCTCCCCGGCATTGCTACCCGCCATCGGTTCGATAATCTACAGACATATTGGATAGGAAGTGCGGGTTCCGTAGCAAAGCAATTCAATCCCGATCTCCACAGCTATTGAAGAACAGGGCTATCGAGAAACCGGAATATTAAGAACGGGAATATTGAGAAAATGACAAACGTCAACAACTCTGCGGCGCAACTCGACGACAGCCAGGCAACAGTGCAGCGTTTGGTTGCGCTGGCAATTCGCGGCTTGCTGCCGATGTTCGACGAGCAGCGAAAATTGTTCTGCTACACGCGGCGAAAAACTGACCAAGGCATGGTTCGCGACGGACTCTCGCCCCGCTACACCATGATGACCTTGATGGGTCTTCACCGTGTGGAAGAAGCGGGAGGCGTTTCGCCCATCGCGGTCAAGCTCGTGCTGCAAGCCTTGCTGGCGAATCTCGATTGGGTGACTGATATTGGCGATCTCGGCGTCCTGCTGTGGATGTGTGCCGTGGTGGCTCCGGATCGCCTGGCCGAACTCGAAGGACGCATCGAGCTGGAGACTGCCTTGGTCCGCTATCGCGGAGCCAAAAGAGGCGTCACCATGGAGTTGGCCTGGTTCCTGACCGGCCTGTCGAACTGGGCCTTGGCGCGTCCGGAGAAGCTGGCTCGACTAAAAGATTTGGCATTCAAGACCTTTGCCATGCTCAAGAAGAATCGCGGAGAGCAGGGGTTCTTCGGCCATGTCAGCCGCAGTGGAAGTTTGAACGGTCTGGTGCGGGGTAGGATTGGCAGCTTTGCCGATCAGGTATATCCCGTGTACGCGATGACCAGGTTTTTTCAAGCCTATCAAGAGGAAAGCTATCAAGAGGAAAGCGCGATTCAGATGGCTCTCCAATGCGGACGCGGCTTGTGCGACGCGCAGGGGTCATTGGGCCAATGGTGGTGGCACTACGATTCTTCCACTGGTCGAGTACTCGAAGGGTATCCGGTATTTTCGGTTCACCAGCACGCCATGGGACCGATGACGCTGTTCGCATTGGGAGAAGCCGCTCAATGCGACTTCAGCCCGTGGATTTATCGCGGATTGAAGTGGATCAACGCCAAGAACGAACTGCAGTTCGACATGGAGGATGATTCAGCCCAGTTGGTCTGGCGGTGCCAGTATAGGCCCACCTCCCAAGTCAAAACGTATTTGAAGGCGGCGTTGATTCCGCGGAACTCCGGCGCACCCTACGAAGCAAGAAAAGACCTGAAGGTGTTGTTCGAGTGCCGTCCATACGAACTGGGCTGGCTCCTTTATGCGTTTGCTTCTCGCTGCGGCAAGCCGCGCCCCGCTCCCACGAAAGCCTTCGAAAACTTTGCGGGAGTTTCGGTGTCGGCGCGTCGTTAGACGATGAATATCGCAGCGCAATCGATGAGCGGCTCTAGCCATTCCCCACAGAAAAGGACAAAGCAAGACATGAAAATCTCGGTGATTGGGGCCGGCTATGTGGGACTGACGACGGCCGCTTGCCTTGCTCAGATCGGGCACGATGTCTTCTGCAGTGAGAGCGATCTGGAAAAACTCAAGAAATTGCAAAACGGAGTCATGCCGCTGTTTGAGCCGCATCTAAAAGAGGTCCTTCAGCTAGTGCGGGCGTCCGGACGATTAACGTTCGGATCTACGGCCGAGGCCATCGATCACGGTCGCGCCATCTTCATCTGTGTTGGAACTCCGCCGTTGCCCAATGGGGATGCGGACCTGTCCGCCATTGAGGGTGTAGCTCGCGCGATTGCGAAACAGGCAGCCGGTTATCGCCTGGTCATAGAAAAAAGCACCGTGCCGGTGCAGACTGGATCGCAACTGCGTAAGCATCTGTCCATGCATAGCACCAACGCGTCGGATTTTGACGTTGCTTCCAACCCCGAGTTTCTGCGCGAAGGATCTGCGGTGGAAGATTTCCTGCACCCCGACCGGATCGTGGTAGGGGTCGACTCTCCTCGCGCTGCAGGGCTGCTTCGCGAGATCTATGAACCCATCCTCCGGGGGAGTTTCGCCTGTCCCATCCATTCCGACTGCCGGAAGGTCGAGGATCCCGTTCTATTGATGACGGATACGAGTTCAGCTGAGCTGATCAAGCATGCCTCCAATTCCTTCCTGGCCATGAAAATTTCATTCATCAACATGGTTGCGAATTTGTGCGAGGTCGTGGGAGCCGACGTAACCAAAGTAGCCGAAGGAATGGGATTGGATCCTCGAATCGGTCCGGCTTTCCTGAATCCGGGAATCGGTTTTGGAGGGTTTTGCTTCCCGAAAGATGTCCAGGCGTTTATCAGAATTGCCGAGAAATCCGGGTGTAACTTTTCTTTGCTGAAAGAAGTGGAGAAGATCAATCAGCATCGGATTTCGCACTTCATCGAAACCATCCGCAAGGAACTGTGGGTCGTCAGCGGCAAAAAACTGGCGGTATGGGGTCTTGCGTTCAAGCCAAACACCGACGATGTTCGGTTTGCCCCTTCGATCGCGCTCGTGAAAGCACTCGTGGAGGAGGGAGCGATTGTCAGCGCCTATGATCCGCAAGCGACAGAAAAGGCTCGTGACGTGCTTCCTGACATTCGCTATTGCGCGGATCCTTACGAGGCGGCCCAGGGAGCGGCTGCCATTTTGATGGTTACCGAGTGGGACGAATTTCGACAGGTGGATTGGAAGCGTGTTCGGTCGGTAGTCGAACATCCGCTGATCGTGGATGGCAGAAACATGCTTGACTCGAAGGAAGTGGGACGCCACGGATTCCATTACATTAGCGTAGGTCGCCCTCCCGTAGGCCCGGGCAAACCTAAAACTGACGACCGCAGTTCCGGCGCCGAGCCGCAGACGGTACTAGTAACTGAGTGAGGAGGCGGACGTATCGGGAGCCCAGCATGTCGATCGAAAAAGTGCTGCGAATCTGATGGATTGCTGCTGCGATGCCCGCCTCAACGATCTCCGCTGGATGCACTTGTGTTTCGAAATAAAGGGCGCCAACTGATGTGCTCCAGCATGTCTCACCGAAGTTATTCCCGACGCGCCGTCACCGTGCTATAGAACTTAAGAACCAAGATTAATCGCCCATCGACAACACAGAACGCATCGATGTCCGGTTGCTAGGTGTTTTCCACTTGCCCAGTTATGAACGCAAATCTTTCTATGTCTCCGTCGATGTCTGGCAGGCGAGAGCCAGCTCTGCCAGCGATCTCCGTCGTCATCGTGGTATGGAATGCGAAGAAGTATGTAGTCGAATGTCTTGAGTCGTTGCGAGAGTACTGCCGAGACGTTTGTGCTCAAGTGATCGTCGTGGATAACGCTTCGACCGATGGAACTCCGGAATTGATCGCCAGAATGTTTCCGGACCTTACGCTAGTGCGTAATTCAGAGAATTTGGGATTCGCCAAGGCCAATAATGTTGGAATAGCGCGATGTTCCAACGACTACGTGTGCCTCGTGAATTCAGACGTCAGGTTCACAAGTGATTGCCTTTCGCCCATGCTCCAATTTCTCTTGGAGAATCCGGAAGTTGGAATGGTGGGGCCAAAGATGCTGGCGACAGATGGGAAAGCCAGACGCTCCACGATGCGTTTCCCGACCCTCTGGAA
>JBEKUD010000378.1:0-2756 GCA_049515395.1 Candidatus Sulfotelmatobacter sp. | reverse complement strand
GACCGCAGCCTATCGACGTAATGGTGGGATCATCCCATTTGTTCGCTCCGATGCCGGATGTCATTCGTGAGGACACCGCTTTCCTTGATCGAATCCATTTCTACCTTCCTGGGTGGGAGATTCCCAAGATGCAGATGGCCATGTTCACTGCAATAACACGGCAAGCTAGGAACATGCTGGCACCGCGTGCTAGCATCGTGCAGTTTTGATTTCGGCACTTCCAATCGAAGTTGCCGCCGCCGCAAATCAACAAAGCCCCCTTTTCTCCATGCAGGACGGCCCTGAAAAGGAGTTCCGCTTGGCTCTGGACGACATCACGAAACTCATTGATGCCGGAAGAGAAAAAAGCCATCTCACGCGCGACAAGGTGAATGAGCTGATTCCGCACGACGTCGACTCCCTAGAGGACCTGGACGACTTGCTCACCACCATCGGCACTCGGGGCATTGACGTGCTAGAGGGTCAGTCTGAGCTACCCTCCTCGGCTCTCGAAAAAAAGTTTGAGGAGGAAGTGGAGGCCGGCGAGCTCGACCTGACCCGAGGCGCTCTTGAAAAGACCAACGATCCTGTGCGCATTTACCTGCGCGAGATGGGCATAGTGCCTCTGCTCACCCGCGAAGAGGAAGTGGACATTGCCAAGCGCATCGAGCGTGGACAGCTGCACGCACTGAAGGCGCTTTCACGCTCCCCCCTTGTGATCCGACAAATCCTGGTTATCGGCGAGGATTTGAAGCGCGGCATACGCTCGCTCAAGGAAATTGTGGTCTTCGATAATGAACAGATACCAGTTGAGGTTCTGCAGAACTGTGTTAAGGACATCACATACCGCATCGACGAGTTGCAGAAGCATTACAGAAGAGCCAACCAGTTGGCCGGACGGCTATCGACTATCGCTGTAAAACAGAAACCGCGCGAATACCGCCGCTGCCGATTCAGCCTGGGCCGCGAGATCGTTCGAATTTCGCTCATCGTCCGCAACCTCCGCCTCAGCAACTGCGAGCGCAAACGCCTGATCGATCGGGTGAATAGAACCGTGGACATCATGCGCTCGCTCGACTGCCGGGTCAGCAGTCTGGGAAAGAAGGCTGAGAGCACGCGCAGCGAAGAATTGAAGAAAGATTACCGCAAGACACAGCGGCAGTATGGCGGCGATCTGGAAAAGTTGGAAAGCGATGCCGGCGTTAGCTTTCAGCAGCTGCAGTGCACGCAGCGCGCAATCATCCAGGGCGAGATGGACGCAGAACAGGCCAAACACGAGCTCATCGAGGCCAATTTGCGCCTCGTGGTTTCCATCGCCAAGAAGTATGCCAACCGCGGGCTGCAGTTTCTCGACTTGATCCAGGAGGGCAACGTCGGCCTGATGAAGGCGGTGGATAAGTTCGAGTACCGCCGCGGATACAAGTTTTCTACCTACGCGACGTGGTGGATTCGCCAGGCGATCAGCCGAAGCATTGCCGATCAGGCGCGCACCATCCGCCTGCCCGTACATATGTTCGAGATCGTCAATAAGGTGTTTCGTATTTCGCGGCAATTGGTCCAGGAACTAGGCCGCGAACCTACGTCGGAAGAGATTGCCAAGCGCATGGACATTCCCGTGGCCAAGTTGCGCAAGGTGCTCAAGTTCAGGCAGGAACCAATCTCGCTGGAGGCGCCCATCGGTGAGGAGGGGGATGCCCACCTCGGCGAATTCATCGAGGACCGTACTGTGATCTCGCCCGCCGAGGCCGTCATCAACGTGAACCTGAAGGAGCAGACCGCGAAGGTGCTGCGCACCCTGACCCGGCGTGAGGAAAAGGTAATCAAGATGCGCTTCGGTCTGGAAGACGGTTCGGAGCACACGCTGGAGGAAGTGGGCCAGTGCTTCGCCGTGACTCGCGAGCGCATTCGCCAGATCGAAGCCACGGCCCTGCGCAAGCTGCGCCACCCCGGGCGCTCGCTCACGCTCAAGTCATTTCTAGAATACGGACACGAATAATATGTCTGAGCTTAGGAGGGATTATGAAGCGGAAATTCGCGTTGCTTATTTTAGTGTTCTTGATGCTATTCGGGATTTACCAATTGGATCAGCGCCGCGTTCACGCACAAGGTAGACCTCCGTCGCCAAGTCCACCGCCGTCGACGATTCCAATTTCGTACGGCCATTGTGTTGGCTACGTGCATCTCCAAGGCAGTGATGGCCTGATCTTTGAAGCAGACGACGGAACCATTCGGCTCATGAATCTCGACAAGGGGGTTATCACGGTTATTCCGCGGTCACAGTAGAGGCTTTTCTCTCGAAGCCCGCCACACCGGATGCGACCGGGCTTCGATGGGTTATTTAGAACGGGATGTCTTCTGGCTTAATTTCTTCCTCCTCCTCGAACATGGGAGTGAGGTCGCGGTGGCTGTCTTCTTCATCTTCGTCGAGCGGGGCGAGATGCTCTCGCTGGGGCGGCGCGGCCAGTTTGTCTGCCTTGGAAAGACGCGGGCCTATTACCTCTACGGCGCCCCCGGAACCCAGAAGACCTACGTACTGCAACACTTGATCGCGGAGTTGAACCGGTCGGAGATCGCCAAGAACGGAGAAGGCCGAAGAGCTTACTACGTCTACGTTCGCCAGGGAATCCGCTCGCAGGACCTGATGAAGCGGGTGGCGGAGAGCTGCGGAGCAATCGGGGTAGGCACGGTCGACCGGATTCTGCGCAACCTCCGCTTTGATCTCAGCCAGCGCAAGGTGCTGTTGGTTTTTGACGAAGCTCAGCATCTGTCGATTGAGT
>JBEKUD010000377.1:0-4421 GCA_049515395.1 Candidatus Sulfotelmatobacter sp. | reverse complement strand
CATTGGCGTCAACTATTACACACCGTTCTATCTCAAAGCGGATTTTAGTGGCCCAAGTTTCATAGGCCCGGGCGGAACACCCGCCGGCGTCGCCCTAGATGCGTCTGGCCGCGAAATAGACCCTTCCGGCCTCCAAGAAGTTCTCAATCGACTGACCAAAGATTACGGTAACCCGCGTCTTGTTGTGACGGAGAATGGTTGTTCCGACCCCTTGGGTGACCACGCCGCAATCATCAATGATGAGTCCCGAATTCACTATCTGAGCGCTCACTTACGTGCGGTCATGCAGGCTATAGACAACGGCAGCCGGGTGGAAGGCTTTTTTGTGTGGTCGTTGCTCGATAACTGGGAGTGGGATCTGGGTTTCACCTCGAAATTTGGCCTGGTCGCTCAGAATATCAACACGGGCGAACGAACCCCAAAGAAATCCTATGCTTGGTTCGCCGATATCGCAGAGACCGGACTATTACCCGCTTAACGGGGTTGTCCAAATCGCAGAGGTCATCGTGCCAACAGCTCTCATCACAGGCGGTCACGCCGGAATCGGCTTTGAATGCGCCAAACAGCTTGCGTCGCGCTCGCGTTACAACCTGGTTCTTGCCGGACGGAGCATGGAACAGATCAATGCCGCAGCGCAACGGCTCCGGACGGACTTCGGCATAAGGGTCAGCACACTTAAGCTCGACACCTCCTCGCTGAGCTCTGTCAGAGATGCAGCAACAAAGTTTCGTGCGATGCTCGACATTGGCGAAGTCGACTCATTCCAGGCACTACTGTGTAACGCAGGCGGATATTTCGGCGGGCCGCTTTCCTATAGCAAGGACGGCTATGAGACGACGTTCGCGACCAATTGCCTTGGACATTTCCTATTGATCGAGCTGCTCACTGAGCGAATAGAAGACAACGGACGTATCGTGTTCACCGCGAGCGGAACGCATGATCCGGACACGGCGGATGGAAAAATGGTTGGCACCGTGGCTGAACCCGACGCGATTGCTCTTGCCAACGATGGAAAAGACGGCAAGAAGCCCCTCTCCGCGGGCAAGCGCTACTCGACGTCAAAACTCTGCACGATTCTTTATGCCTATGAACTGCACCGCCGGTTACGGCGGGTCGGGAGCTCAATCGCATCGATTGCCTTCGACCCCGGGGCCGTGCCCCAGACCGGGCTGCTCCGGACGATGCCGAAGCCTATGCAGTGGCTCGCGAAAACTCGCTTCATGAAGTGGATTTCGAAACGAGTTGGTGTAACGCAGGGCTCCATCGGCTTCTCTGGTGCATCCCTTGCCAAGGTTGCTACTGATCCCGCCTACAGGAACGCGTCTGGCAAGTATTTTCAGTCGAATAACGGCGCACTCAGTGAGACGCGATCCTCTAAACTTTCCTATGACGAACAGCGGGCACTGAAATTATGGAACGACTCAAAGACACTCGTACGATTGCAGCCAAACGAAGAGTCCGTTCACCTGCGGTGACAACGGACAGAAGATTGATCATTGCCGCGATAGTGTTGCCCGACTCCGGTGGCGAGGGCGCCGTCACCCTCCGGACGGTCGGCCATGCATCTGGAATCCCTCACAACCTGATTAACCCGCTGCGCTACCTTCGGCGATACCGAAGCCCAGGTGAATCAACCTGATTAACCCGCTGCGCTACCTTCGGCGATACCGAAGCCCAGGTGAATATCGCGGCATCGGATGGCAAGTCTCCCTCTTCGCTCAGCGACACTCGTGCCACCATCAGCTGTAACAGTAGGCGCAATGCCTCCGGGCCTCGCCGGCCTTTTAGCCGCGGAATGATGTCCTTCTGCAATTCTTCTTCCCACTCACGCAAGAGAAGGGCGAGAAGTTCTTCGCGGTCCTTGAAGTGCCAGTAGAAGCTCCCTTTGGTCACGCTTAGGTTCCGCGCCAGCTTCTCTACGCGTACGGCTTCCACCCCACCTGTCAACAGCGCCAACCGCGCCGCCTTCAGCCAGTCGTTTCTGTCCAAATCTTTGTCCATACTGCCGCGTATGGTAGAACGAGCGTTCGCGTTGCGTCAATACGGTACCGTATGGGCCGGAGGACAGCAACGTCCGCAAACGTCCACTCTCAGAGAGCGATGTCCGCAACCGTCCAATATTTCCGCACCAGTAGCGGTAATGTCGGAGTCGCGCTGCGGGGTTCGTGCTTCTTCGCCACGGGGCGAGACGGCAACTCGTCAAAAAGCGCGAACCGGCATTTCAGTTCTTCGAATTTCAGAAGCAGACCCTAATGGAGGAAATATGCATTCCAGGAAATTGACGTACGTCACCGCGATGGCGCTATTCGCAGCGCTAATGATCCCAGCCCAGATTGTTCAAGCGCAGGGACACAAACAGCCGCCCAAGTACTATGTGTTCAATCTGGGCACCGCGCCGTTCGGCGGCGTTCCAGAGCCCGTCGGAATTAACAACCTGGGATGGATCTCTGGCGGCGACAATCTCGCGAGCAATACCAGTGTGCATGCCGTGCTCTGGGTCGGGGTTCCGATGGATCTAGGCACTCTAGGTGGACCCAACAGCAACGTCTCCTGGCCAAATCACAGTACTAAAGGCTAGATTGTTGGCATTGCCGAAACTGCGACGCAGAATCCGTTGGGCGAGGCTTGGAGTTGCTCGGCCTTTTTCTTTGGCGCCGATGGCTACGAGTGTAACGGCTTCGCTTGGCAAGACGGTGTGATGACCCCGCTTCCGCCTTTTCCGGGTGGGCTTGACAGTTATGCCGCCGGGGTCAATAACAAGGGCCAAGTGGTCGGATGGGCAGAAAATGGCGTTCACGATCCAACCTGTAACAATACTTCTCCGTACAACCAAGTCCTTCAGTTCGAGGCTGCCATTTGGGGCCCCCGCCTAAACCAGATGACGCAACTCCCTCCGCTCGCCCCCGACCCAGACTCGGCTGCAACTGCCATTAACGATAAGGGCCAAGTTGTGGGCATCTCAGGCCTGTGCTCGAATGCCGTAGGAGGAGCAAGCGCCGAACACGCTTTGCTCTGGGAGAATGGCAAACCAACCGATCTGGGAAATATCGGTGGGTTTGCCTGGAATACTCCTATCGCCATCAACAACCAAAGCACAGTCGTCGGTTTCGCAAATCTCTCTGGCGATGAGAATGCCCCTGAAAATCCTGCAGCTTTCATCTGGACGCCGGCGCTTAATAAAATGCAGGAGATTCCGCCTTACGGCACAGACACGAACAACGCCGCCTTCGATGTTAACGAGAAAAACCAGGTTGTTGGAAACTCGTTCAATGCAAACACTCTCACGGCCCGTGCCACTTTCTGGCAGGACAATACGCTGTACGACCTGAATACACTTATCATTCAGCCCACTTCTCTGTATCTAACCTTGGCTCAGGGCATCAACGATGCCGGCGAGATCACCGGAACCGCAATCGACACCACTACGAACGAAACTGTGGGTTTCCTCGCGGTTCCGGTATTCGACGGCAGCGGCAATCCAAACGTCGGGGCCAAGGCCAAAACGGAAGTCGCCCCCCGTCCAGTGGTTCTCACTGAACAGATGCGAAAGCAGCTTCCCGTCTTCATCCGCATGATGTTTGGAGGTGCAGTCACAAAATAGCCGCGGAATCATCCGGCCACCACGCGGGGATCCGAAACAGGACAAGCCGGGGCGGGACGAAATCCCGCCCTTCGTCTTGTCCTAGAATGACGTACGCCAATCTGACACGTCCTCAGTTGAGGTTTGTATGACACCTCGTTTTCGCCATTGCGTCGAGTGTCCAAAGTGCCTCACTCGATATCTGGTTGGGTTCAGCCCATACCGAAATGGGTCCTACCTGCTTCAGCTTGGCCCTGGCTCCTCGGAAGAATGGACTCTGTATTGTTCCTGCGCCAGGCCGGCCATCCCCAGCAGATGGTGCTGTAACGAGCTAAGGATGTACGTGGTCTCTGGTCAAGCTCATGGCCGCGGGTATGGTCCGCCCGAACAAATTGTGCCGATCGCTAGCACGTCGCGCCGTTCGAGTTAAAGGCTGGTGGACACGCGGTTGTTCAGTTTCCATCGTGATCCAGAAGAGAGGACATCGATATGAGTCTGATTGAGAACTCGAGGACCTCCATCGTTGTCGTGGCCGTCCTACTCGCAGGAAACAGCCTGCTGAATCGCGCCTTTGCGGAAGAGCCCTCTGCCGCGACTCATTGCAGCGTGCCCTCCTATCGGCAGTTTGATTTCTGGGCGGGAGATTGGGACGTGTTTGATGTGGGCAGCCCGATCCAGGTCGCCCACGCCAAAGTCGACCTCATTCTCGACGGTTGCGTCTTACGCGAGGATTACCAAGGCACCGATGGACACAAGGGTCAGAGTTTCACAATCCACGACGTTGCCCGAGATGTTTGGCACCAGACCTGGGTGACCAACCGGGGCGAGTTGCTTCAGATCG
>JBEKUD010000376.1:0-2799 GCA_049515395.1 Candidatus Sulfotelmatobacter sp. | reverse complement strand
GCGTTGCGGAAGCTGGACCAGAAGCGCGCCACTTCGTCGACGGAGAGGGGGACGATGTTGAGCTTGGGTTCCCGCATGCGTAGCCGACTGATCTCGAACCACGGACGTCCCAGGCCCATCGGCCTGCGGTGCAGGAAGGGCTGATGAAAGCCTTGCGCGACCTGGCAGGGCGCGTCGGGGAACTCGTTGCGGATGGCGCGATCGACGGTAGCGACGCGGTCGTTAATGGTGGTGGCGGAAAGCGCAGGTTGCTGACTGGACTGGAATCGCATGTAATGGAGCAGGGTCGATTCAGTGAGGTCGGCCTTCGCGATGTCGCCGGTGTGGTGAACGCTCTCCCACCAGCGCACGAAGTGCAGCAGACTGTGGGCGTAGCTATACAGGCTCTTGTCTGCGAGTCGGCGGACATACTCGCGGTCCAGGTAATGATTAATCCATCGAACTCCCCCGCCGGTGTCTTGCTCAACCACCTGAATCGGACTGTGTGCGCCCGATGAGTTCTTCTGCTTGATCACGCGAAACTTCATGGCAGTGCGGCCTCCACGAGAGACTGGAACTGCCGCGCATCTCCGCCCTGGACGAAGAAGGAGTTGGGATCCTGTCCTTCAGGCAGGAGCACGCGGCGAGCTGCGATGCCTTGAGTGCCAAGACGATGGGCCAGTAGTTCGGCGGCTTGCTGGCCGCTCTGGTTCTGATCGACATCGAAAGTGAGATAGACGGTGCGCGGTTGTTCGCACAACTGTCGAAACTGGTCTACGTTGAGATGGGTTCCCAACGAACAGGTGACGTTGTGAAAGCCCGCCTGGCGTAATACGACATAGTCGAAGAGGCCCTCGACCAGAATCACCTCCGGGCAATGCCGGACCTTTTCCCATGCATACAAGCCACCCTTGGTGCCGGGGAGGAATCGATGCGCGAAGTCAGCGCCAATACTACGGCCGTAGAGGTTGACGATGTGTTCTCCCTGACGCAACGGGAAGACGATGCGCTGATAGAAAGCATCAGAGCCGTTCACGTTAAGCAGGCCGCACTGCCGCAGCCGATCGAAGGAATAACCCTGTGCCGTGAGATGACGGCGCAGACTCCCGCCCGGAGCATAACCGATCTCGAGTTCTCTGATCAGGACGGGATCGTACACTCCGCGCCGGTTGAGATAGCGCATCGCTTCGGAATAGTTATCGAGTTGCGGCTGATAGAAAGCGACAGCCTGTTCCAGCACCGCGGCAGAATCCACTGCAGGACTGGTCTGCGGATCAAGGCAGGCGAGGCTCTGGCGGAACGACAGTCGGCGGGACAACTGGATAAAGCGAATCAGGTCTCCGCCTTGTCCGCAGCCATGGCAATAGAAGACATCCTTGCGCGTGTTGACATAGAACGAGGGTTGGGTCTCATCGTGCAACGGACAGAGACCGACGATCTCGGACCCGCCTATAGGTGAGCCCTTCCAGTTATGCGTCCGCAGATACTCAATCAGCGGCAGGCGCCGCTTGAGTGTTTCGACATCTTCGCCCACGACGCTCTTTTACCTCCGGAGCCAAGCGTAGGAGAACGACGTCGGCAATCCCAGGCAAGGATGGTGGGTGAGCAGATTTTTTCAAAGACGCAAGGGGCAGAGAACTTCGAGAGTAGGATTTATCCACGACATCGGCCCCGCTTCGTCAAGAGCCTGATGCCCGTGAGCCAGCCAATGAGCTACGCGGGTGACGGTCCGGTCGAGAAAGGAAAGCGCCGGCTGAGACAAATCCAGGCCGCTCAACCAGCGCCGCACTGTGGAAGGATCCGGCAACCGATCAGGGTCTTTAAGCTTGGGCGGTGCCTTCTCCCACGAACAGTGCTCCGCGATGCGCCGCAACAATGCCTGGCAACGCGCCAGCAAACTGAAATGCGTGTAAGGAAGAGAAAACAGCGGAAGGAAGGTAAAGGTTGTCCCGCAATCGGCGCAACGGCCGCGATGGATCCAAATCCAGTCGTGATGCTCGTCGTGCGCCTGCTTGCGACGCCGTCCGTGACCAATGATCGAATCCCGTTCACAAACTGGACAGCGGCGTAAGATGATCTTGTCGCAGTCTTCTGCCCAGTCGGTGGCAAGCTTGCCCGGCGCAGCGGAAACTGCGACGAAGAGGATCGTACCTCGCAGGGGTTCCGCCTCTGGCATCGACCAGCCAAGATCAGCGCCGGAAGCGGAGCCCCGCCTCCTGAAGAAAAATACAACTGAAAGAAAATATAACTTCTTACCAGGCATGATCCGGGATATTGGCCGGTTATCTCCGCCAAATCACTCGTCGACGGCAGATTAGTAACGGAAAGTGTGCGTCCAGCGAAGGCTGGCATGAACAGTGGGTGAAAGTCCCGCCGGGGTAAGAGTCCAGGCCCCGTAGCTTGAATAGCAGGGTGGGGAGGAAACTTTCCATTCTGAAGCCTATTGACGAAGCCATCTTCAAGGGTGGTGAGCGAGTCGCCGGGCCGTAACGCAAGTGAACCCATAAGGCCTCGAAAGTACTGCAATCCGAAGGCCGAGCCCTCACTTTTCGGGCGAAGGCAGCATGGAGCGTCGCAAGGACTGATGCGGCGAAACGCTTCGGCGGGGTTGGTAGGGACAGCACGGTGACAAGGTCATGCTAAGCAACTGGAGAAGCCCTCCTCGCCCCGTCGCGAAATCGGCGGAGCAGGGAAGCCGTATAACCGGTGACCCCGGGAAATCGGTGGAAGGCGAGAGGGATTCGGCTGGGTCTGTAGTAGCGAGGAAGCGGAGTAATGTCCGTGGAGCAAAGAGGCCCTGCTGTTTGTAATGGCTCTAAC
>JBEKUD010000375.1:0-2845 GCA_049515395.1 Candidatus Sulfotelmatobacter sp. | reverse complement strand
CCCTCTAAGAATGAGGTGAGGAATGAGGTGGGGCTGGATGTAAGTCACCACGCCCGCATCTCTCAGAGGGGCGGGGAGAAGCTTTTTTACTTGACATCCTTTTTCATAGGACCATGTGTTTGATCTGACACCTTACAACGCATCGGCGTGCCTTGCTTAACCGACCTTATTGAAGAGGAAGGCCAGTACCAGAAAGGTGATGATGCCGCTGAATTGCTTCGACCTTTTTTCGAAAGGGTATTCGACCAGTGGGGGTACAACGGCGTCCTTTGCCGCGATAAAAAAAACTCTGCACGACACCGATGCGAGAGCATGGAAGATAGCTGGATGTTTGGGCTTCCCCTGTGGGAGCGTTTTGAGGGCGAGATTAGTGATCGTTCGGAGATTATCTACCGAGAAGCCTCTGCCGATAGCGGTTCGGATGTCGTTGGCCCCGTTTGCCAGTTAGCGCTGGCAGCGGGGCATCTTGGCTTTTAGGCACTAACCATAGAATTACTGCCGATCTATCCCAATCTCGCCAATTGTGGTTGTCGCCGAGAAAACTCCGCAATGCGGACAACCTTGTGCTTTCCACGCGGTTGTCGATTACGGATCGCTAGAAGATCAACTTGCTAGCGCAGAGCTATGAGAACATTTCGCATAAGTATCGTCTCGTAGCTGTCCTATTCCAGTCTCGATCCCATCTCAACACCAATCCACATGGCGCTAATGTTGCCCCAAGGCCTCAATGAGTTGCGGGACCCTCGGTGCGCCCAGTCCAGTGACATTATCGTATCCGTGCTGCGACCGCAGCGAAGTGTCCACATTCTCGATCACAGTGCCATTACTTTCCGCATAAGAGTCAATCCCAACGAACACAGCATAGTTGTCGTATCCTAGCGCACCATAAAGTCCGCCAACAGGCTTAGACGGGGCATTCACATCAATGATTGGCCTGCCGGAGCCTGTTGTTTCTCCGACCGGCAGCCGGTAGAGAGCGGGATTAACAAATCCTATTGGGCCACGGCCGTTCGAGAGACGAGAATCGTTCACCAAAGCAACTACTCCAGCAAAAAGCGGACTCGCCACGCTAGTTCCCCCGATCTCCTGTTCGCAATATTCCGTTTTCTTCGAGAGTTGAAGGCATCCCGCATCTACCGGTGGAGACGTGATCGTGTAGGTCTCCCCAAACAGCAAGCCGGTGTTAGGATCGGCCACCATTGCAATATCCGGAGTGACGCGTCGTGGAGGATCCAGCGGCACGGGCTCGCCACTCGATAAGTAGGTTTGGGTCGCCATTACTTTAGGAACAATCTTCTTCTGATAAGAGGGTTCCAGCATGATCAAGCTCGGACCGCCGCTCGAGCTGCCTCCATAAGAAAAGGATCCCCATCCTTCATCGGTTACAGTTGCGCCGTTGTTGCTGATGAGCGGATTCTGTAAGGAGCTATAGTAATTTGCCCACCCGTACTCGGATTTATTTCCGGATGAATCTGTCAGCAGAAGGCTCGTGCCTCCGACAGCGGTCACGTAGGGGTTGGTGGGCGGCCAACTCCCGGACGCAATAGCCCTACCATCTGGAGTTGCATCTCCGTCGTCGCCAGACGCGAACAAGATACTCATCCCTTGCGCCGCTGCCTGCATGAACTTGGCGGTGTCACTCCTGACTACTCCGGGAGCAACATCTTCTTCCCCGTAGTAGCCCCAACTATTGGTTACGATGTCGGCGAGCCGATTATCGATGACTTCATACAGAGGCTCTTCCCCTTCGCCTTGATCTGGTTCGTCAGCCGCATCACAAATACCCGCCGCGAAGATGATGAACGCGTCGGGCGCCATGAGGTGCACTGCCGTGACATCGAGCGTTTGCTCTACCTGCCAACCAATGGCGGAGCAGGGATCGCCTTTTGGGATTGAGTTAACTCCCGACGGAATAATCTGCACGAAATTCTGCGAGTTTAGCAATGACAAACCGTGATTCGTGAAAAAGCGATTTACATCGGAAAGAAGCGTCGGCGAGTGGTACAGATCCGTAATCGCAACTCGGACGGTTTTTCCCGTCTGGCTCACAAGGTTCGCCCCGTAAGCCTGCTGAAGTTGTTGGGGCGTGTAGCCGCACACAATCCATGGGAGCTCGGACCCATAGGGAAACGGCGTCGGCGAATGAAGGTGCGCGGTCGTGTCACTCCAATAATGACTACAAGGAAAATTCACGGAGTAGCCGGCTGGTGGCTGGAGTGCCGGTGAGGGCTTTGGGGCACCGCCCCGCGAGCGATAAGCGGGCCGAATTAAGAAGCGGCTGTCATCGAGTCCCTCGATGTAGGTGACGTTCTTGGCCAGAGAAGCTGGGATAACGGGCACCTCGGCATGCGCACGCAGAATCTTGCCTCGATACGAGTAGAGATTTTGGCTCACGTGGAAGGCGTTCTTGATCTGTGCCACGGTTCCACTAGCGCGAACGAACAAGCCGCTAGCGGGGGTGTGGTCGATTCTGAAGCCCATGTTGCGAAAGGCATTCTGTACCGCGCTCACGTCTGCAGCCTGAGGTGAAAACTGTGCATGGAACTGTTCTGGAGTGAGGAACTGCCCAAAGCGCGGGTTCCCAGGAGTAGTTTGATCGGCGATGAGCTGCTCGAGGCTTTCCTGATTTCGCCAATGAAGGTAGACGGTGATGGCGACGCTTTTGCTGTCGTCGGCCGGACCGAGTTTCTGGGCGCGGGTAACCCACGACGACTCTGAGCCCGCAAGAGGAACTCTGTCGCCGCTCGGAGTGAGCTGGGCATAAGCCGCAAGAGACAAGGCACTCAAGACGGTACCCAGCAGTAATCGCAACTGCAGCTTCAGGCTTTTCATCGGCATCCTCCGT
>JBEKUD010000374.1:0-2863 GCA_049515395.1 Candidatus Sulfotelmatobacter sp. | reverse complement strand
CATCCCGAAACGGAAACCAACCGAAGCGAATAATTTCGGCAGCTTCGCGGCGGAAGATGGCGCTGGCACAGAAGGCTCGATGGGCAAAGGTCCGCAAAGGACCGGAGCCAATGCTAGCGGCAACGAAAACTATGGGCTCGACAGCTGTGAAGCGCACAATGTCGGCTTCAGCCCGCAGGAAGATCGCAACCGCTCAAAAAGCGCGGTGGGCGAAGATTAGGGCGAAGCAGAAGAAGGCGGCTTAGAGCCGGCGCAGTCGCCGGCGAATCGCAGACGCGATTCCGCAAATCAAGGATGCCCGGAGGAGACTCAATCCAGAACTGCAAGGCATAAGGCAGGGGGGAGCGACATGGCTAGGATTGCGTTAGTCATCACCGGTCTGGCATTTCTTGTCAGCGTTCTCTTCAACCTGCTTCAACTTAAATGGCGCAACGAAGAACGAGCGTCACGTGCCGAGGACAGGGCTGAACAAGAACGCAAGGGCGACGAGGGGAAAGCCGAGCAACGACTGAAGGAACAGGCTGCCCCGTTGTTTTACAACTTCGATGGAACTCCCGGGCCGATACTGGTCGCCGGAAGTCAGCATTCATCGGTAGGGCCGGTCATATACTTATGGGGTCTTGTGACCGTCGTGAATCGCACTCCAGTGCCTGTGAAGATCACCCCGCTCCGGCTGCTCATGGCAGGCGAGGAATGGCCTGTGCAAAGCATTTCCTTCCACTTGAAATCCAATACCAGAGAAAGATCAGACCGAATTAGCTTGAGAGGGAACGACAAAGAAGACTACGAATTGCACTTCAGATTTGCGGACGACAAATGTGCTACGGGTAGTGGGGAACTTTGGTTTGCAAGCGATAACCGACCCGGGGAGTTTCCCGTACCAGTTGTGTTCCGGCAATAACCCCCTTTTGGCAGAGTTGATCCTAGTCGGTTGCAATGCGACAGTGGTAGCGCTGCAGGAACCAACAATAGTTCCGCGATGCCCGTGGGTCTTTACGCCGGCACCGGCAGCTTCACTGGCGTTTCCGCCTGGAACCGCGCTTCCTTTGCTACGTCGCCTTATATGCTAGGGTTCGTCACTTCGACTGGAAACTAAATGCTGCTGTCCTATTCCACAGGCAGCCCCAATTTCATTTCCCAGATCGATGTCGGCACCGCTACCGCATCCGATGCTAACTTCACCTCGAACAACGATCAAAATTACTACTTATTTCCAAATTTCGGTGAGGACCTACCTATTCTCGGAAATATTCAAGGCTCTGCCCTCTCCGCAACAGATGTGCCAAATCAGAGCATCAATGGATCGATTAGCCACACTGGAACTTCGGATGTCTTATCGTTCTTCTTGGGTATAGTCGGGCAGTCCACTCAGCCCGCATCGATGTCGGCGATTGCCGGAACTTATTCGGGCGCCTTTTACTCCACCTGGGATACATGCGAAACCGGCTGTACTATAGCCGCTACTTCCACAATTACGCTCTCATTTACGGCGCTCTATCCGGAACAGTGACCTGCCCATGGGGAGGAACTACTACGAACGATTCCCCTCGCCATGCCGATTCCACTTCAACCACTTCAACCACTTCACCCGACCGCACGGTGTCAGGAACTGTTAGTGCCCGTTCGGATATTAACGCGTATGACGTCTCTGTCTCGTTTGCGAATGGGACGGAATACGTTTTCGAACCTGGGGCGTTTCGCGATCCGCTGAAATTTCGCAGGTGCCTGATTCAGGCATGCAGCAGCTATTCCCTAAACATCGAAAGGGTGACCGCCATCACTGACGAAAGGACGATTTCGGGCGAGGCTAATAGTGAGGTATTCCCCATGAAACCAAAGCCATCAACACTCGCACCGAAGTCGGACGAGCCGCCTGTCCTGATCCCGATTGAGCGGCAGATTCAGCAACGCGCCTACGAACTTTACGAGCAGCGCGGAAAAACAGACGGTCACGACTGGGACGATTGGCTTCAGGCCGAATGCGAGATAAGGGGCACGCAGGCGAACGCGGCAACGGCATAAGCTTCCGGCAGTCCTCAAGAGCGGTTGGTGGGTTCGCGGGGCTTGTCGCAGGTAAAGCTGGCCTCTGTCCGAATGTTGCACGACGATCCGATCTGCAATAATCTCCTCCTGTGCGGACGCTATCGATTGTCGCGGCGAAAACAGCTTGTTGAGGAATATTTCGACTGCGGCTCAGACGAACCAGATTGGAGTCCTCGGTACAACATCGCTCCCACTCAGTCGATCCCGATCCGCCAGAACCCGAAGGAACCTCGCCGAGAATTGTCGCTGATGCTCTAGGGACTGATTCCATCATGGGCAAAAGATGGTTCCGGCGCGGCGAGGATGATCAACGCAAGATCGGAAACAGCAAGCACCAAGCCCGCGTTTCGCGATGCGCTGAAATTTCGCAGGTGCCTGATTCCCGCAGACGGTTTTTATGAATGGGTGCGAGTGGGAAGACCAAGCAGCCCTACTGCTTCGACGTAAATGAAGGCGTGTTAATCCTGTCGGGGGCAGGAAACTGTGGAAGTTTTTGGTTCCCGCAGCCGTGATACTTCTCGCTGCTGCAATCGGAGGAACGTTCTACTTCCGCTCATGTTCAGCGACACCCACATCGAAGTCTGCACCGCTAACGGAGAAAGATACCGTCGTGCTGGCGGACTTCGACAACAAGATAGGCGATACCGTCTTTGAAGATGTTCTGAAGCAGGCGCTGGCCGTGGAGTTGGGTCAGTCGCAAGTGTCAGAGCAAACACACGGTCCTATGAAAAAGGATGTCAAGTAAAAAAGCTTCTCCCCGCCCCTCTGAGAGATGCGGGCGTGGTGACTTACATCCAGCCCCACCTCATTCCTCACCTCA
>JBEKUD010000373.1:0-2900 GCA_049515395.1 Candidatus Sulfotelmatobacter sp. | reverse complement strand
CAAGGCGCAGGCGATGCGCCTCTCCACCTTCGGCAAGCCCCGCGGGAGCGCAACATGCTGTGCGAACTCCTGACCGCAGGAGATAATCCGGGGCTTGCCGAAGGTGGAGAGGCGCATCGCCTGCGCCTTGTAGAACTCAGGATTCTGGAAAGCGGCCAGCCGTAACAGCCGATTGAGCATCGCAGAAGGCAGGTTTCCCTTCTCGATGTACAGAAGATTCGATCGCACAATCTCCACGCGCTCCGGAAAAGGGCCTTCGATGGCTTTGGGGGGCCGCCTCTTGGATGGCGGCATAGTCCAAGGCTCCGTCTCGTCGTCCTGATCCGTCAGGCTGATCCGCACTCCAACCACACTGCCCGTGCGCATGGCCTCGCGCACGAGAGTTTCTACGGGCTCGGCATTCATCCTCTGAATGCCCGAGAGAAACTTCCATTGATCGGGGTAAGGTCGGAAATCCGCGTCCACGAACACGCTATTATTGTTCTGCCGCGGCATCCACTGTAATGGCAGTGCGATCAGATTGCCGAAACCGCCCTTTGGCATCGTGTCCTGATTCGGGAAGAACCGGTCGTATGAGTCCATGCCGAGCTGATGGCGGCGATCCATGGTTCTCGTAAGAATCAGGCTCCCGAGCTTCCGCGCGGTTGCCGCAGGAATTGATCGCGCGAAAAAAATCCAAACGTGGCCTCCGTTTCCGGAGCGCGACCGTTCCAGCGCCGCCGGTACGCCCAATCCGTGGCACGTTTCCAGGAATGCCGCGGCGTTCTCCTGCCAGCTCTTCTTGTCAAAGTCGACTGCCAGAAACCAACAGGTTTCGTCTAGCAGCAGTGGGTACACGCCATTGGTCTGCTTGCCTTCCAGGTGCTGTCGGAGCACATCATCGGTCAGAGACAGTAGCTTCCTGGTCTTCTGGTCCACCTTTTTCCGGACGGCGGCATCCGCGGACAGAACTGCCTTCCAATCGCGGATCGAGGCTGGAACATAGCCCCAATCTCCGCTCTTGAACCGCATGCGCACCGCGTAGACATCCTCTCTGCCTCGGAACAAACCGCGGAATAGGCCGACCTTGACGTCCTTGGTAGAATGCTCGTTTACACCGGCGTCGTGCGCATCTCGCCCGGTTGCCAGTGACAAGTCTTTCTTCGGCGGCGCCGGGATCGTGATCCCTTTTTCGGCCAGGAGTTGGCGAAGCCTGGCGTTCTCCTCTTTCAAGCGCAGATTATCGGCGACCACCGTCTCTAACGGATGGGTTTTGAGATCACGGTCGTCCATACAGCAGGCTCAGCTTTGTGCTCCACTCTTCATCATGCGCTCGAAGAAGTCTTCGACCTCACTGAATAACGCGCCCATGTCTCCTGGGAGTTGACATTCCTCGGCCAACACTTCGAAGCGTCCCTGCCAATCCCGCGGCGGTTCCGGCAGCGACGGCTGCAACTCGTGGGTCCGCCTTCTGTCGAATGTCAGATGCACCGCGTCGGCGGTCCGCTTCATGGTGAGCCCGCCAGATCTGATCAACAGCGCGAGGTCGATGATGTCCTTCACCCGGCTGTTGGTTGAACTCCTCGGTAGCGTATAGGCGTGCAGCTTTTCAGCGAATTGCTGTTCGCGAGAAATCGTCCGCACTCCGGGAGTCGCGATCCCAGCGAATCCGAGCCAGTCCCGACACTCGATGATGTCCACGGGTTGGATCACGACGTCGCCAATCCCGGCATCCAGATGAAAACGGGCGAAGATCCTACCATCCATCCATGCTTCGACGGGATATCTGGCTCCCCCATACGGTGCCGCATCCAAGTCCATTACGGGCGGACCGATAGTGAACTCAAACCAGTCTGCGACGGGGAAGCCCGCGACTTCCTGAAGCATTTCGCGGAGGACTCGCGTGGCCTCCTCTTCGGTAGCGGCCATGACTCGTGGCACTGTCAGGTCAATGTCAAGCGTACTGCGAGCTGTCCTGAAGCGAAGCTCCAGAGCATAGCCTCCCTTTAGGACCCATGGGGCGGTCTCGGTTCGAAAAAGCCGCATCAGCAGGCGATCAAATGCTACTTGGCGACGAAGGCGATTCACTTGGACGTGCTCGGCTTCGCCAATCTTGCTCAGGCGGTCTTCGAGAGCTCTGCGAAATGCCTTGGCCGTCGCATAGTCTCGTGACATATCGGTCACGCGACTTGCCGTAGAAGACTTTCGAATACTTTTTGGGCCCGAGCGCTCAGTCTTACCCTGTTGACCTGCGATCGCGTAATCAACCCGCGATGGAAAGCTTGTCTGAGGGCTTGACGCAGAAAAGTATGCTCAACGCTATCGGCTTCGATCAGATCCAGGATGGTCCGGAGGGGTCGCGTATACCTGAAACCCTGCGCCACCTGGACGTCCTCGACGGCCAGATCTGCATAATGTAGCACCAGGATAGCGGGGATCTCGCTGTTCCGCCGGAAGTGGGTCGGGACTGTCATGTGCAGCTTGGCTGGATTCAGGTCCGACAGCTCATACAGACTCAGAGCGGTCTGATGGCTGTAGGCTCCCTCCGTAACTTCGTTCCGATTCTTTGACCACAGGGACCACTTGACGAGGTCGGGATGCTCCGCCGCCGGGAAAAGGGCGAGCCGGTAGATCCCGCGGTGTTCGCGAATCCAGTTTCCTACCCCTACATGGTAAGGATGGGTGTTCTCAGCAAAACCGGCCGCCTTTGCCTGCTTTGCGGTAAAGAAGCCCTGCTGGTCGTGAGCGACCTCGAAGAGCTTCCGTTGCGCAGCACGATGATGTCGCGGCATACAACACAATCCTACAATTAAATTAGCACTATACGCAAGCCCTCGCGTCAAAGCAGCAAGTATGCGGGTAGCGTGTGCGGGCCTGGTTTGATGTGCGGCGTTGTAAAATGGGCCCCATGGCAAGGATGG
>JBEKUD010000372.1:0-2902 GCA_049515395.1 Candidatus Sulfotelmatobacter sp. | reverse complement strand
AGCAGGCAATCCGGTCATGTTGCTTCTGAATGCCTCCCATTGGAAGACGCCGATTACGGAAAAGCCGGTGCTGGGAACGAGCGAAATCTGGACGCTGATCAATCCCACCAACGACTCGCATCCTAATTCATTTGCACCTGGTGCGCTTCCAAATTCTCGATCGCCGAGCGTACGTGCCATGGCTGTTCCGAACCAAGCGTGAGCTTCACTTCCTCGGACCACCGGAACCTCCCGATGCGAACGAAGCGGGCTGGAAAGATACGGTGCGCGCTCACTCTAAAATGGTCACTCGGATTATTGTCCCCTTTGAAGGCTTTACCGGGCGATATGTATGGCACTGCCACATCCTCGAACATGAGGACAACGAAATGATGCGTCCTTATGAGGTGATTGCGCCGGTTTGAGGAGCGGAGTGCCCCGCAGGGTTTCCCCGCAGTCTTCGTGGAGAGGGGTTCTGTGGCACCTTAGGTTGTACCACAGAGCTTACTCGGAGGAGCGAGCCGACATGGTTCGGGAATCAATTTCGCTAACTAATCTAACGACCGGGTTGCCAAGGGAACCAAGTTTCAATCGCGCGGAAATTTCTTCGGCCGTTAAGGGCTTGCTGAAGTAGTAGCCCTGAATTTCCTCGCAGCCAAGTTTCCGCAGGAACGACATTTGCGCTTCGTTTTCCACTCCTTCAGCAATGACCTTGAGACTCAGACTTTTGGCCATGCTGATGATTGCAGTTGTGATCGCCGCATCATCGGAATTCACCGCGACGTCACGGATAAACGAGCGGTCAATTTTGAGCTTACTGAAGGGAAACTGTTTGAGGTAGCTGAGGCTGGAATAGCCGGTCCCAAAGTCGTCGATTGCCAGCTTTAACCCCATGCCCTTCAATTCCCGAAGCACGGAGGACGTCATATCTGCATTCGATAGCAGAAGGCTTTCGGTAACCTCCAGTTCGAGGTATTGGCAGGCGAGGCCGGTCTCGCTGAGTACTCGGCTGACGACCTCGCGAAAGCCGGGCTGTCGAAACTGCACCGCGGATACATTGACTGCAACCGGGGTTGCGCAAAGCCCTTCGTCTTGCCACTTTCGCGCCTGAGAGCAGGCGGTTCTCAGCACCCATGCCCCGATGGGCAGGATCAGACCGCTGTTTTCCGCAATCCCCATGAACCGATCCGGCGCTATGGTGCCCAACTCCGGATGCTGCCACCGGAGGAGCGCTTCGAAACCAACAATGGTTCCTGTGGCCATGTCCATCTGTGGCTGATACACCAGAAAGAACTCCTTCTTATCGAGCGCCGCCCGCAATCCGTGCTCCAGCGTCAACCGCTCCACAACTTCGGCGTTCATCTTTTCTGAAAAGAACTGAAACGTATTGCGTCCACTCTCTTTGGCGGAATACATGGCCGCATCCGCATTCTTGATCAGGGTCTCGCTGTCCGCGCCATGCTCCGGGAAAATGCTGATTCCCATGCTGCAGCTGACGCTGAACGAACGGCCTTGAATGACCAATTCGGCGATCATTGCATCCATAATCTTTTCCGCAGCGATCGCCGCGTCCGTCCCATCTTTTACATCGGTCAGCACGACGAGGAATTCGTCGCCACCCACCCGGGCCACGGTGTCTTGTTCGCGGACCTGGCTCTTAAGGCGGTCTGCAATTTTCCGCAACAGAAGATCCCCAAACGAGTGTCCAAGTGAGTCGTTGATGACTTTGAACCGGTCGAGGTCAAGGAACAAAACCGCAACTTTATCCTTACGACGGCGACTACCCGCAAGGGCCTTGCCCAAGCGATCGCGGAGGAGAGTCCGGTTGGGCAGTTCCGTAAGAGCATCGTAGTAAGCGAGGAATTGCACCTGGTTTTCGGCCACTTTACGGTCGGTGATGTCCTCAAGCGTTCCTTCGTAAAGCACAATCTTGCCGCCCGAGTCACATACAGCCCGCACATTCGCCAAAACCCACTTTCGTGAGCGATCGCGACAGTGAACTTCCACCTCCGCACTGCGGACTACACCCTTCTCGTCCAGTACGCGCTTCAATTCATCGATCTGGCCGGAACCTACGAAGAGCTGAGAAACCAGGTTCGAGACCTCCGCCATGAGTTGTTCCGGAGATTCGTAACCATGGATTTGTGCCAGCGCACGGTTGATGCTTAGAGGACGTCCTTCAGGTGTCATCTGAAAAATTCCTACAACCGCATCTTCGAAAATGGCACGGTACTTCTCTTCGGCATGCCGAAGCGCTGCATTGTGCAGCAGCAGTTCCTCGGTCCGCTTGCGCTGGGTGATGTCGCGATTCACAATGACCAGTTTGTCAGTCTGGCCTCTTGCGTCTCTGGTCGTACACGCGGTCGATTCCAAAATGCGCCAGGAGCCGTCCTTGTGGCGCATGCGGTATTCCACTCGCTCTCCCTGGCCACTCAGGCGAGCTTTTTCCGCTGCCCTCAATACTCGTGGGCGATCGTCCGGATGAATTTGTTCGATGGACGAAGTGGCTCTTAGCTCTTCGGGAGAGTACCCAAGGACCTTTTGATAAGCGGGGCTGTTATAGAGCCGTCGGCCATCGCTGTCCACTACGGCGATCATGTCAGCGGCGTTTTCGCTGACGAGTTGAAATAGCTGATCTCTCTCAGACAGCTGGTGTCGAATGCGCTGAAGCTGCACGTGTTGATAAAACGCGTATAAGTCGAAAAATAATACGAGAGCTGCAATCGCCAGCACCCACTGCCGTTGGTCAAACCAGTAAGCACCCTGTGGCGCTCGATTAAACCAAGGAATAGTAAATGAGACGATCCCCAGGGTCAGAGTTACGGAAACAGCGAAACCCAACATCCACCACGCACGGCCGTCGATCTGCCTCACGTCAACCGGAAACGTCTCGGGTTTGTTCTGGCTGACCGATAGGATCGAT
>JBEKUD010000371.1:0-2931 GCA_049515395.1 Candidatus Sulfotelmatobacter sp. | reverse complement strand
ACCAGCCCCCGCTGCGGGTTCACACCAAAAATGGTCGAAGCGAAGGCGAAAAGCAAGAATAGTGCTAAAACTGCAAGGTAAGGGATTTGGCGGCGAAAAGGCGGGCTGATCGGAACTTGAACGCTTCCACGCAATCCCAATGCCAGGAGACGAATCAAAACAACCGGCGAAGCAAGAAGCAGAAATGGAGTCAGTCTAAACGAACCATACCCTGCCAATAGGTCGATTCGGTCCGCGCCTATCAGAGCAATGCTTCCGACCACGCAAATGTATTCTAGCTTTTTCAACATGAGTGAGAGTGTATGGTTGTCAAACATCGTCGGCGCTCGCGGGCTCGACTAGTCGCGTCAGCTTTACGCAAGGCTGCATACGACGGTCCTTTGTCAAACACGCCCGCCATTTTCCGCGTTCTCAAAGGCACCCTTTTGTTGGGCCGACGGCCAATATTGAGAGCCTGTCGGGACATGGCCGGTCCAAAAGTTTGTCTCCAGTTGAGCCCGGGCCGGGTAGGCGGCAAATTCGCCGTGATACTCCGCTATCTTTCGGATCATGAAGAAGATCGTGAATGCGAATGTTGGGAAAGCATTGGCGAGTAACCGCGACAAGCGCGTTGGAAAAGGATAGAACTGGGCGCCTCGGAAACTTGCGAGTTCGTATCCGCCAGGAAAGCAAGCGTTCAAAAAAGCTAGCGTGTCGCCTTTCGAAAATGGCCTCACATGCGCTGAGCAAACCTTGTGCTGTGTAGGCTGCCTGCCGACAAGTAGTAGGAAACGATTGTGCAGCGAACAAATGTTTGGAACGCCAAACAGAAAATGGCCGCCTAGCTTAAGAGAACGCGACACCTCGTGAAAAATCCAAAAAATCTCCTTAGTGTGCTCAAGGACCTGATTCGCAATGATCAGGTCGGCCTCACCATCTGCAAGCGGTAAATCGTCGCGCTCGATATTGGCCACGTGAATCACATCAGCCTTCCCCGCTAGGGTCTGTGCGTATTCCGTTCCGCCTTCCACTGCAATAAGTTTCGCATGCGGATGAAGCCGTCTGACGATCTCGAGATCTCTCCCTGACCCGGCACCCAAATCGACCACGACTCGGAGGTCGGTGAGGTTGCGAACAAGTTGCTCTACGACGTGGGGTCCGTAGGTTTCCCGCTGATCGGTGAACTTGGCTAGCGGATGCGATCCACCTGTGCTACCGAAGAAGGGTCTCACCTTCCCGTTGCTGTTCATTCTGTGCCCCCGAGTTCGAACGCCAACGAGAATTATAACGCCACGTGAGAATACCTCAGGTCTGTGGAGCGAAGAAACGCTTGCGGAAAATTGCCGGGAATTCCCTTCCAGCTACTTCACTCCCGTGCTGAGCGTGGGAATGCGGTAGCCCCGATAGGCATGGTAACTTCTACCAACGATTAGGTCTGAAGCCAACTTCACTGGTGCTCTTTTGATGTTGTTGACCAGCAATCCTTTATGGCTGGCGAAAACGCCCAAACGCTTATTGAGAATTGGCTTGACCCGGCGACATCCAGCTTGACGAGCGCCCTTCAACGACCCCGGGTTGAAGGAATACGAATTACCGACAGCCAGAGGATCGTCGCCGAGACTCTCGGAACTCGATGGTTTGAGGTTGCCTATTACTCTTTAGTCAGGATTTCCGATCACGATCCAATCGAACACATCTGAGGCTCCCGTACATGAAACTATGAAACCCCAGGTTCCTTTCCCGGTGAGGCTGATGCCACCCTTGGTCGTTTCGTCAAACAATACAACTGCAGGCGGGGAGGCGAACGGCCCGGGGAAAGCAATGGTCTGCGTGCCGGATGAGCAGACCGACGTTCCTGCCACCTGGTTGGCGGTGTTTTGGTTAATGTGGTTGATGTACAAGCTACTCGGAGCGACATCTCCGAGATGGTCGATGTAAGTCGCGGTCGGAGTCAGACCACTCGCACCGGGGCTGGTGACCATTGACCCAATCCATGTACTCGCAACCCCTTCCGGATTCAGGATTGCTCCGGTACCATTATTATAGAATTGTCCTCCGAGCACAGTTAAGAGCGGCGCCTCATTGTCGATCAAGTAGCCTAGAATCCCCGAATCGGCGGCGTCATTGGCGTAAACCCCCGTGAGGTTCATATAGCCGTAGTTTTGCAGCCAGCGACTCCGCTGCGCGATATAGCAATTGACCAGACTCACTGTATTTCCTGTCGGGGCTGTGCCATTCTGCACGGCCCACGATCCGTTGTAGTCCAGGGAAGTATTGACGAGGTTGAAATTGATATTTTTCCCCGTATCAATCTTAAGCCCAACGCCCGTATTGGCTTGAATCGCACTGTCGAGAATTGTGAGGTTTTCGCCCGTCTGGGAAGTCGTGCTAGGTATGTAGATTCCCGTTCCATTGTCAGAGATGTTGCTCTCAAAGATGGTATTTACCCAGGCGTTTTTACCCCACTGAATGCCCACGCCGAAAGCGCCAGCCGAGGATGTTTTGTAAATTCTGACTCGATTGATATTGTCGTGATCGTCAATATTCGTACTGGGATCGATCGAAGTCGGGGGAGCGCATCCAGTACCGTCTGATCCGCCAATATAGATGCCGCAAGTCTTGGTGTTTGCGCCGGGGCCCATCACGGTTAAGTCTTCCAGTGCACCTTCCGGCGCGAAGATGGTTGCCTCGTGAGCATCTCCCATAATAACCGCCACGCCATGCGTGGGTGTCCACTTCAAAAAGGTACTGCCAGCCGAAGCTCCATGAAGCTTGACACAACGTGGCTTCACAATGCTGATCGTTTGCGTGTAAGTTCCGGCAGGGATGTAGACCTCGCCGCACCCAATTACAGCAATGGCGCTATTCGTCCAGGCTCCTATTTCAGATCCGCGACACCAAGCTGGCCGGGCCGATGAGCCGCACAGCCCAGCGTTCATTGCGCCGTTGAGG
>JBEKUD010000370.1:0-3530 GCA_049515395.1 Candidatus Sulfotelmatobacter sp. | reverse complement strand
CGAAGCCACGATCGTTCGCGACGTGGTCGTGGAGAATTGCAGGATCATCGGCAATGTCAGGATCGCAACCTTGAAGCTGCGGCCGGACACGCCGCAGCATTATGAGGACATCACGTTCCGCAACATCACCTCTGAAGCCACGGCCCCCGCGATCCTTTCGGTGCAGCCCTGGTCGCAGTATGCGAATCTGCAGGGTGAAGCGCCGCCGCAGTCTGTGGTTCGCAACCTGAGCTTCATCGGCATCAAAGGTCATTACACAGCGTTCGGCACAATCAGGCCAAACCCTGGTCAAACGGAGATCGGCAACATTTCCTTCAAGGATTTCGACGTGGTGCTGCAGCAGGAAAAGCTCGCGGCCAGCGGCGTCAAAGGTCTCACATTCGAGAATGTGATTGTAAACGGGCGGACGCAGTCGGCTTGAGGTCTTCGAGGTTCGCTGAATCGTGATCCTACATTCCTGCTCGATCAATGAAGGGATGCCGACTCCCAAGGAACAAATACTGTTCCTGCTCATCCTGTCTGGCCAAGGCCAGTTGCACGCTTTAAGGGACTGATCTTGAAGAGCATTTGTAAAAAGCGGAACTTTAAGGGACTGATCTTGAAGAGCATTTGTAAAAAGCGGAAAACCAAATGGTTGCTCACAGTGGAACAGTGCACGATGTCCGTCGCCGCAGAGAGATACCGGACCCTCACGCCGGGCGTACTATCATGCCCTCAACTGACAGGTGCGGAGGAGCAGCTTGCGGCGTGTACCCTGAATCCCGTTGTCGCGACTGGTGGGGTTTCAGGGGCCACATTACCCGCGCTCTCGACCTGACAAAGTTCTGGGTGTAGAATTGCCCCCAACCAGTCGATACCGCAATTAGCACCGGAATCCTCGTTCAGGAAAGTTGTAGGTGCCCATGAAGAGACACACAGCACTCCTGCCACTTGCCGTTTTCGTCGCCTTCGCCGCCGTACAGACAAGCGCCTTTACGGCTCCAGCTTTACGGGCCACGAAGACTCCCGATCCTGCACCCCAGACTCAGTTCCTCAAGCCCACTCCGGCTGTTGCATCCGCCACGGGCTTCGCCAACCCGAGCCACCTCTTCACGGTGATCGACGAGAAGGGTTTGGTGCTGACATGTATCGCGCCGGAGATTGATACCAACGCCGACACCGATGTGTTCAAGAGTTGTACCCTGGCTCCGGGACGGACCCTGGACGATGTGATGCACACCTTTGTCCAGGGTATTCACTATGAGCAGAGTGAGCATAAGAAGGAACGCGAAGAGTGGCAGAAGGCCCTCGAAGAGATGACAGCCCAGAAGCCCCCACAGAAACAGTGAAGGAGTTCACACCCCGGCGTATCCTCTTGCCATGATCGCGATCATGGGAATTCCGGTGGGGTCCATCGGACAGGGACGCGACGTGAGCGCGGTGTGCGGGTACCCAGCGCCCGGAAGAAGTCGAATAGGATACGCCAGAATCAATCCATGTTCAGCCGGACACGCGGGGTCGGTAACGCTAAACGCCCTTTCTCGTCAGATGGATCTGATCTCCCATAGGCGGACGGTGGTGCGCCGCACCCGGGCGCTTCGGGAAGTTCCTCCCGCGCGGGTACGGAGTCGTTGACTCTTGCGTTCGCGGCAAGTTATGGTGAAGTCGAGATGGCGTGCGATTACTAAAGACGCGGCGATTTGTTGGCGCGAGACCAGTTCGACTCCATCAACAGGCGCCTTGCTATAGCATCTTTATCTGTCGCACAGAGGTGAGTTGTGTCCATTCATCCGTTTGCGCGCCGGCGGTTCATGTCGTTGATGCTTGCGGCTCCCTTCTGGGGGTCTGCATTGATGGCCGATGCGGAGTCTTCTGCGGAAGCCCTGATTACGAAATTCGGCGCGCGGCCTGATGGTGCAACCATAAACACCAAGGCCATCCAGGCGGCGATCGATCATTTGGCATCGCGCCGCGGAGGAACGGTCGTCATCCCGCAGGGCACGTTCGTGAGCGGCGCCCTGTTCTTCAAGCCGCATGTGAATCTTCACCTGCGGGCGGGAGCGGTGCTGCAGTGCTCGACGGATATGGCCAACTTCCCCGCCCAGCGCACCCGGATTGAGGGCCACTTCGAGGAGAAGTTCAATCCGGCTCTGATCAACGCAACGAACTGCGATGGCTTCCAGCTCACCGGCGAAGGGACGCTCGATGGAGCAGGCCGGCCAATATGGGACTTGTTCTGGAAGATGCGTAACGCGTCGCCTGCGCACAGCAACTTCCCGAACGTGGGTGTTCCCCGCGCCCGCCTGGCGCTCATTGAAAGTTCGCGCGACGTGAAGATCGAGGGCATTACTTTCAAGGATTCGCAGTTCTGGAATCTCCATATCTACAACTGCAACGGCGTTGCCGTGAGCAAGACACGATTCGAGGTTCCGGACGACTACAAGCAGGCTCCCAGCACGGACGGAATCGACCTGGACAGTTCCCGGAACGTCACGATCGACGGCTGCTTTTTCTCCGTCACGGACGACTGCATCGCGGCCAAGGGTTCCAAGGGACCCCAGGCCATGAAGGACACAGACAGTCCGCCGGTGGAGCACATCCGCATCCGGAACTGCGTCTACAAGCGTGGCGGCGGCGTGCTGACGCTTGGGTCCGAAGCCACGATCGTTCGCGACGTGGTCGTGGAGAATTGCAGGATCATCGGCAATGTCAGGATCGCAACCTTGAAGCTGCGGCCGGACACGCCGCAGCGTTATGAGGACATCACGTTCCGCAACATCACCTCGGAAGCCACGGCCTCTGCGATCCTTTCGGTGCAGCCGTGGTCGCAGTATGCGAATCTGCAGGGTGAAGCGCCGCCGCAGTCTGTGGTTCGTAACCTGAGCTTCATCGGCATCAAGGGTCATTACACAGCCTTCGGCACGATCAGGCCAAACCCTGGTCAAACGGAGATCAGCAACATTTCCTTCAAGGATTTCGACGTGGTGCTGCAGCAGGAAAAGCTCGCGGCCAGCGGCGTCAAAGGTCTCAGGTTCGAGAATGTGATTGTAAACGGGCAGCCGCAGTCGGCTTGAGGTCTTCGAGGTTCGCTGAGTCGTGATCCAACATTCCAGCTCGATCAATCAAGGGATGCCGACTCCCAAGGAACGATCAACCTTCTGCTGCAGGAATGATTCTGAATCCGAGATGAGCAGCCTGCCTGCGCAGTCGCATCTCGGCACGCTTCAATGCCTCTTCTTCGCACTTGTGGAACACCGATTGGTCATATGCCTCTCGTGTGCTGAGCAGGTAGTAGACGATTCGAGCGAGCTTGTGAGCAGTAGCAGTGATAGCCTGAGGCTTGCCGAGCTTGCGACAGATCCTGCGGAAGAACTCTCCCATGTAATCTTTGGCATGGTGTAAGGACCGCGCCGCCAGACGAAGTGCGATGGCAACCCGGCTTCGGACTCGTCTGCTCTTGGTGAAGAGCACTTTTCCGCCGCTGATCTTCTTTTCCGGACACAGGCCGAGCCAGGATGCAAATGCGGATGCATTACGGAAGCGGGAAACAT
>JBEKUD010000369.1:0-2961 GCA_049515395.1 Candidatus Sulfotelmatobacter sp. | reverse complement strand
CGCCGCCAACTCTGGGAAACGCGAGAAAAAAGGGGCCATGTGTGCAAGAGGCTTCATAGTAACTCACTCGCAAAACAGGCGTCGAAACACTTCTTCGGACAGTTGCCGGCCTTCCTGAGACATCGCCACCGATTTGGCCTTCTTTTTCGGATCAGAGATCAGGCCCTTTTTGTGGAGGCGGTCCAGAGCATCCCAATCGTGCCCCTTCCACGCCCGGGTAAGCGCCAATTCGCCCTTCCCCTCGGTGAAGCTTGTCAAATAGAGTAACGCCAGCACCGCTTCATCAACTTTGTCGAGATTGGGTTTCATAGTGCAAACGCGGGGGAGAAATTGATTTTGTGTAGGGGCGGGTTGCCGACTTGGATTCGGTGGGCGGAGAAAATTGCGGCGATACCGCGGGCACGAAGCTCAGCACGGAGTGGCCTGCGGTCTGATTCATAGTCTCGCGCCGCCAGGGCGGGGTGCGTCAAGATTGAGCGGATGGAATCCAACGTCAACGGCGTCTCCCAGACGGGCCAGCGAAAGGAAGGTGATTTCTTGCCGAGAGGCCAGCAGGCCGTTGCTGAGCCACGTTCCACCGGCGCGCAGGGAAAGCAGGCCAGTGCGACGTAGGCGATCAGGTTCGCCATCCAAACGGTGTATGCTCCAATTGGGCCGGGGTTGTCCAAGCGGAGTGCATATCGAACATCCTCCGCCGGATCCCACCGCATCGAAAGACCTTCGTCTGAATATGCCCAATGGTTGAAAATGCAGTTCCGCAAATTCGCCTCCGTTACGCACGGCGGCGGTGAAGGCTCTTGTTTCGTGGGATCTTTACAGGTCATCAGTTGTCGGACGGTCGCAAGAAACCATTGTTTCCCGCTACCATTGACGAAGCAAAATGGAGTCGGCTCGATGCTCTCGTCGTTGTCCGCGCTCAATTCGGCACCAAATGAAGCGACAAGGTCTGCGGCATTCCGGTCTGCTGGTTTTGATTGTGCGCGGATGGCAAGTGCGTGTTGCCGAAATTCTTCAATGGTGCAATCGGGCTTGTCTCCAAGCGCTAGCTCGGGGGACGGAACTGCATCTTTCAGCGCAGCTAGCCTTTCGGTGCGGGCAGCGGCGAAAGCATCTTCGTATGGTGCTACCTCCTTTTCCCTTTCGGCATCTTTTTCTTTTCTCCGCAAGCCACGTTCTTTGAATCGTTTTTCGGCATTCTTGAGTTCTGTCTTTGCAGCAGCGAATCGCCTCTGCGCTGCGTCGCGCAGCTTCTCTTTCTCAGTATCCACGGGTTTCCCACGCAATCGGGTGGCCAGACGTTGCATGACTTCCGATTCTTCGAGTGGATTGTGCGAAGTCAGAAAGGGCGTCCAGCGTGCCCGAGAGTGCCAGCCGAGTTTGATTTTGGGATCGGTTTCCGAAAGCACGGCGAGCGTGCCTAGGGCGGCGAGGAAGCCGAGCGGATTGGCACCGTCGAGGGCGGGGAGGTCGAGTTGATGAACGGGTTTGCTCATGGCTGCGCTGAATCTTTGGACTGATCATTGGGATGTTCGCTCGCATACCAGTCGGCGAGGCGGAGGATGGCTTCGCGATAGGCGAGGCCCCACCAGCCGAAGCGGCGGGTGAGCTGCCAGAAACGGTCGGTGATGCCGGAGTCGAGACGGTGCGCAGGAAATCTTGTGCGATCTTTGGTGGAAAGGTCGACGGGCACGCCGGCATGGGTTGTTTTTAATGCTGGCGGCGCGCTGTCCTCGCAGACGGGAGCAAACGGGCGGGCGTGGCCGTGATGGCTGGCGATGAGGTGGAGCAGCAGTTCACGGTCTGCCAGTGATAGCTCTGTGATGCAGAATCTCTCCGCCAACAGGGCGGAGAGCATTTCGTGGCGGAAGTGTGGCGGGAATCCGGCTGCGGTGGCGATTTCCGCGGCACGATCTTTCGAGCGCGGTTTATCCGGCGACTTTGCCAGCGGCGGGCTGCCGTCGTCCGGCGCTCCGCCGCGGAGCACTTCCTGAAAACGAGCGTCGAGTTTCCCGGCGTCGTGCCAATCTCCGGCAGCCTTTGCAACCATTGCGGTATGTTCGCCGAAACAGGCGCAGGCCAGCTTTTCTGCAACGGCAGACACTTGGGCGCAATGTCCCGCTAAGAGAATTTCTTCCGGCGCTTCGCTTGGCGTGTCGTCCTCCTCAGCGAAATAGTCCGATTCATCCGCAACCGGATTCTGCCGTTTTGCGCAGAGAAGGATGCCACCGCCGGGATGCTGGGCGATGTCCCTGACGCGGAAGTCGGCTGTTTTGCCAAAGAGTTTGAGCAGCCATTCGGGTAGCGGAGTTGTGGATTCGTTGTCCGGCTTCCATTCGTGAATGGCGGCGAGGGCCTCGCGCAGTTCGTCGGCCATCCACTCACCGCTTTCAACCAGTTCGAGCAAGGTTCGTAGCGGCGGACAGTCGTTCATACCGAGCCACGGCGCGAGACATTGGCGGTGGATGCGGAGCACGGGAGTTTTTCCGGAGCTTTGCATGGCGAGTTCCCACACATCCAACTGCTGAGTCCCGAAGCCTCGTTGGCACAATGCCTGTCCGAGTTTCCTCACGGCGGCGACGCCTTCCTTATCGCGCGGTGCGGGGAGGAGGATGACGCTGTTTGAATGGATGTCGGCGGGGTTGTTGGACACCGCAGACTTTTCGCGCCCACGGCAGATGAGGAATTTTGGCTGGTGTCCCCGCTTGGAATGACTGGCCGCCGAATCCTCGGTTTCGCCTTCTACGTCGCCGGTCGTGTCGGCGCTGTCATCGTTTTGCAGCCACGCGCGGAATCGGTGGAGCGGGACGGAGAACATCTCGCTCGCGACCGGGCGGCAGAGGCTCACGATTTCAGCCCAGTCTTGCGGACGTTCCGGGTCGAGGTCGCAGCGGAAGGCGACGCGCACCTCGGCGGCGCCGCGACCTTTGCCGTGGAGGAAAATGCCGATGTCTGGGTTGGGAT
>JBEKUD010000368.1:0-2984 GCA_049515395.1 Candidatus Sulfotelmatobacter sp. | reverse complement strand
CGGGCCTCCCCACTTTCCACTCGCAGGGAAACACGCATCCGATCACGCACAGGAGATGGCAAGCTTTAGTGGAGAAGTGAGTTGCAACGGCACTTTTGGTTAAGAACCCCGCTTTCCAGCTTCCGCACTGACGGTTGTAGTAGGGCGTTGCGGGAAAGATCGTGGCTCAGCGGGCAGGGGTCAGCCACAGCGTTGGAGTTTTGAAGGTATGGGCGATCCACTGCTGCACCCTCAGTGTGCGTTGCCTAACAATACGCAATGGTCCCGCTCACTCTAGCAGCCTGCCCGTCAGAGCGTTGACTTGGCTACCATTGCTTAGACTGCGCCCCCCACACGCCCCTGGCGGCGCGACTTCTGAAAACCGCAAGCGCTAAAATTGCGTTAAGAAATTGTTCGGGATGGCTCTAGCTACCCGACAAGCATTCTCGGGATGATCCGTTACTCATGGCTAGGGGGCAAACTTTATCGGTACCATTACATCAAGAGAAGCGCTCGTCTCCGCAGAAGGGCAGAAGGTTGGAGGTCAATTGCATCCTTGATCAGGCGTGAACGAACGCGCCTATCTAACTTAACTTAGTTGTTGCGCAAGATTCTTGTTGACCCTGAGGGTGTCGTAAATATTTCTTCATCGGTCACTAATCCCATGATGAACTGGGAACCAGGTCAGACTGACGCGCAGATATATAGCTTGAACCTCAAAGCTGAGGAGCGGAAGCATGCGAATATCCATCCGGTCGCTGGGGACGCGACCAATACGCAGGAGTTTTGAGCCCAGCCGCGGTTCTCCCAGAACTCGTGGGTTCCTCCCACATCAAGAATCCGCAGCGGTCTGGGTAGTCGGGACGCTAACGCCTCGAACCGCCGAAACTTGGCGGTTCGCACGCGATTGGCTAGCGAGCTTGGGTCCTGCCGCTAGCCAATCGCCGGAAGGCTGGAATCGAAATTCCCTTCATGGTTGAGAACGACCGCTTCGAAGTTTCGTGCAGGCCGTCCCGTCCAGTACAGACTGGAAAATTCAGGGCTTGAGACCTCCACAAACGAAGCACTTACATAAGAAGCGGCAGCACTTGATCCTGACAAGTTCCGCCGCCGCTTACTGGTCACCGCTCACTGTACCACGGCCGCGAGTCCCGTAGGCGGGTTAGGGGCCTGGCCGCCGGAGGTACCGGGGCAAGAAGTATTTCCATTCCAATCAGTGGTGCTTGCAATGGCGCTGGTCGGAACCCAATATTCGCCATTTATTGAAGCGGGCGGCGTCCAACCATCTCCGTCGGTCCAGGTCGTACCAGAGCGAAACGAAAGTGTATTGCAGGTCCAAGCCGAGGCTGTTCCCGTGTAGCTGTTCCCGTAGAGAGGATTCCAGACAGGCTCAACATCTGTGCCAAAGACATTTCCCGTAACCACTGAATTGCTGCAACGGGTTGAACCGGGAGCGCAGAGCGTAGCGGTATAGCCAAATCCTGACAGGAAATTACTCACAAACTGCAGGTTGCTGTAGCCCGAGGTAGCTGCCTGAAACGCGATGCCGTTGGTATTGCCTAGGGATGCAATGGTGTTGCCTTGGATCAAGACGTTGCTCGGCCCGGCGCCGCCATTGAGATAGCCTGCGCCATCGGTGTGATAGCCTTGCGGACTTGCATTCGCCGCGTCGTGGATCCAATTGTTCGTGACGTTCATCTGCGCGGTCGTTGAATAAAAGACGATCCCACCCCCGAAGCCCCAGATATCGCTGTGATCAACCGTGACCGGGCCACCCGATGTTATGTTAATGCCGTATTCGTAGCCATCATTCCCATTGATCGCATTCGTGTCCGTTATCTGCGTGGTTGTATTCTGCCCAGCTCCCGCCGATGGCCACACCGAACCTGGAGGCGAGGTATAGAAAGAAGCCAGCGGCGTGAAGCTGCTGTAGGAGAACGTAATGTTCGATCCGGTGGTCTGGACGTTGTAATTCTCAACGTCGTTTGATTGGAAACGGTCCCCGGTGAAAGTTATGTTCGTGCCTGTGACGAGAACGCCACCCGTGCCAGAATTAAAGTCGCAGCCGATAAACTCGATGTAGGAGCCGGAAATTGTCTGAGCACCAGTGAAGACGTAGCCCTTGTAGATCGTAGGGCTCGAAGCTGTGCCACTCGTAAAACTACCACCCGGCCAGGGTGTCGTGCCCAAAGTTCCGTAGGCAGCATACCCTACTGCATTTCCGGTCTGTCCGGGCCAAGGTGTTGCCCCGTATGCCGGGCCACTCACAAACAAGCTAGCGAATCCAGCAAGGAGCACCAAGGGCAAACGGCGAAAATCTTTCAAAACGGAGAAAGATGATGTACATCGAGCGAGGGGGAGTTGGGGGTTCATGGAACTCCAAAGTCAGTGAGATTGAAAGCCACATCAAGGGCTGGCTTCAACTGACATGGTATGCAACCTCTTCCGACTCGCCAAGCTCTCATAAGGACATGAACCTTCAAGTGTAGGAAAATCAAAATTTCGTGCTGTCCGCGGGGGTTGGGGGTGTGGCAAAAATGACCAAAAACGTGGCGCTGAACAAGAGACGATTCATGCGCAGAAGTGTAGCAGCCTGTGCAGGTGCGGGGCTGACTGTGCTCAAGCTGAGCGGGTTCGGCATCCTAACTCGGCCTAAATAGCGCAGTTTTCGTGCATTTATTTACAATGTTTTCAGTCACTTACGGAATTTATGAGTACCGCGTTGTACCGGAAAGGGCTACGAACCAGAAGGTCGGGAGTTCGAATCTCGCAGGGCCCATTTCAATGCTGAAAACAAAGAAAAACAAACGATTAGAAAAGGGCCGGGTTTTGGCGGGCCTTAATTTTGGGAATTTGTGTTGTCTGAAATGGGGCTCAACTCAGTTTTTATAGTAACTCTGACCGATCAATCTTTGAGTCTTTGAGTGACTGTCCTAATCCTAATCGTGGTCAACATCACCCGTGCTTTTTAGCGTCACACTGTCGGAAAGGACGAAAAGGAGTCT
>JBEKUD010000367.1:0-3007 GCA_049515395.1 Candidatus Sulfotelmatobacter sp. | reverse complement strand
GCGGCTTCTCCGACGCGGTTCCCCACCGCACGTCGCAGCGATAGGGCCTGATTGTAATAGTCAAGCGCCTTCTGATTCTCCCCCAGCGAGTCGTAAACCAAGCCAATGTCGTTGAGCGCCGTGTCTTCCCCGGCGCGGTTCCCCTTCGCCTGTGCGAGAGTCAGGGCCTGGTTGTAATACTCTAGCGCCTTTTGCTTCTCGTTCAGCCCTTGGTATTCATCCCCAATGTCGTACAGCGTCTCGGCTTCACCTCGACGGTCGCCCGCGGCTCGCCAGAGCGGAAGAGCTTGCTCATATTTTTCGAGCGCCTTCCGCTTCGATTCTGCCGTTCCTTCCTGATCAAGTTGCTCCCCCTCGGCAAGAGCGCTTTCAGCAAGAGCGCGATTGCTATCTTGGGAAGTAGCAACCCGCAGTTCTTCAACCCTTAACCCGTAGCTGCTACCAGCGGCGCCTTCCGCGGACCGTATTTCAATGCGGTAGATGCCTTGCTCTTTCGCTACTAGGAACAGCGGCTCGTGCGACCCAGCCATCACGCCCAGCGTCATCAACGGCTTGCTGTCGGGTCCGAATAGCCTCGCGGTCACGCCGATGCCATGTGGCTCCACGACAACGTGCAAAAACTGCCCGGAGGCTAAGGCCACCTGATACGAGTGGTGGTGGCCGCCGACAAGCTCGCGTTCGACAGGCTTGCCCAACTCCAGTTCGCGAACATCGTTGTCAGCCTGGACTGCGGAGTTCGAACCAGTGTTGGTTTGCGACCACTCCGAACCCGAACCAGCACCGACCGCGCTCGCAGTCGTGGGCCAAAAAAACAAGGTTGCGAGAAGCACGAAACTGATGCAAGTAATTCTTACGCCTCGCGTGCAGTAGTTTAGTCTGCGCATCCGGAAACGGATACTTCGAGCAGCGGGCTGGCTGTGTTCCGGCAATTCCTGGGTGGTTCTTGGAAGTAGAGGACTCACGTCGAGGACGAATTGCAACGTCACGAGAACCCCATCTATGCAATCAGTCTGGCCATCTTACTGCGTTTGTCGCATCAGAATCCACTGCAATTATTGCCCTTGGGAGCACACGCATCGCAGGATTTGTAACGTCCTGAGGGAAAGCGCCACTAGAAGATGAGGGTGAAGCACAGCGCAGTGGCAGGTGCCACGCCGACCAGATGATTTGATCGCGAAGTTACGGGTGATGTGGGCGCCGAGCGCAATAGCACAATCCTCATGCTGTTCAAAACATAAACCACTAAGGAGAAAACCCGTGCAAGAACCTTCCCGCCGGCATCTGGAGTCCGGTTTTGGCGTGATGCTTGCCACTCTGCCTTCCGGCTTCCCACTATTCCTTGTAGTGTTCCTGATTGTAGTGTTACTTATTGGAATCGCCATCTGGATGGTCATATTCCGCAAAGCCGGATTCTCGAAATGGTGGGGCTGGGGCTTGCTCATCCACGTTCCTTTATTTAGCCTCGTCGCCTTCTACTTCTTGCTGTTCCGTGAATGGCCGATTCAGCGAGAGGTCAAAGAGATACGGCGAAAACTAGCACAAAATGGAAGCTTGTCGCCAATGCCTTAATTGAGTCCCGGATCAGTTTCACTTGGGCAATTCTTGGCCTAAACGCCGCAGGTCGCGGAGGGAATCCCGAGTCCATCCTAGAAGCAGAGACGATTGGGGAGAATCGATAAACACAACCGCCAATACAGCATCAGTTTGCAAAGGTAAAGGGGGCATTAGTTTCGGCTTGGCTAAAACAATGCATTTCTTGTTAACGGGGAGGCAAGACGAAATTGGATTTAAGAGGTTCGAACTGTCAGCACTTGTCCCGATCCATGCTGATGTGGTGAATCCAAAGAGCCGCTTCGCGCAAGGCTTTAGAGTTTCATCATAAGTTCGGTGGAACTCGATTTATGGCGAGAACGTGTGGAGACCAATGTGGCAACACCGGATAGAAAAACCGTGGATATCGCTCAGGGTGCAGCTGCTATTGGCGCCCTCATAGTAGCGATATTGTTTCTCGGCTATTTGGCAAGTTGGAGCTTTGCCCGCGGGCTAGTATCTGCTCTCGGATTTCCGGCACAGATCGCGAATATCAGGTCTAGCTTTGATATGTTTCCCTCCGTGGCGGCGCAAGGCGCAGGTGCGTTCTCCTTGTCGTTTGCTCTGGGATTCGCGAACACTGAATACGACGAGAAAAGGCACCATCAACGTCGCATGGTAAGTGTTTTGGCCTTGGCGGTATTTATGGTGCTTGCCACTTGGTCCTCCACTAAAGATCAGCCTTCGGGCCTTTTGGACGGAGCTCTTTTGTTGGCTTCACTTGTAGGACCGTTCCTAGTTGGGTATTCCTTCCATTCCCTGCGTTCCACTAAGTATAGATATTTCGTCTGCATCATGCTCTTCTTTTTGGTGCTTGAGGTCTGCCAGAGACAGTGGTATGGATTTGGATGGAAAACAGCTATTACTGTTTCCCATTCTGCAGGACCTGTTTTCCCGTGGACAGAGAGAGGAATGGCCGCCATTAAGCAATCGGACTTCCCTATCATCAGTATCCGAACACGAGTCAAAGTACTATCGCGTACCCCAAATGCAAGGGACGGGGATGTATATATATATGCGCCGGAGCGTCCAGGCTTCTTGAGATTGGTGTTGCAGGACGAGAGCAACTACTATCTGATTGCATATGAGAATGGAACGGCTCTGCCGTCCTCAATCTCGAAGGCCAGCGTTGTCGAGATGCAGTTTCCTGTCATTCCATCTCAACAATAGAGCACGCCCATTTTAATTGCTAATCGGAATCAAGCGCAGATTGTGCAGAATTCGGTCGACCGTGCCCCTCCCGACGGCTTTCCTCCAGTCCGTCCACGCGAATCGGCGGACTATGGTCGTTCTACCTCCACTCCCCCTGAATGACAAACGCGGCCCAGTAGTATGGTGAATCCCATCGTTTCTGCCTCCACATCTCGATCTGCGACTGGCGTAGCGCCGCTGCCGGCTGCAGGCCTTCCGTCAGCAT
>JBEKUD010000366.1:0-3046 GCA_049515395.1 Candidatus Sulfotelmatobacter sp. | reverse complement strand
GTTGTAAGCTGCATGAAATCGTTCGCACCAATGAGCCCGAGGATCATATGCACGGGAAAGGGGAACCGCCTCCGAGAGGGATCGTGCACGATGGTTGGTGCGGAAAGTAAGTACCTCACGCCACGAGTCTCAAGCTCGCATCCACCAGCGGCCTCTACGTTCCTGACCCATTCGCTGTCCTGACCATAGGTGAGCGCAATCAGGAATCCCTCCGGCGCTCGAAAAACATTCACTGGCGTCCGGTAGACCCTGCCTGACTTTCGACCAACGTGAGTAAGAATGCCGAAGCCGGGCAATCGGGCGGCAAATCGGCTGGTGATCCGGTTCGTAACAGCTAAGTTGAAGGCTGCCACCCACCGTTTGCGGAAGCGGATCAGCAGGATGGGAGCAAGCAGGATTGCCAGAAGCAATGTGATTACGGCGATTACCACTTTGCGCCTCGTCCCGACGGCCTACATTATTTCACGTCGCTTCTATTCGCGGAAATATTAGGTCGAATTTGGAAAGAGGTCAATCGGTACGGAGAAAACTACTGGAGCTTCGCGTACTCGGCTTTGGCTTCCTTCAAAATGGGGATGTCGGGGTCGGCGTCCTTCCAGAGCGTAAGGAAATCTTTGTAGGCTGCAAGCGCCCTCACGCGGGCGGCATCGGCATCCGCTCCCTGCGAGGTTCTCGATTGCAATGCGTTGGCACGAGCCACTCCAAGATGTGCCAAGGCTCCCGTCCAGCAGTTCCAGACGATGCCGCTGTGGTCGAGAATCTTCTGAAACTCGGTGGCGGATTCTTTGCCCTGTCCCGCTGCCAAGTAAGCCTCTCCGCGTACATACACAGGGTAGAGGCAGGACATATTGGCCAAGAACGGAATTTGCCCCAACTCGATGGGCGAAGCAGCTTGGAGAACCGTCAGGGCGGAAGCTGGGTTCTTTTTGTCCAGCGCCAACTGCGCCTGAATCGCAGGTAGCCAAAGCGACTGCATCTGCGTGTCCCGCGGGGTTCGTTTTCCTAAGTCTTGCGCCAAAGACTCGGCTCGCGCCGTATCGCCCGCCATGGCAAACGCAAGCGCGGCTTCGGCTTCTGCGCCCTGACTCGCAGGAGCAAGTTTCAAGGCCTCTGCCGCTGACTGCCGTGCTTCGGCCGCCTTGCCGTAAGCCGCTTCTCGCTGAGCAGCAATCGCCTGCCATATCGCCGCAGTCTCCTTGCTGTCAGCCCGGATGGCGGAGTCCACAGCCCGCTTGGTCAATTCCCGCGCTTTGCCGAGGCGACCAGCATACGCCTCGGTGTCGGATGCGAGCGCAAGACCAAAGTTCTCTTCCGGCTTGCCCACAAACCACTGTTGCTGTTCAGTCATCGCGTCGGAATCTGCACGGAGAAAGGCAAGAGCATACAAGGCGTTGTGAAGTATAAAATCATTCGCTTTTCGTGCCTGTGCCTCATAGATGGTCTGCCGCGCCTCGTTGAAGCGTTGCAAGGCGAGAGTGATGTTAGCGAGATTTCCGTAATTAAGTAACTGATCAGGCGCAAGGCGCACGGCTTGTCTCGTTATCTCCGCCGCTTTCTCATACTGCCCCTGTGCACAGAACACTATGCCCAACCAACTGTACCCACCCGCTCTCCGTGGGTAGCTCTCAATCATCTCCTGATACGTCTGGGCCGCTTTATCCAGTTCTCCTACATACTGATAGTAGTGGGCCGTGATCCCCAGCCTTTCCCGCTCGCTGGCATGTTCCCGCAACTGGAATGCCTTAGTGAAGTAGTCACTGGCCCGTCCCACCTCGCCGAGATTGTTGTAGTCGTTGCCAACTGCCGCGTAGCCCATGGCAAAATTTGGATCAAGTTCGATGGCACGTTGATCGTGAGGCAGGGCAGCGGCAGAGCCTTTCTCTTCATCTGCCTTTCTGCCGAGGCTGTACGCGTTCAGAGCTTCGAGTGAAGACGTGGTGGCCTGTTCGAGCGGGACATCAAACTTCTGCACCGTCGCCAGCGATTCGCCCAGTTCCCCGCGCAGCTTGGATGACGCCTCGCCCAGCGCGTCCAGCACCTTCTCCTTGGACGCCGCTGTCACCTGCTCTTGCGCCAGCGTATCTCCGCTCTGGCAATTCACTGCCTTCAACCCCAGCACAAACTCGCTGCCCAGACCTCCCACTGTTCCAGCAATGTAAGACTTGCTACCCGCCCGCAGGCAAAGCTCGCGGGCAACTTCGGGCGTGAGCCTCGTGCTAGCGGGACGAGTCATCAGTTGCAAGGTCTTCGTGACATCGCTGTCGGAGAGCACATTCAGGAAGGGCGATTGCCGCAGAGAGACAGTGAGAGCAGTCTTCAGCGTGTCATCGAAAACCGGATCGCCTGTGCTATTGGTAAAGTCGGCGAGAACGATGGTGTCTTTTTCGGTCATGTGAGCCGTGGTCTGGCGAGAGCGGAAGTAGAATGCTCCCGCGATTGCAACCGCCACAAGTATCACGGCTGCGGGAACCAGAATTTTCCTGCGTTTCCTGCCCACCACGGGAACCTCGGCGACTTTCACGGTGCTCGATGACGAAGATGGAGCAGCCGTGGGTGAGGAGCCGAATGTTGGAGATGGCGGTTGGGCTGGCGGTTGGGCTGCCACCTGAGAGCCGCTATCCTGTGCGACCGCCACAATCCCCGAACCCCCAGCTATGGCTCGTCCCGTCTCTGTATCCCTCTTCAGCCGTTGCAACTCGGAACGCATATCGGCCGCACTTTGGTAGCGTAGATTGCGATCTTTCTCCAGTGCCCGGTTGATGATGTCTTCCAGCTTCCGAGGAATGTCACGATTGAAACGAATCGGCGGAGGTGGAACAGAATCGAGTATCGCTTTGAAGATGACTCCCGAGCTTTCGCCATGAAAGGGCAATGCGCCCGTCGCCATCTCGTAAAGCACTGCCCCAAACGAGAACAGATCGCTCCGCGCATCCAACTCTTTCGCCCGCACTTGCTCCGGCGACATATAAGCCACCGTTCCCAACATTGTGCCCGGACTCGTCAGATGCTCCTCGTCCACCGAACCCGTCTGTGTGTTGAGAGCCGC
>JBEKUD010000365.1:0-3063 GCA_049515395.1 Candidatus Sulfotelmatobacter sp. | reverse complement strand
TTAACGTCCGAATGCGTAGTATCGCGAGACAGCTGACGGCTGAGGAGAAGACGGCACTTTCAGAATTCTATGGCGCCGGAATGGGGCCTGGAGTGAACTCAAGGTAGCAGCGCTTCGGGGAATCCCGCCTTCGCTTTGGCGATAGGACGGGCCACCCGTCGGATTTGTTGAAAGCGCTTCAGTCCCCGGGCACAACAACAGCACGCTGTCGATGCTCTTCCTGAACGACCAAATACCGCACGGGGCGCGGCTTTTTGCTATATCCGTCTGACGTCGAAAGATGAGAGTGCGCCGCAAGTCAGCATTAGTCGCTCAGTGAACCGTGAGCCGGGCACCGGAAGACTGCCCTCCGCGGTGAAGTTGCTGTGCGGTTCCAGCATCGTGGTCTTCGGCACAACCGTGTCCGAACCGTAGACCTGGATCTCATAGTTGTCTTGCGCCTTCGCGAGTCTGACGTCGCCAAGAGCCAGGACTACGAAAATGAACGCACAATGCTTGGCGATCGCGCACTCTCTCATCAAAAGTGTTGTCTCCCAAACAACAGAGTCTTGAATGGTTGGGATAGTTGCATTTGGGCCTCCCGAAGATTACAAAGTTTCCCCAATCTCTACTTCGCCTTAAAAGTGAAATCGGCCGTTCCGGGCTTCCCGGCGGCAACCGTGACCTTCTGCGTCTGGGTGCCGTACTCTTCCTGCCACGCGGTAACGGTATAGTTTCCGGGTGGCACATTTTCGATCGCGTAGTTGCCGTTATTGTCGGTGGTTGCATAAGGCCCTTTCACCACGACGAACCAACCGTGCATCCAGGGATGAATGTTGCACTGCACCGGAATCACTTCCGCAGCCTTCCAGCTCTTCTCGATCGGTGGCGATCCAGGCGGCTGAGAAAGATTCCACGGAATATTCCCGGTCATCGGGTTAGGGTTCGGGTGAATATTGTGGGCAGTCTGGTCGCTGGTTGCAATCTTGAATTGCTGGTTGATGTCCACCGCCAATACATGCGGGGTATACACACAGCCCTTTTGATCGAATACCGGCACTGAGGTTGGCACCTGATTGAGCGCGCTCCCAGCCAGTCCATCGGAGACGTAGAGAACCACGTTCTCCAAAGCCCCACCCTGACCGACCACGACGGTTTCCAGATGGGCGGGCGAACTCGCGCTGGCCTTGGCACAGAAGGGATCTTTCGACATGTCGATGCCCCTCATATGAGGGGCCGAGCCGTCGAGTTTCACCGTTCCGGTAATCTTCCCTTCTCCAGCAGCGTTAACTCTTGGGGCCAACATCAGCGCCGCACAACAAAATAGAATCACAACAGACAGTACAGCAGCGCGATTGAATCGATTCGTCATAGAAACTCTCTCCTTGAAAGAAATCGCGAACGTGAACCTATTCGCGATGTATTACAGCCTCCATTGCTGTCCCCGCCCAGCGGACCGGGAAACCATCGGGAGCTTGGCGGCTGTTACCATCCCGCAAATCACCTCGACCAACATTTGTTAAAGGCGATTCTTCCTGGCCCATCGCTGGGGGAACCGCCTGCGTTTGAGATACAGGCAAGGGAGGTGCCAAAAATCACGACCAGTAATTACCGAACTGAAGTGCTTCGCTGAGTGCAGGTTGCGAAATGTAAAGCAGAGTCCAGCCCCTCTGCAAGGGGCTGTCTAGCGTCGACAAGCTGCCACGACTGACCAGATCTCGACACTATGGTGACGCCAACCAGTGCAGTCAAAGCCTAAGAAAGCCTGACTAAAACTCCTCGAAGTTGCGCAGCCTCTGCCAATCGCCGGGCTTACGACACAGCGCGATCATCTTTTCTATCCGCACAAACGGTGGCTGCAATGAGCATGGCATGGGTAAGGGCATCCTGGGGTAGGACCGTGGCGAGGGGACGAGCATTCCTGATTTCTTCAGAGCTGAGCGGCGTAAGTTCAATGATGCACGGGTTCAAATCCCGTCGGGGACGCAACAAAATAAAAGACTTGCGTGAAACCCCATTTTTCCGTGGGGAAACACAACTCTCAGCCCGTTTTCTTCCCTGTCTCTGGCAGCATCGCGACCACCTTCCCCTGCCTTGCGCTTCGCCGGTATCCCTGCCTGGGCGTAGACGTCCATCGTGATCCGCGCGGGCCATGACTCAGCGGTTCCTGCGCTCTGCTCCGAACGAAGAACACGATGCGAAGTGTAAACGATCTCTTAAGGAAGAACCGGGAAGCATTCGGCGAATGTGACGCCGAGAATCGGTGCACGGCCATGTCGACGATGTGGGAGACTTATATTGCATGAAGAAAATCGGCTTCCTCTCATTCGGTCATTGGACATCTTTACCGCAGTCACAAACGCAGTCGGCGACTGACGCGCTCCTGCAGTCCATTGACCTCGCCGTGGAGGCCGAACGCCTCGGAATGGACGGAGGCTACTTCCGCGTTCATCACTTCGCGCAGCAATTGGCTTCGCCGTTTCCACTACTCGCGGCGGTGGGCGCGAAAACGCGAAAGATTGAAATTGGCACGGCAGTGATCGACATGCGGTATGAGAATCCTCATTACATGGCGGAGGACGCTGGGGCTGCGGATCTCATCGCCGGTGGCCGGCTGCAGTTGGGAATCAGCCGCGGTTCTCCCGAGCAGGTCATCGATGGCTGGCGCTATTTTGGGCACCGCCCGATTGAAGGCGAAGACGATGCGGCTATGGCCCGGCGGCACACCGAAGAGTTTCTCGATCTGCTGCGCGGCAAGGGCTTCGCCAAGCCCAATCCACGTCCCATGTTTCCCAATCCGCCAGGGCTTCTGCGTCTTGAGCCGTACTCCGAAGGATTGCGCGACCGCATCTGGTGGGGGTCCGCTTCGAACGCGACGGCCGAGTGGGCCGCGAAGCTGGGAATGAACATGCAGACCTCAACTCTCAAATTCGACGAGACCGGCGAGCCGCTCCACATCCAGCAAGCAGCGCAGATTCGCGCCTTCCGCGCAGCCTGGAAAGAGGCTGGCCACGCCCGCACTCCGCGCGTCTCTGTCAGCCGCAGTATCTTCGCGCTGATCGATGATCGCGATCGCGCCTATTT
>JBEKUD010000364.1:0-3079 GCA_049515395.1 Candidatus Sulfotelmatobacter sp. | reverse complement strand
AGCAGAGCAAGGTTTTTTCAAACCAGGTCCCTCTTGATTCGATTGAGTCGCTTGAAGTAATTCCCGGAGCTCCACCGGCAGAGTACGGTGGGAAGACAAGCTTGGTGATCGTGGCGACCACTCGCTCTGGCCTGGGGTCAAAAACGCCTCATGGCAGCGTGAATGCTTCCTACGGATCGTTTGGTTCGTCGAATATAGGCTTTGACCTTGCTTATGGCGGTGATAAGTGGGGGAATTTCATCTCGGCGAACGGACTGAATACGGGGAGATTCCTGGACCCGCCGGAATTTGTAGTGACGCACGACAAAGGCAACGAGGAAAACATTTTCGACCGGGTGGACTACCAACTCTCGGCCAAAGACTCGATCCATCTGAATCTCGGCTTTAGCCGCTCCTGGTTCCAGACGCCCAATTCGTATGACTCACAGAACGCGACTCCATGGAACGGCGTTACAGTGAGCAATAACGGGCTTGGTCCCAATGGCGTCCCGGTCGGTCCTGCGGACCAGCGATCGAAGATCGACACCTTTAACATCGCTCCGACCTGGACAAGGATAATCAATCCGACAACGGTGTTTACCTTCGGCGGCTTCGTCCGACGAGATGGTTACAATTACTATCCGAGCAACAACCCATTTGCGGACCTCGGCCCACCGAATCTGCAGCAGCAAACGATCTCGCAATACCGGACACTCACGAACACGGGGGTGCTCGCGAATGTCACTCATGTGGTAGGCATCAACAACATCAAGGCGGGAGTTACGTATCAGCAGACCTTTCTCAGGGAAAACTTCAACCTCGGAATTGTCGACCCAAATTTCAATGCGCCCTGCCTGGATGCCAACGGCGTACCGGTATTTGTGGGCAATCCAACGGTGAACAACCCCGGCAATTGTGCCGGTGCCGCCTCAACGAACGCAGCACTCTATCCGACGCCATTCGTGGCTAATCCTGGTTTCGATACATTGCTCGGATGCTACGATCTGACTCGATCGACACCATCGTCGGCGGACGGTTGTGCCAGTGCCACCAGCAGCTTGTATGCATTTCACGGGCATACGGACATAAAAGAACTCGCCCTCTATATTCAGGATTCGATCACCATAAAAAATTGGTCCTTGAATCTGGGGCTGCGTGGCGATCTTTACAACGGCCTTGTCGTGGCTCATCAGGCCGAGCCTCGCGTTGGTGTTGCTTACAACATCAAGCGGACCAATACGATCCTCCGAATCTCCTACGCGCGTACGCTGGAAAGTCCTTTCAACGAGAATCTGGTACTTTCGAGCACCGGTTGCGCTAACGCAGTCTTGAATCCCCTTCTTGCCTGTTCTCAGCCGGCTTCAGCGGGGGCGACGCCGTTCAATCCCGGCTATCGCAATGACTTCCATGCTGGCCTGCAGCAGGCGCTCGGCAAATATGCGGTCATAAGCGGGGACTACATTTGGAAATACACGCACAATGCCTACGATTTCAGCGTACTAGGGGCGACCCCAATTACCTTCCCGATTGACTGGCACAACTCGAAAATTCCCGGCTATGCAGTCCGCGTGAGCGTACCGGATTTCCATGGCTTTTCGGCGTTGATGGTTTTCTCTAGCGTTGCGGCGCGTTTTTTCACTCCGCAGATCGGCGGCGCGGGTGCGGTTCCGTCGGTGGCCTTTAGCTCGGGAATCACACCCTTCCGCATTGACCACGACGAAACTTTCAATCAGACCACTCACTTTCAATACCAGCCCTGGAAGCGAGGCCCGTGGCTAGGCTTCAACTGGCGATATGACAGCGGATTGGTGGCTGGAGCTGCTCCCTGCTACGGTGTAGGGCCCGCCAATAACTGTCCTCAATCGACCACGCTGGGCGGACAGCCCGCCATTAACATGACGGATGCCTTCGGCACACCATTAACTGCCGATCAGGAGTTCCAGGCTGGGTTTAGTTGTAACGGTGCGCGTGCCACGCCAACGGTTCCTTTGCCCTTTACGTGTCTCGCGTCCCAGTTCGGGTCGTCTCTCATATCAGTGCCCGCGCCAGGGACTGAAAATGATGATCACAAGCCGCCGCGTATCGCGCCCCGCAGCCTGTTCGATATTGCCGTCGGTGACGACAATCTGTTCAAAGGCGATCATTACAGATGGAGTCTTACCATGACTGCCATCAATATCACTAACAAGTATGCACTCTACAATTTCCTTTCCACCTTCAGTGGCACGCACTACGTGACTCCGCGAGCGCTGACGGCTCAACTCGGGTTCCACTTTTAGCCGACTCTCCCCCGTCGATGAGGGCAGTACGATCACAACCGTACTGCCCTCCCTTGCCAGGTTGCTGGAACGCGCAACTCACTCTGGAGACATCAATGCGTTTGCACGTGTTCACGCTCACTGGACCGTGTTTGTTTCTGTTTTTGTGTCCGCCTGCTCATGGACAGACTTCCTCAAAGACGCCCTGTTGCGACTCTCAAAATGAGGACAAAGACCCCATAGCCATTGTTGAGCTTGGTGCTGCAACCAGCTGGAATCTCAGCGGAGGCGCCGCAACGTTCGCTCCGAATCTTGCAGCCGAGGTGACGCCCATAGAGCATTGGCTGGAGCTTGAGATAGGTGTGTCGCCCTTCTACACTCATAAGCTAACGGAATGGGACACCGACCTACTTTTCAAAAAGCCCTGGACCATATCACGGAAGGCAGAGTTCATGATGGGCGTCGGTCCCGAATGGGTCCACCTCAGACGGAACGGGAAAGCGACCAACTCCATCTCTGGTGAGATAGCGGCAGACTTCATGTTTTGGCCGACCGGCAAACACCGTTTCGGCTGGTTCCTCGAACCGGCTTACGACTACAGTTTTGCCGGAGGCCACCAGCACTCCATCGGTATGAGCGTCGGTCTCCTCATCGGAATGCCGTGACGGCTACGGGGCCTGGAAACGCGCGCGTTATCGTCAGCCATCACCGTAAGCGAACTGTCATCTGACGACAACAGGCCGAAGCGCACGTCCTGCTAAGCGGGCTGGTTTTGTCGATTCCGATAGAGGTGGTCGGCAAACAGGAAGTGAATCGGGGGATCCTTCGGCGCCTCATCCTCT
>JBEKUD010000363.1:0-3112 GCA_049515395.1 Candidatus Sulfotelmatobacter sp. | reverse complement strand
ACCGCGGGAGATCTGCGGCATGTCACGAATTCGTGACTGGGGGTGAAGCGATTCATCCCGATCGTGTCGCAGAAGTCAGCAGAGGGCAAATTAGATCCCGCAGTCGGCGGGGCGATTGAGGCCTCCAAAGCCGAAAGGCGGAGCAAAAGATAGGCCAGGCCGGGAACGGTGATCGAAGGCCCGAACGGAAGGGAGTGGCGAGTAAACCGCGCGATCTCAGGGAACGACCAGCGGCCGAAAAGCCGATAGCTTGGCCTTCCGGATTCCATGCGGAAGGAAGCTCCAAGGGGCGTCTACGAAGGGACCGAATCGTTCTCTGGCGACGCGTTGTATCGAAAGCCCGGCTATTCCCACCTAGCTCAACCCCCGATTTGCACAAGGGAGCGAACGATTTCGAGAGGCGAAGTTCAAGGGCTGCCGATCGTGTACCCGACCGACGCTCCGACGCGAAACACGTTGGGGGAGTTGAATTGGACGTTGTTCTGGATGTGATAGTAGTGGACCTCGGGGCGGACAAAAATGCGGGGTATGCGGTGCCAGACGTAGTACCGGAGTCCTCCGCCGAGGTCTTCCATGAAATGATTGCTGCTGGGGTAGAAGATACATCCGCTGGTGGGGACAGCGCACGAAGTCGCGCCGGGCAGGGTGAAGTGGGTACTGGCGACGCCTACGCCAGCGAAGAGGTCGAGGCCAATTTTCTTGCGCAAACGCGGCTGGAAAAGCACGTTTACATCGCTAAAGAAGGGACGATAGGTTTCCCCGTTGCCGGGGTAATCAGCCACCTTGTCCCGCCACGTAACCTCTGCATTGAAGCCAAGGCGGTGTTTGAATTTGATGAAATCACCGCTCACGCTGGGATAGGTGCCGCCCTTTTCCGTCGGCGGATGGAAACTGACCGAATCGTTGTTGGGGGATGAGGCCATGAGCGTGCCGCCGCCAACCAAGATGTCCCCTTGCTGAGCGGAAGCGACCTGGGTGAACAACAGAAGGGCACTAGCGGCCGAGAGCAGCACGAATTTTATCAATACACCCTCTTATCGTTGCGGGTTTCTGGAATGCACCCACTGGATTGGTGGCGCACCGGTGGAGCAGCCGCGAACGGCTGCAGAACAGAATTATCCCGGCTCCTGGAATTGGCTCGTCCCGATGATATCAAACCCGCGACCACGCGGCGGAGTCAAGAACTAGTCGTTGCCGATGGTATATCCGATGGAGGCGCCCACGCGGAATACGTTGTCGGTGCTAAAGACGTCGGTGTTGTTTTGAATGTGGTAGTAGTGAATTTCGGGACGAACGAAGACGTGGTGCCAGACATAGTAGCGGAGACCCGCTCCCAGATCCTCCATGAAGTGATCACTGGTGGTGTAATTAATGCAGCCGGAAAAATAACTGCACGAAGTGGCGTAAGGCACGTAGAAGCGAGTGCTGGCAATGCCGATACCACCAAAAAGGTCGAGGCCGACTTTCTTTCCCAGCTTCGGCTGGAAGAGCGCGTTAAAATCGGTCAGGATGGGACGGTAGGTTTCGTAGCCGAGGTAACTCGCCTGACTCGCTCTCCAAGAAGTTTCAACGTTAAAGCCGAGCCGTCTCTTGAAGCCAACAACATCCCCGCTGACGCCGAGATAAGTGCCACCCTTTTCCGCGATGTTTCCGGAAAGAAGGGCATTCGTGCTGGGAGAGGAGGACAACAGAGTGCCGCCGAAGAACATGATGTCCCCCTGTTGGGCGGCAGCGTAATGGCAAGAGAGCAAGAGTGCAAACACCGGTGCGAGCAGCGCTAACTTTCTCAAGAGAACCTCCAATCAGTTCGTGTAAGCGATAGGATGCGCCTTCGAAATCGTTCGGATGCAACAAAATTGGTCACGACTCATGATAATTTCAGACGGCCGCCCGATTCAACCGGGGCAAGGTTCTTGTAAAGAAACGTCAAGGATGTTCGCTGTCCCCGAATTATCCTCGCGTATCTGGCAACGGCAATCAAACCCACAAGGTAACAAAAAGTTGCGCTGGAAGGACGGCAGCTTTCTAATCCAGCGTTTCATACCCATGGCGCGGAGGTATCGCTGTTACCTGCCTTTCATTCCCCCGCCAGGGGCGCGTATGTGGTCGAATGCAATCGGGCCAGCGCCAAGGAAGGTGAGGCCGAAGGCGAGAGCTGCCAAGGCCAAGGGGAACTCAAAGCCATGCTCTCCCATCAATCCATTGTGAAAATGAACTTTGGCGATGGCGACGGAAAGGTCAATGCAAATGGCGAATGCGGCGGCGCGTGTGAAGAGACCGAGAATCACGAGCAGGCCGCCGAAGAATTCAGCAGAGGCTGAAAGATAGGCGGTCCAGGCGGGCAGTCCCAGGCTGGCGACGAATTGAGCATGGTGATGAAGTCCGCCGAAAACCTTCTGATATCCATGGCCAACCATGACGGCGCCGAGGGCGAGACGCATGACGAGGAGCGCGAGGGGCTGCAGGCGATCTAGGTAGCGCAAGTAGGTCCTCCCAGGGAGACAGCATAGATTACAGCACGCTGGGGACGGAGGGAAGAAATCGACAGGATGCCTTGGTGAGCTAAGCGAAGGGGTCTCGGCAGCGGCTGCGAGTAAGCTCGGACGTCTGAACTTATAACAGAATGATTGCGCGAGCGGCGAAGTTCTGGTAACGTTTTTTCGCGCCACGATGCGTGGTCCCGGTGCGTCTAGTCGCAACCGGTTTGCGCTTCTTGGGGTCCTCTCCCCCGGGGGCCCAGAAATACGATTCAGTCCGGTTCGTGAAATCGGCGGGATTCGTCTATGCCGCAGTTCGAATCCGACGCGGACTTCGCAGAGGGTAAAACCGGGACCTCACTTTTCGCGGACACAACAGCGGTAGAAGTCTTGATGATCAGGAGGCAGTAATGACAAGCTCTTCGAGAATTGAAAAAATGGCGCAGAAATGGTTGGTGCTTCTGTTATCGCTTGCGGTTCCAACCCTGGTGTGGGGTCAGCACAAGACGAGCGCACCGGCAGCTCACGCTAGTGCGCCCGCGCACTCATCGGCGCCGGCGCATAGCGCGCCACAGAGCCATAGCGCAGCGCCATCGCACAGTGCAGCGCCGTCACATAGCACCTCGAACACCCAC
>JBEKUD010000362.1:0-3131 GCA_049515395.1 Candidatus Sulfotelmatobacter sp. | reverse complement strand
AAGCGATCCAGCCCGAGCGCAGCTAAGGCAGCGGCGCCAATCGCTCCACCGGCCATCCGCAGGGCCTTCCGACGCGAGACGGAACTCGCAACAATTTTCGAGACATCATCAAACAACGTGCTCATGTCATGCCTCCATTGCCTTCTGTCCTGCGTTGGCCGAAGCCAAATATTTGGTCTTTTCCAATTGCGAGTTCTTGAATTACTCGGCCGCTTGCTGGCATTCGTAGTGCAATTTTTCAAAGAGTGCAACTGCCGCAAGCGCGCTGAAAATCAGCACGAATGCAAGCGCCAAAGGATATTGCAACGGTATACGGCTCAGGATTACCGCGAGACAACCAAAAAAGATTGCGAACCCATAGATGACGAGGACGGCTCCGCGCTGCCCAAAACGAAGATTCGCCAGGCGGTGCGCAGTGTGATCCTTGCCAGGCGTTGCGAACGGAAGCAGACCGCGACGCGATCGAGAAATCGTGACAAGCGTTGTGTCGAAAATCGGAATGGCTAAAACAAGAATGGGAATCATCCAGGCGGTGGTTTGTGGCGTGTGAGCCAGTCGAACCTTGAGGCCCAAAGTCGCCAGCATAAAACCTAGGAACATTGCCCCCCCGTCGCCCATGAAGATGATCGCCGGCTTAAAGTTCCAGCGCAGAAAACCAAGCGACGCACCAAAGACCGCAGCGGCCAAAGTGGCGACAAGCACTTGCCCATTCAAAATCGCCAGGAAGGCGAAGAAAAAAGAAGCGATCGCGGCCACGCCACTGACCAGGCCATCCATGTGATCCAAAATGCTGCAAGCCGCAGTGATGCCAACCACCCACAAAAGAGTGAAGCCAATGTCCGCGGCCTTCCCCGCCGATCCTGGTATCAACACAGAAGCAACATGCAAGTGAACGCCAAGAGCGACCAGTGTTAACGCGGCTAAAGGCATCGAGACGAACAGCTTGATCTGATGATGAAGTAAGCCGCGATCATCGAGAATGCCGGTAACCAGGAGCAGTGTTCCGGCTCCCAAGATTCCTAGAATCTGGCCTCGTGGTTCGCCATCAAGCGAAGCGATGACAGCCAGCACCGTGCCGCAGTAAATTGCCAGTCCACCGAGCAGAGGCATCGGACTATGGTGTAGTTTGCGCGAGTTTGGATGATCCACGATTCCGAAGTGCAGCGCAAACCGCCGCACCGGTACCGTCAGACCTAACGTGGTTGTCAACGCGATAGCAAATGTGACCACTCCGTTTACCACAGTGTCCCCTCGTTCATGGGTTGAACTGCCTTGATTGAACTGCGTCGATTTTTTCGCAACCTTGGCGTACTAGCCTACCGGCACTTGTTCCAGATCGATGATGCGGTTTGCCGCTTTGAGTTCTTGTTGAATCCAGGGATAGGTAAGCGCCAGGCCTTGCCGAAGCAGAATGGAAGGCTCCCAGCCGAGGACCCTGCGGAGCAAACTATTGTCGCTGTTGCGCCCGCGCACGCCCTGCGGTCCCTTGAGATTGTGCCGCTTCGTCAAATGCTTGCCAGCAACTTCACTGACCAAATCCACTAATTGATCGATGGTTACCAGTTCGTCCGTGCCCAGGTTGAGCGCATCGTGATAGTTCGACGCCATGATTCGCATCAGCCCTTCCACACAATCGTCTACGAACATGAAAGTGCGTGTTTGCTGGCCGTCTCCCCAGATCTCAATCTCTGCGCCATCCGGTGCGATGGCCACCTTGCGGCAAATCGCCGCCGGCGCTTTTTCCTTGCCGCCATCATAAGTACCGAGCGGGCCGTAGACGTTGTGGAAACGCACGATGCGAGTCTCAAATTTGTAGTCTTGCCAGTAGTAGCGACACATCTCCTCGGCGTACAGTTTCTCCCACCCGTAGCCCGGCTCCGGCTCCGCCGGAAAAGCGTCTTCTTCCTTCAGTGGCGCGACATCGGCGTCCTTCTGTTTGCTCTGTGCGTAAACGCAGGCAGACGAGGAGAACAGAAATCGTTTCACGTTGTGCTGCCGAGCCGCTTCCAACATGTGCGTGTTGATCAGAGTGTTATGGCGTGCGATGTCGGCATGAAACGCGGTGATGTAGGCGATGCCGCCCATGTCCGCCGCCAGGTTATAGACCTCGTCGATCGAGCCGCGAGTCGCCGCAAGGCACTCGTCCCATTTCCGCAGATCGCGGACTTCGAACTCGTCGGCAGCCGAGGCTTGGTATTCGGGATGTTTCAAATCCACCCCCCGCACCCAATGCCCTTCGGCCTTCAGACGGTTGACCAGATGGTGGCCGATAAAACCGCCAGCACCGGTTACCAGGATCCGACTCGACGTCTTCATTTAATCCCCCCTTGGTTCGGAAACGGCTCTTTCGTGAGGCCCAGGAGCTACTTTTCCTGAGCGGCGTCTTCGATTACTGACACAAACCGCTGCAATTCGGTCTCCAGATTGAATTCGCCGGAAACGGCGGCCGCGCGGTCGGCCATCCTGGCAACCCGTTCGGGATCCTGCGACAGCTGGCGCAAAACACTCACAAGTGCTGTAGGATCATCGGGATTGACGACCACCCCACAACCACTCCTGCGTACGAGGCGGGCCGCGTCACATTCTTCGTGCGCCAGAACTAGCACGGGGCGGCCAGCGGCTAGAATTGAATACAGTTTGCTGGGGACGACTACTCCCTCAAGCCCTCTACGAATGGTGATCAGATGGATATCGCCGGCAGCGAGCACATAGGGAACCTGATCCGACGGCCGAAAAGGTTGGAATCGAATGGCTTTGCAGCCCTCAGCCGACGACTCTACTTGTGACCGAGCCGCCCCATCGCCCACGAAGACAAATCCCACTCCGTCTCCATTTAGCGTGCGCGCTGCTTTGACCACCGTGCTCCACGCTCCGTAGTAGCCCAGATTCCCCGCGTGTAGCACAACGAAGGGATAGCCGCTGCGAACCTCGCGAGTTACCGGATGGGTTCCGTTCCCTTGGCTCGTCCGCATCGGCATGAGAGCGCCGTCGCGCACTACAACCACACGGCCGGGATCGATTCCCTTGGCAATAATCCGTGCGCGAGTATCATCGCCGACCACGATTACCCTCGCTGCCCGCCTGAGGGCCCAACGATGTAGCTTCTCCCAAAACCGCACCCAGCGGGCGGG
>JBEKUD010000361.1:0-3155 GCA_049515395.1 Candidatus Sulfotelmatobacter sp. | reverse complement strand
GAAGAACATCCCCTGGAAGAGCTGCGTGGCGGTGTCGAGCGTGGGAGGGTCGCCGGGACGGAGCTTACGGTAGATTTCGATGAGCGCTTCGTTCTGCGCCTTCACCGGGTCCTTCTTGATGGTGGAGGAGACCACCGTGCCTACGTCGTCGCGCTCGGGGAAGAAAATCTCGAAGTCGGAGATGCCGGCTTCCATCAGCTTGGCAAGGGCCGTGGTGGTGAGTTCACTATTGGCGTCGATGAGGACTTCGCCGGTCGACATATCGACCACGTCGCCCACCACGTAGGCGCCTTCGAGATCGTTCGAAGCCACTTCCACCTGCTGGATTTTGGACTTCTGGATTTCCTTAAAGAGCGAGGGCGTGATCTTCTTGCCCTGCCCCACCACCGTCTCACCGCCCTTGGTGGAGATGGCGAAGGAAAGCTTGAGGCCGGTGAGGCCTTCGTCGACGTTCCAGAGGATCTTCTTGTCCTTGATGGCGATCTTGCTCACGCGGTAGAAAGCGCGCAGGATGGCCTCGTCGGTCTTGAGACCCAGGGCTCTCAGGAAGACCGAGCCGTAGAATTTGCGCTTGCGGTCGATACGGACGTACAGGATATTCTTGGTGTCGTACTCGAATTCCACCCAACTGCCGCGATAGGGAATGATCTTGCCCAGGAAGAAGCCCTGCGCCGCAACGCGTTCGAAGAAGACGCCCGGAGAACGGTGCAACTGGGACACGATGACGCGTTCGGTGCCGTTGATGATGAACGTGCCGTTATCGGTCATCAGCGGGATTTCGCCGAAGAAAACTTCCTGCTCCTTGATGTCGCGGACGCTTTTCTTCTGCGTCTCCGGGTCCTTGGAATAAACCGTGAGGCGGATGGTGACCTTCAGGGGAGCGGCGTAGGTCATGCCGCGCTCCTGGCACTCCAGCATGTCGTACTTGAGCTGCAGGCCCACCGGGTCGCCGCACTTATTGCAGAACGTGACGACGTTCTTGTTGAAGGTGCCGCAGTGGTGGCAGAGGATGTCGCCGGCGTGGAACGGGTCGGTGCGGATGGTGGCGCCGCAGTTGCGGCAGGTCGAACGGAGGTGGTGCAGGCCTTTGAGGTTGCCGCACTTGCACTCCCAGTTGCCAATGGAATAATCGACGAATTCCAGATCGCTCACACCGCGGAAATCCGAGATGGGGAATACGGAATTAAAAACGGTCTGCAGCCCGATGTCTTCGCGCTCATTGGGCAGCAAATCCATCTGCAGGAACCGCTCATAAGACTTCTTTTGCACCTCGATCAGGTTGGGGATCGGAATCGAAGTCTTAATTTTTGAAAAATCAACTCGCTCGGGGGCAGCGCCGTTATATTGAAAATCCATTCTTACACTCCTGACGGCCGAACAGCCGAAGCAAAGAGACTGCGCTTAACAGTACAAAGCCAACGGCGCTCCGGGAGAGCATGTCTCCCAAAGCGCCGAGTGATCAAAACGGGGCAGGAATCGAACTGGTTCCGAGGTAGTGCGCGTTAGGAATGGGTCTGTGGAAGTTGGGGCACACGAATTCTGCTTGGAAGTTGCGGGCAGAAAAACGCGCAAAGAATCCCTCTTTGCAGTTTTGCCCGAACTGCAATTGAAGTTCCAGAATTCGGGAGTCACAGTCACCAATTGGGATCGAGTCCGCTGGTTCGAAAGCCCAACTACTTATCCTAACAGGGTATATGCCCTGCGTCAAACGACAAGATAGCTCTCAGCCGTCAGCTTTCAGCTTTCAGCGAAAACCTCGCGCTTCGCGGAGGTGCCTTGGCTGATAGCTGAAAGCTGATAGCTGACAGCTCTATTTCACTTCGACCGTGGCGCCGGCGTCGACGAACTTCTTCTTAATCGTCTCGGCTTCGTCCTTGCTGATGCCTTCCTTCACGGGCTTGGGAGCGCTATCGACCAAGTCTTTGGCTTCCTTCAGCCCAAGGCTGGTGACTTCTCGTACCGCCTTGATAACGTTGATCTTATTCGCACCCACCCCGGTCAATACCACGGTGAACTCGGTCTTTTCCTCGACCACCGGCGCTGCCGCTGCCGGACCGGCTGCCGCCGCCGCCGGAGCCGCCGCTGCCGCCGAAACTCCCAGCTTCTGCTCTAACAGCTTGACCAGGCTGGAGGCCTCCAACAGGGTCAAGCCTTGAATCTGATCCGCAATTGCGTTAATGTCCGCCATCTCTCAACTCCTTCGAAATTTAAAAGCTCTCAGCCATCGGCACTCAGCTTTCAGCTCAGCAGCGGACCGAAGCGGGTTCGCTGATCGCTGATCGCTGATCGCCGACAGCTAGTTAAACTTGTTTTCTTTCACACCTTGCTCGATCGCCACGGCCAAAGATCGGCCCGCTGCATTGATCGTCATAGCCAAACGCTGTGCTGGAGCGTTGATCATGTACAGCAGCTTGGCGAAAATCACTTCCTTCGCGGGCATGTTGGCCAGATCGCCGATGGCCTTCACGTCGATAGCCCGGCCTTCCACTATGCCGGCCTTGAAGGTAAAACTCGGATTGGCTTTGGCGTACGCGGTGAGCACCTTGGCCAGGGCCACGGGATCGTTCGTGGTATAGGCCATGGACGTCATGCCGCGCAGACCCCTGAGCACCTGCTCGGAGGGCGTCCCCTGGGAAGCGATCTCCGCCAGGTTGTTCTTCACCACGCGATACTTCCCGCCGGCGCCGCGCACCGCTTTGCGCAGCTCGAAATCCTGCCCCACTTTGAGCTTTTCGTAGCCGGTGACGAAGAGGTCCTTGGATTTCTCCAGGTCCTGGCGCAGAGCGTCGATATCTTTTTTCTTGTCTTCCTTCTTTTTCATGGAAACACCTGTCGGGCGCTAAACGGCCGCCTTCGCGCTGAACGGAGTAGTGTCGACGGCCACGCCGGGGCCCATCGTGGAGCACATGGTCGTGCTCTTCACGTACTTGCCCTTGGCTACGGCCGGTTTGGCCTTGATGACCGCGCTGATCAGGCTGGCGGCGTTCTCCACCAGTTTCTCCGCGGAGAAACTGATCTTGCCCACGGGGGCGTGGATAATGCCCGTCTTGTCGACGCGGAACTCCACTTTACCTGCCTTGATTTCCTTGATCGCCTTGGCGACGTCCACGGTCACGGTGCCGGTCTTGGGGTTCGGCATGAGACCGCGCGGACCG
>JBEKUD010000360.1:0-3168 GCA_049515395.1 Candidatus Sulfotelmatobacter sp. | reverse complement strand
GACCTGCTGGCTCTGCAGCCGGGGGTGACGCCGGAGGCTTCGAGTCAAGGCTCTCCGGAGTTCGGTGAGGTTGCGGGTTACGGTGAGACCAGCGCCCCGTTCCAAAACAGCGGGTTTTCTGCTGCCGGCAATTTGTCGATCAACGGCAATCAGGAAACTTCAAACGCGTTCTTGGTGAATGGAGCCCTGGTGAACGACGTGGTTCAGCAGGGAACAGCACTGGTCCCCAACTTGGACTCTATCGCCGAGTTCCGCATCCTGACGAACGGCTATGAAGCGCAATATGGAAATTACGGCGGCGGGCAGATCAATATCGTCACCAAGAGCGGCACAAACCAGTTTCATGGCGACGCGTTTGAGTTCGTGCGGAATACAAGTTTGGACGCACGAAATTTCTTTTCTCCATCCATTGGCCCGTACCACCAGAACCAGTTTGGTGGCACGGTTGGAGGGCCCATTGCGCGTAATCAGGTGTTCTTCTTCGCGGATTACCAGGGAACGCGGCAAGTGATTGGAGTGGACACCGGGGACATTGCAGTTCCCTCCGCGCAAGACCGAACTGGCAACTTTTCTGACATCGCCAGCTCGCTGGCTGGGACGGTAAACGGTGCGGGGTGGGCCGGCGTTCTCTCAAGCAGGCTCGGCTATGCCGTTGCCGATGGGGAACCCTATTACACTTCGGGCTGTACCAGCTCGGCACAGTGTGTGTTCCCGAACGCAGTGATCCCCAAAAGTGCATGGGGTCCGCCGGCCTCCAAACTTATGGGCTACATTCCGGAGCCTAACACGGCTAGCGGATACTTTGCGACCTCGGCCTACAAGCAAACGTTTAGCGACAACGAAACTGCCTTTCGGGTGGATGGGAACAGCAGATGGGGCATGCTTTCGGGCTACTATTACTATGACAAAAACAGCCTGGATAACCCCTACGCCCAGCATAATATCCCCGGTTTTAATGGGCTAGGCAGCCAGGATGAGCAACTGTGGACGTTCGGCGACACGAAGAGCTTCGGGTCCACCATGGTTAACGAATTGCATTTGAACGTTCTTCGGGTCTACAACAGCTCCTGGATCCCGGTGGGCGGCTTGGGACCCAAGCTCAGCTCGCTCGGGTTTGTCGAGGGCTGCCAAACCTTGGGAATATGCGTCCTCCTGCCGCAATTTGAAGGAGTCCCTTCAATTGGCTTCAACGCCTTCAGCATCGGCATTGACGCTCATGATGCCACTTTCATTCAGAACACGTTCCAGGCGGTGGACAACTTCTCAAAGATTGTGGGGACGCATTCCTTGAAATTTGGCGGCGAGTCCCATTATGACCAACTCACGGAGTACCACGTCAATAAGGCCGACGGAGGGTTTAATTTCAATGGGAACGAGACCGGCATCGATTTCGCAGACTTTCTGCTCGGCGCGCCCACCACGTACACTCAGGGCATATCGCTTAACTCTTACAACCGGTCGCGCTATTACGGGCTATTTGCGCAAGACGATTGGCGAGCCAAGCCCGGCCTAACGCTCAGTTACGGCTTGCGCTGGGAAGTTAGTTATCCCTGGTACCAGACCAATAACAATCTGGAAACTGTCTGGCCGGGCAAGCAATCCGTGGCATTTCCGGGCGCACCTCCTGGTTGGGTGATTCCAGGCGACGATCCATTCGTGCCCAACACGAGTTCGCCGGTGCAGTGGGATAAATTCGCCCCGCGCTTCGGGTTTGCGTATGCCCCCAGTCCGCAGAGCGGATTCTTGAAAACCCTCTTGGGCGAGCCGGGAAAGACGAGCATTCGCGCTTCCTGGGGTTTGTTCTACTCCCAGATGGGCGAGTTGGGAAATGCTCCGGCTATCGGCGATGCGCCGTTCGGGTTCTACTGGGTGAGCGAGGCTCCACCTATGTTCGACCAGCCATTTCTGACTCGCGCCACACAGACGTCGCAGATGCAGCGCTTCCCCGTGGCATTCCCGCCCGGTCACGTCTCCGCGTCCAACCCTGACACCAGAGTCAATTGGGCAGACTTTGAGCCTATTCAAAGCTCGCCGGGTTGGTACCACGGGAATGTCATGCCCTATTCCGAGAACTACTCGTTTTCAATCGAGCGCCAGCTAGGGTCGAACACGTTGGTCACCCTGGCGTATGCAGGCAGTCAAGGCCACCACTATTTGGTTACTGTCGAGTCCAACCCCAGCAATCCCGCACTCTGCCTCAGCCTGAGCCAGGCAAGCGAAGTAGCGCCCGGAACCCCCACTTGCGGGCCTTATGCGGAAAACGGCGTCTTCACGACTTCCGGCGGGCAAAACGTGACGGCTCGTCCACTGGCACCGGGCCTAGGGAGCAACGGCCTTTACACGACCATCGGAAATTCCAACTACAACGCTCTTGAGGTTAGTCTAAAGCATCAGACTGGGCGAATGACATTTCTCGCATCTTACACTTACAGCAAAGCACTGGACGATGGTTCTTCCGAGGTCGATCAAGTCAACCCCCTCAATAACAGGCTGAGCAAGGGGCTTTCCGCGTACGACATGGCGCACAACTTCGTGTTCAGTTACAACTACGAGTTGCCTTTCGACAGGCTCTTTCACGAGGGGCGCGCGACGCGCGGATGGATTCTCTCCGGCATTACTCGGTTCACCACCGGCCTGCCCGTGACCATTCAAGATACGAGCGATATCGCGCTGATTGGCAACAACAACGTAGGGAATACCGGCTCAACTACTGACGAGCCGAACATTGTGCCCGGGAAGATTCTCGCCAACACAAACCCTCGATCGGGTATGCCCTATTTCAACACTTCGCTCTTCAGCCAGGAGACCTTAGGGCAGGTTGGGAATGCGAATTGGCGATTCTTTCATGGGCCGGGCATTTCCAATTTTGACATGGCCCTGCTGAAGGATCTTCGGCTTACCGAATCGAAGTCCTTGCAATTCCGGGCGGAATTTTTCAACATCTTTAACCACGCACAGTTCACTAACCCCGACGGCGAGTACTTGGATTTAGCTTCGACTTTCGGATCTGTCACGCACGCCCAAGCACCACGCATTGGGCAATTCGCGTTGAAGTTTATTTTCTGACAGGATGCTGAAAAGCGGCTTTCGGCTCGCAGGGAGCGCGGGTCTCCGGCCCGCAAGCGCAATGTTTTCACAGAAGGCGGGCGAGACGCCCGCGCTCCGACG
>JBEKUD010000359.1:0-3244 GCA_049515395.1 Candidatus Sulfotelmatobacter sp. | reverse complement strand
CACCAGCGTCAGATGATGACCTTCCGCGGTCGCCGCGAGAAATGCCTCCATTGCGCCAATCGCACGTCCCGTTGCCTCGCTGCGTGCCACCATTTTGCTGCCCCAAGCGTCTGCGACATTTGCATCGACCGGCAACTTTCTGCCCTCGAACCTCAGCGGCAATTCGCGCCCCAGCCATTCCTCGAGCCGGCGCCGACGCGCTCCGATCGCCAAACGTTCCACGCCGGTAGCGGAGCTCTGCCAGCGTGACGACACTTAGGAAAACCCGATCCTCATCCGTGGGTTCCATCGAGCCGATGAGGCCGGGATTCGGTCGCGGTTTGACCCACTCCGAAACTGCATTCGTGTCCAACAGAAAGCTCTTCGACTTTCGCCGGCTCCGAGTTCTTTTTGTCGGGAGCGGGTTTGACCCCGCCTTGAACCTTGAGCCCTTGCTCCAACTGGGTCATGAGACTTCGAAGGTTTTCGTCGCGAGCATCCAAGACCTTCCGTAGTTCCGCCACCGGCACTCATAGCTTGCTCGTACGCTTCCCGTAAGAAGTGGAAGCTTTTGATAAACGCCCTATTGATCTCTTCAGAAGAGGGCTGGACTCCTCGCTACAACATCGCCCCCACCCAGCCCGTCCCGGTCGTCCGCCAGCATCCGAAGGAGCCTGTCCGCGAGTCGAGCAAATTGCGTTCGCTACTGCAGTTTCGCGTATTCCGCTTTGGCTTCCTTCAAAATGGGGATATCGGGGTCAGCGTCTTTCCAGAGGGCGAAGAAGTTTTGGTAGGAGATGCGGGACTTGGCGCTGTCTCCCGACAGCGAGTAGGAGCGGGCCAAACCTAAGTGCGCCAGCGCGCCGATTGGCTCGTTCCCGACGATACCGGGGTGGCCGATAATTTTCTGGAACTCGGTTGCAGCTGCGCGCTGGTAACCCGCAACGTTTCGGATTTTCGGTTGCTTAAAGCGGTATTGAACCCCTGGGAAGTAAGCTGGCAGCTGGCACCCTTCCCGTCTCGGTTTCGCGTTTCAGCCGCTTCAGGTCGGTCCGCATATCCGCGGCGTGTTGGTAGCGAAGTTCCCGATCTTTCTCCATCGCTTTGTTGATAATGTCTTCCAGCTTGGGGGAAAGGTCGGGGTTCAGGCGCACTGGAGCAACGGGCACGCGGTTCAAGATTCCCTCAGAAATCAGTGCCGAGGTTTCACCGCGGAACGGCAGGTTCCCGGTCGCCATCTCGTACAACACCGCGCCAAACGAAAACAGGTCAGTACGAGCATCCAGTTCCTTGCCCCGCACCTGCTCGGGCGACATATAGGCCACCGTCCCCAACGCCGTTCCAGGACTGGTCAGATGTTGTTCATCAACGGAGCCTGTCTGCGTCCCAGCCGCTGCGATGTTACTCGAAGAACTGGCGGTGATCATGACCTTCGCCAGCCCGAAATCCAAAATCTTCGCGTGCCCGCGCTTGGTCACAAACAGGTTTGCTTTGATATCGCGGTGGAGGATGCCCTCGGAGTGGGCTGCGTCGAGAGCGTCCGCAATCTCGATGGCGAGCGACAGAATCAACTCGGTTTCCATTGGCCGACCAGCAATACGGTGCTTCAGCGTCAGTCCGTCCAGAAACTTCATCACAATGAAGGGCTGACCATTATTCTGGCCGATCTCGTAAATCGTGCAGATATTCGGATGGTTCAGCGCCGACGCGGCTTGGGCTTCTCGCTGGAATCGAGCCAGTGCCTGGGGGTCTTTGGATACTTCATCGGGCAGAAACTTCAGCGCGACGAACCGATGCAGAGTTATGTCCTCAGCTTTGTAGACGATCCCCATTCCGCCACCGCCGAGTTTTTCGACGATGCGGTAGTGCGAAATGGTCTGGCCGATCATGACGGATCGCCGGAAACACTTAGGGTGCAATATTAGGATTGCTGCGAAGGTGAAGTCAACATGCAGCCAACGCTCCGTAAAGAGGCCACGCAAATTAGTTGCCCACGTGTCATGCGAGCCGCTGAGATTTCTCTTGTCCTTGGCCGCCAGTGACTTGGGTAACGAACTTCCGTCTGTATGGCGATATATTCTGGAGGCGAAAGATCATTATGCAGGAGGCCATTACGGAAGCCAATCCTCCATCTCATAAACTCCGATCAACTTGTATGTTGGCTATCTTGGTCCCCGTTTTGTTATCCATTTTCGTCAATCCCATCCCGCGAGAGCAGCCATCATTCGACTGTCTCAAGGCTGCTTCTCTTTCCGAGAAAACCATCTGTGCAACTGCCGAACTCTCTCGCCTCGACTTCCAGCTCGGCCAAACGTGGAAAACGCTGCTTGATGACTTTATCGATTCCGCTCAAAGGACTCAGCTGAGGCAGAACCAGAGGACGTGGATTGCGCGTCGGCAAGGGTGTGGCGACGACGCCAGTTGCATCGGCAAACTCTACCGAGATCGACTCTCCACCCTAAACGGTGCCGACCCGGCGCATCGATTCTCAGGCGTGTATGAGGTGAAGGACATCGGGTTCTTTGCCCTCTACCCAATCGGAAATCGTTACCTCGTCAACATTCAGACTGCAGACCCGCGTGACGGGAGATGGGAATGTGAACTGGCCGGGGAAGCCGGGGTATCAGGCGACGATTTGGAAATCAGCGTCGAAGGATCGGTCTTTCAGGCGCGTCTGCAAGACCCAAAAACGCTGGTCGTACAAAACACTGATAGCGTATCGGCGGCGAGTGGAAAGTTCTGTGGACTCAATGGCACCTTCGCATTTAGCTATCTTCGGGTTGGCCTCAACCCCTGAGTGTCACACACAACCGAAGTTGCCTCCCCGTAGAGTGTGGTCGCGTTTTGTGCAATCGATTACGGTCTCGAAAACGTATACCAGGAAGCGCGGACTCTCGGACGCTCGTGGAGCCGAGGGACCGCGCGGCAGTTTGGTTCGCTGGGATGCTGCAGCGTAAGCTGTGGCACAAATCGCCGGATGAAGTTGTTAACAAATCGACACTGTTGCTGCATTTCTTCATCAACTCGTTCTGACTTTTGATCCCTTCGATAATCTTGCGGTCTTCTGTCCAATTGGGATGCGTTTGACAACTTGATTTGGCCCCACCTCGATACTTACATTTGGCCGCGCGATGGCTGGCGTCTAAGGTGGACCCGAAAGTCAAGACCATTTTTTGTCGACAATAAGTTAATGTCTGGCAAGGTCGAATTGTGTGTATTCCGTTTGTTCTCGTTTGATAAAGGCCGTTCATTCCAGTAGCAGCCT
>JBEKUD010000358.1:0-3273 GCA_049515395.1 Candidatus Sulfotelmatobacter sp. | reverse complement strand
TCCGCCGCCGCCCCCGCCGCTGGGAACCACCGCCGCCTCGACCGGAACCCTGGTCGTGCAATCCGGAGTGCCGGACGCACTTGTTTTCGTTGACCATACACCGCGCGGGCGCACCGACGGGCGGGGTGTCTTCAGCATGCAACTCGAAGCAAGAAGCCATCAAATACTGGTGGAGAAGAACGGATATCGAACGCCCCGGGGGCAGCAAGTCGATATCGTCAGCGGCGCTTCCCGGCAACTCACCTTCAGCCTGGATCCGCTCCGCTCGGAGGCGACGCCGGAGCCGAGGTTGAAGGCGAAATCGGAGGCCGAACAATCACGGCAGGCGGTGGAAGATAAGACCAAAAATGCGGACAAGCTGCAGCATGATCAATTGCTGGCTGATTTGCAAACCGCAGCACGGCAAGATCTCAATCGAAGCGACTTCACTTCGGCTCGTCAGAAGGCTGACCAAATAAAAGCAGCCGGGGGGAGTTCGGGGACGCTAATCACCGAGATTGACCAGGCCGAGGCGCAGGCATCGAGAGCAGTTCAATATGAAAACTCGTATCAACAGGCTTTCCAGCAGTACCGGCAAGCTGCGGCCAGCAACGATAAGAGTGGCCTTGAGGAAGCGCGCAACAGCTTTCAGTCTATCGCGCAGCAAGGGGGTTCACATACCGCCGATGCCCAAAAATACTCGCATGACATCGACAAAAGATTGGTTGCGCTGAATCAGCCGCCGCCAAATACTGCTGCCCCACCAACCACTCCTCACGGCAAGCCAGAAGAGCTGCTTCGAGGTTCCGTGGACGAATCAGCAGCCGTTGGTAATGTGATAAAAAAATACGAGCAGGCATTCGACGACAAGAATGTTGATGAACTTCGTCAGATATGGCCGGACATCGGGAGAAAATATGCAGACTACAAAAAATCATTCGAAAATGCACAAGCCCAGCATGTAGAAGTGGTGAATCAAACTGTGAAGATAAGCGACAACGGGGAGCAGGCTATGGTCACCGCGTCTTTGATCGATAACTATACCCCCAAAGGAAGCAAGATGATGAAGCGGACCGACCGGGTGCAATTCGAACTGATCAAAAAAAATGGGACCTGGGTGATAAGAAGCGTGCAATAATGTCGTCCTCTTGTAATCTGGACGATTTGAGAATGGTCTCGGAGGCTCATTCGATGTTCAAGAATGTCCTGCTTACGCTGCTAGTGGTCCTGGCTGTGGGCACAGTGGGGGCCTATGGCCAAGTGTGTCCGCTGAATGGCACTACCAGCGGCAAGCTAGTTTGCCTCATTCCGCAAGTCTATGGTCCATATGGATTCGGTTACGGTGCTCCTGGTCAGACCCCGCAACAATCTATTTTGTACACAGGCGATGGCCACGCTGCGCACTTTAGCAGCGATTTCCTTTCTGCCTTCGCACCCATCAACGAGGCTGTAGGAATTCAAGTTTCTGAATTACCCTTGGCGTCGCCCTCTTCTAGTGTGTCCTTCACATACAACTCTGCTTTGAAGACTTTTGAGCCGTCGACCGAGGAGAGTCTCGGGCCAATTCTCGGCGATCGTGCGACGACTAGCGGACGACACCGCCTATTCTTGGGCTTCAGCTACCAATATTTCACTTTTAGCAGCATCGATGGACAGGATTTGCATAACATTCCTACAGTTCTGCAACACCAGCCGTTTCCTCCCGATCCTCCTAAGTTTCCTTCGTGCGTGAATCCGACGGCGCTCGCAGGGACGAAGTACTCTACCTCCGCCGGAGTGGATCCTTGTTTCGTGCGTGATTATATTCAAACCTCGAACGACATTGACCTTGGTGTTCACCAATATACGATCTATGTGACCTACGGTATCACTCAAAACTTGGATGTCTCAGCTGCGATCCCGCTGTTGAATGTACAGATGAACGTAACTTCCACTGCGACCATTATTCCCAACTCCGTTGCGCCGGCTATCCTGAACGCTCCGGGCAATGTCTGGCATTCATTCAATCCCTCAAACCCGCTGCTTGCCCAGTGCGCGGCGACAGCCCAAGGACAGGCCTGTTTGAAGGCTGTTTTTGCCGATGGGAGCAGCGCTTCTGGCATAGGGGATCTCATCCTCCGTGGAAAATACACTGTGCACCAGTGGGAAAGAGCCGGAGTCGCCGTCGGTGTGGATGTTCGTTTGCCAACCGGAGATGCCTTGAATTTCTTGGGCTCAGGTGCGGTAGGGGTAAAGCCGTTTGGCGTATTCTCTTATAGGGCCCGTGTTTCTCCGCATGCCGAAATAGGTTATGAAATAAATGGCGACTCTACTCTGGCCGGAAATAATATAGTCAGTCCGCCTTCGGGTACAGCAGTTACAGCCAAAAGTTCTATCCCCAACCGACTCCTATACGTGGTGGGCGCCGACGTCCGTGTCACGAAGCGATTAACCGGCGCTTTCGACATTTACGGGCAGCGCCTGTTCAGCGCTCCGGAACTTGTTTCTCAGCCCTACACGGACTACGGAAACTGCTCTGGGACAACCAATGCCGCTGGAGTTGTCTGCACCGTCTACAAACCCGGAACCACTCATCCCGACATTGCTAACAAGACGACAAATATTGGTATCAACGATGCATCTCTTGGACTCAGAGTACGAGTTTTTCAACGATTAGTGGCAACCGGCAACGTGCTGATTAAAATGGACGATGGTGGGCTACGGTCCCGGGTGGTGCCTTTGGTGGGGCTGTCTTACAGCTTCTGACACCCTCTCGAATTGTTTTCTGGGCTCGTCTGCAGCACCTGAAGTGCCTGCCGGTGGAGTTGCGGCCATCACCAGCGCGAACAACACGACATTTGTCGTTGGTTCGGCGGGATCGTTCATGGTGACGGATACCGACCCGGTTGTCGGGGCATTTCAATGCCGTGAATCCAGCCCATCTGGTTACGCCGAAAATCAACCACGACGGTGTTGTGTCGTTCCAAGGTCACCTCAGTTCCTACGGCCCACGAGAAAAAGCGACGGGTGCGATTCAACACAACCGCGAACCTGGTTAATGAACTGCTCGAAGCACGCCAACACAACGCGGTCAGACGAGTGCTGGCCCGCTGGTTGAGCGACGACGTGATCGTATTGGATGACGTAAGATACGTTCCGCTGGCCGACATCGGAGCGGAGTTCTTGTTTCGAGTGGGGAATCCGGTCGAAGGTGAACGCGATTCCGGCCTGAAGCTGAACGCCATTCCGTTGTGATTCCGAACAGCATTCCGGTGGGAAGGTGAACGCGATTCCGGTGGGAAGGCGAACAGTTTT
>JBEKUD010000357.1:0-3299 GCA_049515395.1 Candidatus Sulfotelmatobacter sp. | reverse complement strand
AGCGGGCCAGCCCGAAGCGGAGAACTTTGGACTTGCATTGTCCGCCGACACGGAGGCGTACCACGGTCGTGTGGGCAAGGCAAGAGAACTCACTCAGAGGGCGGTGGACTCCGCGGTACGGGCGGACAACAAAGAAGCCGGAGCAGTCTATTTCGCGAACGCTGCGGTGCAACAAGCGGCTTATGAAAAGTTTGCGGAGGCGAAGGATTCTGCGGCACAGGCTTTGAAACTTGCCCCGGCAAGTCAGGGCGTCGAGAGCGAAGCCGGGCTAGCGTTCGCGATCGTGGGCGATAGGGCAAGCGCCGAAGCCTTAGCGCAAGACTTAGGCAAACGCTTCCCGATGGACACTCAGATGAATTCGCTTTGGCTGCCAGCGATTCGGGCACAGTCTGCGCTGGCGAGAAGAAACCCGGCTCGTGCCTTGAATGCTCTGGAGGCAACCACCCCCGTCTCCATCGAATTCGGAGCGATTGGGTTCGTCAACAATCTTTCGTGCCTCTATCCGACGTATGTACGCGGAGAGGCGTACTTGGCAGCCGGACAGGGCAATGCTGCCGCCGCCGAGTTTCAGAAGATAATCGACCACAGCGGCATCGTCTGGAACTGCTGGACGGGAGCGTTGGCGCATCTGGGCGTGGCGCGTGCCAATACCTTGCAGGCTAAGACCTCGCAGGGAGCGGATGCCGATGCCGCCCGCGTCAGGGCGCTCGCCGCCTACAAAGACTTCTTCGCACTCTGGAAAGACGCCGACCCCGGCATCCCTATCCTGAAGGAAGCCAAAGCCGAGTATGCAAAGCTGCAGTAGTTTTTTGCCATCCCGATTGACCTCTTTCCAAATCCGACCTAACATTTCCACCAATGAGCAGTTCCTCCCAACTCATTGGCCAGACCATTTCGCACTACCGCATCGTCGAGAAGCTCAGCGGCGGTAGTATGGGTGTCACGTACAAGGCCAACGTAACTCCACACCGCTTCGTCGCCCTGAAGTTTCTGCCCGATGAAGTAGCCGACATGAGCCTGAGGTTCAAACAGCATTGATTCACTTCTGATCGCCATGAAATTGGAGGGCTAATGAAAGCCAGCCGCATTCTGCTCTTAAGCTTTGCCTTGTCGTTCCCGTTTTATTTCTGCCTGGGACAAACGAAGGACGTACCGGGATGCAAGGACTCCCCACAGATCGCCCGTTTTCCCGGCTCCATAATCTCCGAATGCGAGGACAAGGCGGACAATTCCTTCACCTTCACGGATCTCGGCGCTACCCACGAGGACAAAACCATCGAAGGCGAATATCACTACCTCCAGTACAACGAACCAGCCGGCGCTACCCCCTCGCAGGTCAACCGCAATCTCGTCACAGCCTTTAAAACGGCTGGATACACATTCCTGAAGGACAACGGTCACGGCCAATTCACCGTCCATATGGGGAAGACCTGGATCGAAGTGGATGTGACGAACGGCGACAACTATAAACTGCACATCGTGACTGAAACCGCGCTAACTCAGGATGTCGTCGCCAACGCCGCTGACCTCTCCACCGGCATCACCGGCGTCGGTCACATTGTCGTCAACGGCATCCTCTTTGACACCGGCAAAGCCGAGGTCAAGCCCGAATCCGACGCCGCCCTCCAGGAAGTCGCCAAGTTGCTCAAGGGGAAACCGTCCCTCAAGGTCTATGTCGTAGGGCATACGGACAACGTCGGCGGCCTGGCTGCCAACATCGATCTCTCCAAGCGCCGCGCAGCCTCCGTCGTACAGTCGCTCACCGCAAAATACGGCGTGTCTGCCGCCCAACTCCAGTCCTTCGGTGACGGCCCCTATGCGCCCGTGGCTTCCAATCACTCCGCGGATGGCCGTGCGCTAAATCGCCGCGTCGAATTGGTCGAGCAATAGGAAAGAGACCGTTGCTCGCCACGCTTCGCTGCATGTCAAAACCCCTCAATGAAAGAGCCGCGAATCACTTTGGCAGCGTGTCGAAAAACTTTTTCTTCTTCCTGCGCAATTCGATGCTGCTTATTGGGAGCTTCTCGGCGATTTCGGCGGGATGCTCGAAAAAGACCCACATCCACAGTACGTAGAGCGTCGCAGTGAGGACTACGAAGATTAAGAAGACGACTGCGAAACCGAAGGTCGGACTATGCTGTCGTCAAATAAACCGCCGCCATATAACGCGGGCAAGAGGGCACGGAAAGCCGTCATGCAAGGATTGGGGGATGGCCCGACTGCGTTTTCCTAGCACTTGAGTTGATAATCCGATAGATCGTGGTCTTGCTGAGATTCAGTTGCTTGGCAACTACTCCGAGGCTGTTCCCGGCTGTGTGTAGTTTCATCACTCTGTTTCGATCACACTGGATACGGGGTCTGCCGCCAACACGACCCTGCGCCCGAGCGCGTGCCAGTCCAGCCAACGTGCGCTCCGATAAGTGCCCACGCTCCTGCAACCTTGTGACGCCGAGAGACGTGCAGTTGTGATTCGCAAAGCCGAGCTTCAGCTGACGGATTGGGCGCAGATTGCCGCGGAGCCAGACTTGGATGCGAACGGCAATCAGACCTGCAAACAGCCGGGCTTAGCCACATAATAAGGATCACGGTAATTGAAACCCCTGTATAAGAGCACAGTAATCCTCTGGACGGAATACGATCCTTCAAAGGTCGACCCGCAACTGATGGACCTAAGGTTCCATGCGGAAAATGAATACGTTCATTGCTCGAGCATCAAGTCCGAATTGGTCGGTGAGCCTGAAAAAGACCCGGCATGGAATGACTTGGAATTTTTCGATCTGTGGTAAGACGATGAAGCCTGCCAACGCGAATAATCCCACCCCAGAAAAGAGAATTCGGTGGTTACAGTGCGGCGCCATTGACGTGGCGTTAAGAATCGCTCAATTTTCGCATTTCCATGTAGAGCGCGTCGCGATTCATCGGCTGAACCGTCTTGAGACCAGCAACGCACCAATCTCTTCCGAGCTGAATGCTAGGTTCTTGCGGATCCGCTTGAAGTTTCAGCATTAGGATTGAGTAAAACTGACCGGACGTCGTCACCAAGGCAATAATTTTTGGGTCTGGGCTTCGCCGAAACAGGCGAGCCTTTGTCTGAACTTCCTCAAAACTCCACGCCGCTGCCGGGTTGAAGCCCTGTGCATCCGCGGTCATGGCGCGAGCGAAAGTGCTCTTTACAGTCTTGTGTAATTGTTTAGCGCTTTGATACGGGCTGTACAAAATGTAATCGCAGGATCGGCAATGCCGGTTAATCTGGCATGTGGCAGAGGAAAATATTGCCGAAGAGATGGCGCAGCTCAGGC
>JBEKUD010000356.1:0-3302 GCA_049515395.1 Candidatus Sulfotelmatobacter sp. | reverse complement strand
CGGACTCCGCAGCGATGGCGGATCAGCAACAGTGGTTTGCGGGCAAGCCCGAAGAGAACTTTGGACTGGCGCTCGCATCCGATACCGAGGCGTATGCTGGTCATCTTGGCAAAGCTCGGGAACTGACCAAGCGGGCGGTGGGCTCCGCGCTCCGGGCTGACAGCAAAGAAAATGGCGCGATGTGGCAGGCGATTGCTGCTCAGCGGGAAGCGGCTTACGGAGATGCTGCCGAAGCACGGCTGACGGCGACACAGGCTTTGAAGCTGAATCCCACGAGTCAGGGTGTAGGGGTCGAATCCGCGCTTGCGTTTGCGATTGCGGGCGATACGGCAAGAGCCGAGTCGTTGGCCCAAGACTTAGGGAAACGATTTCCGCGGGACACCCAGATGCAGTCGCTCTGGCTGCCCGCGATTCAGGCGCAGTTGGCGCTCGATAGAAAGAACCCGGCTTCCGCCGTGACCGTTCTGCAAGCTGCTGCATCCTCCATCGAGTTGGGGGGAATTACTTTCGTAAACAATATTTCCTGCCTCTATCCGACCTATGTACGGGGAGAGGCATACTTGTCAGCCGGACAGGGCACGGCTGCCGCAGCCGAGTTTCAAAAGATAATCGACCACAGTGGGATTGTAGGGAACTGCTGGACTGGAGCACTAGCGCGTCTGGGCGTGGCTCGTGCCAACGCTTTGCAAGCGAAAAATTCGCAGGGAGCGGACGCTGATCTCGCCCGCAGTCGCGCGCTCGCCGCCTACAAAGATTTCCTTACGCTCTGGAAAGACGCCGATCCCGATATCCCCATCCTGAAGGAAGCCAAAGCCGAGTACGCCAAGCTGCAATGACATGATGCGGGCTTCCGTCCTTCGCTGCTGGGATTTTCTCGCTCTGTTCTCTAGGCGAAGATGACGCGGAACATCTTTCGGCGTCTGTGCGCTTCCCATTCCTCACGGGTGAGTTCAACCAGGTTGGATTGTCCCCCACCGGAGTGTTGCGGTTGACGGTAGGGCGCGAGATTGCTCATCGTCCAGAGTGGACTGTCGTTGGATAAGATACGAGCCACCTTCCGTGCTTCCACTTCTTTCCAGAAGTTCTGTAGACATTGCTGCGGGTGATCGAGGAGGAACCACCACAGTTCCTCGTTGCTGAGGACTCTCAGCCTTAAACGATGACGGTCGGCTCCGGGCTTCACAACATTCACGGCTTCTTACCTGAAAGGCAAAAGTTTACCACCATCGGGCACCCCGAACTCGACATCCCTATCCTGAAGCAAGCCAACGCGCACGCGAAGTTGCAGTAGCGTTTTCATTTTGCTTGTCGCAGTGCAAAAGGCTCTTATTGTGAGGCGACCCAATTCGGTTTGTTTTACATGCCCATGAAAGCGAAGTTTGGCATTAGCATCGGGCACAGAGCCTACAGAAACTTCTCCGTGAATGTACGGAGAGGTACCGATTCACGCCGACTTCCTGATGAACGAAGTTGGTTCCAAAGGAGAATCATTATGGATCGCGAGGGAAAGCAAAAAAGCAGTCTGGGCAACGATTCCAAATTGAATCGAGAAAAGAACAAAGTAACGGGCGTCAGAACCTCTGATCAGTTGCCAGAACGAAAAAACGAAAATGACTCAGGTGCGAACCACAAACCTCGGCAGGGCAAAAGGCGTAGCTGTCTGCGTTTAAGCCCATTCGGTTGGGCGAACGGACATACGGACTTCGACCTTACACAATCAAGCGGCTTTTCTTACGTTAGCCGCCTGCTGACCCTTTTTGCCTTCAACGATTTCAAATTCCACATCATCGCCTTCTTGCAGGCTCTTGTATCCTTCGCTTGTGATGGCGCTGAAGTGAACAAAAACGTCTGGGCCATCCGTTCGTCCGATAAACCCGTATCCTTTTGCGTTATTGAACCACTTTACCGTGCCTTTCATACGTTCCTCGCTTACATCCAGTCTCCCCGCAGCCTGTCGTTGGGAATTCGGGAGACCATGGCGAATTACGGTGCTTCTTTGCCTAATTCGGCTTTGGATTTGCCTCGCTCTCTTGCCGCAGCATTTTGCACTCTTCGAGCGTGCAGGGCTTACTGCAAATCGCGCAATCTAGAGTTGGCATTCGGCTTCACTCCGGCAGACATCTTGTCATAATTTTCAATAGAGAAGGGAATATTCAGTAGAGGGTGGGAGCCGCGCTTCGGATGTATCTAAAGATGAAGGCAGATTGGATTGTTTGGGAAGAAGCGGGTAGCGGCTGTTTTAAAATTAGTTGGTGGCTTTAAGTCGTCGCCGTAGCGTTTCCACAATCAGACCGATCAACGCATACGTACCAGCATTTGCAAGAACGACCCAGTAAAAGTAAATTCCGAAATGGAAATAAAAACCAACAACCACCATAGGTTGAGTTAGACGAGCGAGAGTATAGACAACTGGTCCTATCGGATTGTCCTTGTTTGTCTCCGCGAAATAAAGTACCCAGCAGCACGCAATGACAAAGCCTGCGCTTGCCCACATACCAATTCGATATTTCATGCTGCCGTTCATAATTCTCAATAATCGCGCTAATCCCTCTAAAAGTCCAACGCTCAGTAGTCGCTTTTTGGCAATGGCGCTTCCTTCCTGAAGACTAACGCTCAGCATGGCGTACAAACCCCGAAGCGCTAATTGATGTTTCTAACTCCAATGCTCCAGCCGCCTGTAGCTCGATGGCTTCAATCACATCCGCTACACTGACCTCCCGCCCATCTCGAACGCCGACTGAGACCCCAAGATGTAGGGTTCCCGTAATTGGGCGAAGGACAACCCTTCGGTCTGCTCGATAGCGATCTCAACCTGCTCCCCATCGAGATTGGGGCTAAGCCGCTTGTAGTATTCGCGGCGTAAATCTGCATCGGGTTTCGGAACTGAACCACGCGGTCGAACCGACCGGGACGCTTCAGGATCGCAGGGTCGAGGCACGTGGGGTCGTTGGCGGTGGCAACCACGATTATCCGTAGACGTGGTTGGGAGTTTGGTACAACTCTTACGGACCACCCCGGCCCGTTAGGAGCAGAGTCGCGCCTTCGGGTGGCGAAGACCTCCCCCGGCGTTGCGGACTCATTTCTCTCGCAGAATACGCACGAGCCTGTGCTCCCAGCGAATTTCTTGAAATGAAAGTCCCTCGTTTGACGCCCGTCGCCGTCCGCCACGATCATCCAACGGTCAGTGAAGATATCCTTACGCATTTGGGACATATGAACCTCTGCTCCGGAGGCGCAATCACTGAGAACAGTGAGGCACGCCACGCGACACAATTTTCCAAGTTGCTCCCGGATTCCTGCAG
>JBEKUD010000355.1:0-3322 GCA_049515395.1 Candidatus Sulfotelmatobacter sp. | reverse complement strand
ACGGCTTCGAGCGTGCTGCCGATGGCAAGATAACCACCTTCCAGGCAGACGCAAGCACGACCTACGGAGTGGGCATCAACACGGCGGGCACCATCGCGGGAAACTACACGTCCCCTAGCGGTCATACCGGCTTCTCGCGTGCTGCCGATGGCACGATCACCAATTTCGAAGTTTCCAGCGCAGCCTCAACCTTGCCCTGGGCCATCAACGCGGCAGGCACGATTGTAGGGGATTACAATACCAGCAGCGACTCTGGGTACCGTGGCTTCTCGCGCGCTACCGATGGTGCGATTACAACCTTTGAGGCCCCGGATGCCGGCACGGGTGAGACTGAGGGTACCTTCGCCTACGCGATCAATACGGCTGGGGATATCGCGGGAACCTACAGAGACGCGAGGGGTGTGTTTCACGGCTATGTGCGGACGCCGTGAGTCCTGCAAGCGCCAGTCAGCAACGCCACTCTCGCCCCGGCGGAACTGCACGACCCTCCAGCGGACCTTCACCGCCGCCGGCAACCTCCGGGAGCCGACGGAGGCGGCGCTGCTCACTAATCAGTACAGGACGCGGGTCACCTTGCTGCGCCACTTCATTCTCGATGGAAAATTGGCGTAAGCGCCGGAGGCGCTGCTCGCCATCTTCCTGAACTGTACCCATGATGGTTGTCAGCCGACTCCAAACGATTGGTGCGTCGGCACTTTTTTGAGGCGGGAAGGCGACCTTAATCGCCTTCCCGGGCAAACCGCTCGCAGCTTCTACGCTGTTACTAGCTCGGCACTCTTATGAAAGGTCGAGTTAACAACGTCCGAAGTCTGAACCTTGGGCGTCCCTTCGATAAATCTTGCCAAAGTCTTCAACACTTGCGGATAAACATTGGTGTTGTAAGCTTCGGCATCAGCTTTGTTTTCCCACAAACTGATTGCAGTCACGTCAACTCCACCGGGACCAGCGAAAGTGATTTCGTCCTTGAATCCATTCTGTTTACGAAGCAAAGGAAGGACGTCTTTGTCGAAAGTCCGCGTGTAATCGGAAAGCATATTGGATTTCAGATGAATTGAGACATTGCGTGCAAACATAGGCAACCTCCTAGGGTTGAGGGTAGCTAAGAAAGAGAACTTCAGATGGGCTGACTTAGTTCAGAGGACCTGAAAGAGGAGAAGGATGCTCACTCGATTCAATTAGTGCATTTAAGTGGCCTTCCGCATCGAGGCGCAACTTGTTGTATCGATACGTCAAGAAACAGATCCGGCAGCGCGGAGTCTGGAGTTCCATCGTGTACTTTTGGCGGAAGCAAGCACAAAAGGCAACCTTACAAGACGGACTGATGAGGGAGGGTGTGCGGATACGAACGCCCTTTTTCATTCGTAACCAATATCGAGGGTAATTCTCTAAACGCAATTTTTCACGTGCCGAACCATAAAAACTGGCACTTGTCTCGCCGCTTCCAGGAACTTGTTGTCAGCCTTCGGAAAAGCGCCTAGGCTTGCGCGAGCTTAGAGCACACGATCGATTTGAAACAATTGTCCTGCCACCGCCGATCCCATTCCCTGCCCGTGCTGCGTCGAGGACGACAACTTCATCTTGGGAAAGCACTCATCCATTCGCATGTTATGCCGCTCCTCGTTTGCGGCCGGAGTGTAAAGCTTCGATGAGCGCCTTCCGATTTCTCGCATAAAAGGGAACACCCATTTAAGTTCTCTGCTTTCCACAGCCATGCAAGTTGGAGTGGAGCAGATGGTGAAATCGAGAACATGCAACAGAAGACACTGGCAATGATGACGGTTTGAGCGCTACACGAAGAAGACGCGGCAGACTGCCTTTTTGGAGGAGTTGGAGCAGGTGGCGCAAACTGGGCGCGCTGATCGAGCCGCATTATCCCAAAGCCGGGGGCGGACGGCCGCCCATCGGGTCGGAGCGGATGCTGCGGATATATTTTGTACAGCAGTGGTCAACCTGTCGAATCCGGCGGTGGAAGAGTTGTACGATTCGGAGCCGGAAAAAACTCTCCTGCAGGGGCTGACCGAACGCGATTTTCGCCAACAATCGGTCGAGGACTGCCGCATTTTAAGACTGGTCACTTTTGAACAGTTTTCCGCCTTGCCGCCACTTATTATGCGAGTTGCGCTATGCAGAACTACTTCATGGGATGCGCTGTCTGCGGCAGGCCTCTCCGCCTGGCGGAATCCAAAACTGAGAATGGTGGCTTGCCCGCGCATGAGGAATGCTGCCAGCTCAGGCTGAAACTGAAACAGGTTACGATGCCGCCCGCAAAAGAAAGCGCGAATCCCCCACACTTCCCTGCTAACAAGTCGCTGTATTGAAAGCGCCCCCACATCCGCTGAAATCAGCGCGATTTTCCCAGGGGGCTTCCGATCCAGCCCAAAACTTCTGGCCGGAATAAGACTATTTGCTCCAGCGGTTGCAAGCCTGAGCTTCGTCCCATGAAATGGACGATTACCGCGTCCCCGTCCGGTTCGCTGCAGCTTCTCGATCGTCCCCGGTCTCGCGCGAACGCGGCGGCCTTCGGCCGCTCAATTGTTCCAACCGCTTTCGCAATTCATCCCCACAGGTGAGGCGAGCCATACAGTGCTCACAGTCCGGGCTGTGAATTCTCAGAAGGGACAATACGTGGCAGACCCGGGGTCGCAAGTTCTGAATGAGCGGAAGCGGCTTCTTAGGGCCTCGCTCCTTTGAAACTTGTTCGCGGAGTTCCACGCAGCGTTTTCCCCCGTTCCTTGAACAACTTCTCGTGAGCGAAAAAATCCTAATACCGCATCGGGTTGCATGCAAGTGGTTACTGTTCTGTACGATACCGCACGGTAGAACCGGCCATCCCACCCGCTCCCAGACAGGCGATAGGAGGCGACTTATTCACAGCCGCGACCATCCTCGGTGACGATGATGTCACTCTCCTGGCGAGCATTCAAATGTTGCCGGAACCGCGGCAACTTATCCTAATTGCCGGTGGGCACCTGACCCTCTCTGGAGTGATCGTCGCAAACATGGGATGTAAACTCTTTGTCGCGCTGCAACTCGAAGTTGCGCATCATTTCAGCGAAAGACGTGCCGGTCGGCGCTCCAGAAGGTTTGAACCGCCAGCCACATGCGGAGCAACCAAAACCCCGAAAACGCTGTTGCTCGATCCATACCAGTTTCCGACTCATGGAGGCCAAATCTTACAGGCCGCCAATTTGGACAGTCTGTAGGGCATCCTACACACCTGAAAGGTTTCGTTTGTGGAACGTCCGATTTTCGGGGGGCCTGGTTCGAAGTGAAGCGGAATCGCTCTACGTGTTGGTCGCGTTCTTGCGTCGCGATGCTTACG
>JBEKUD010000354.1:0-3366 GCA_049515395.1 Candidatus Sulfotelmatobacter sp. | reverse complement strand
GCATTCTGATTTCCAGAGGCTAGCGGAAATGTAGGAAAGCCACTGCGTAGATGATGGCGATTGACCCAAAGCCAAAAGAAGACTCCTGCGCAACGGATGTATGTGGGATACCCGCGCTTCAAAGGGTATGCTTGAAAATGGAGACCATGCGAATTTCGTTTTCGCATTTTTCCTTCCCCACGTCGCCAGCATGTTCGTCCTAAATACGCAGAGCCAACCACAGACCGCAAATCCGAGAATCATTATCACAAACCAGATGGCTTTGAATGTTGTCATGCGAGTGCTTTTAGGGTAAGCCTTTTTCAATGCGCTTCGCAGCGGAAGCTCTCAGGCAGTAGGGAATCAGGGAAGTCTGGAAGCACTGTGGAAATCAGACTGACCTACCACCAAACCCCTGTTTCGGGGGATAGGTGAGCTATCGAGTGCCACAGGGAGAGGCACGTGGCGATGGTACAGAAGGCTGTGGCGAGGTTCAGACCTCAGAGTGTGGCAGGGAGACGACTATCCTCACAGCCGAGAGTGCGATAGCGGTTTTTTCCTGTGTTTACGGCGCTTTTCTGATTTGCTGGCTCTGAATCCCACTCTCTTCGCCAGTTTTAAAGCACTTACGGGTTCTTAAACCTGCTTGAAGCGTAGATCACTGCTTCGGTAGTGCTAGCCGCACCACTTTCGAATGAGCCTGAGCGATCTCGTCCGTTACAACGTCGCCGTAGACATTCAGCGTCGTGTTGATGGAGGCATGGCGCATGAGCTCTCGCTGAACGGCAATTGGGGGCCCAACGGCGTCCAGCCACGAGCGGTAGCTGTGGCGCAACGTGTGCGTTCCAAGCTTTCCGATACCAGCATCGGCAGCCGCATGCTGGAAGACCCGCCAGATCCTCGGATACGACCAGGGCAAGCGGCCGAGCTGCAAAGGACTCGCAAAGATCCAATCGCTGTTGGCCGCGAACTGCGTCTCGTGCCTCTGCGCGTTCAAGACATCAAGTATTGCGGAGTCAATCGCCATGGTGCGTCCGCTGTCCTCGGTTTTGCAGCCTCCGACCATTCGCGATCGAGGCTTGTCGCAGATTTGGAGTCAGAATCGTCAACTCGCCGACCTGTTCCCTCTTCGCGGTACCACGCAGATGTGCGGCATGATCCTTCATCCAAAGCTCGGGAATGATTTCGCCGACCAGTTGTCCATGACAGAAAAGTCGTACCACCGAACTCTCAGAAACCACAATACCCACCGCCTTGGTGACAGCACTCATGTTGGCGGCGGCAATGTGACGGCTGCCGAGTCCCAGCGGAACGTCCACTTGTGCGGCTACAGCATCGAGGTAGCGGCACGCGGAAAGAACAATTCCTTCGCGACTTACCACGAACCCACCGTCCAGCTGCGCCAATTCCTTGATGGTTCCGCGGAGATTGAGATTGGTAACATGTCGCGAGGCTTCAGGATGCCCCAACAACGGATCCAAAATCAACGGTCTGGATCTCGCGAGCACCGCATTCTCATCTCCAAGTGTAAATAGCGTTCCAACTCGTCTTCCTTCTCGACCCTCGCGAGCAATTTCGACTGCGAGCTCAATCAGGGACTCTAGAACGTCAGGATCATATTCCGTTACTTGGCAGAGAATGCTCTCAAACATCCATCAACTCCTCGATTGTTGTAAGGCTACCGACACATAGCGCAAACGCACTCTGCTTTCGATGAAAGCCCTAGCAAGAAGATTCAGGCGCCCTCCTTTGGCTAAGCGATGGAGCCGGGCGAGAGCCGAGGTTGCCCTTTCTTTCGTCGAGTGTTTTCCGTCTAGAAAGCAACTGCGCAGGACTTTGCGTGTGCCTACAGGTTCATGGCTTAGAGATTTTTCCCGCTTGTCCGAATCTGAGAGCAACGGACCCAGTTGGCTTTTTGAGCCCGACGATGAGATCTTGGGTCGGCATTTCCCTTAGTCTCTTCCTGTAATGTCTGGCGCAGAGATTTTCTTCGGTGACCAAGCAGCAAATCGTTCCCAAATCACGACAGTCACAGAACTCGTCTATCCAATCGCAGATTGTGAAAAAGGAACGATCCTGAGTCGGAAGTCCGATGATTGGCTGCTGGTATCGTGGTTGCGTCAAAACTATAATCTCAATCCACTGAAATTCAATTAGTTTGCGAATCCACGAATCGCTTCGGAGCTAACAAGGTCGAGATAGACGCCATGTGGTACTTATAATCGTAGTCAGGATTGCCGTGGCTTTGTTCGTCTTCCCGCTGCATCGCTTTAGCATCTTCTGGGAGTTCGAAATGGCCCGAAGCTGCGAGTTGACGTTTTACCGGGCCTGCAATGTGTTGCTTCCCGGATAACGTAATGGGCTACTGTTCCCATCAGTTTTCGGTGGCTCATGTTAGGCCTTCTAAACTCGCGCATTTTGCAAAGGCACTGACTGAAACGGAGTGCACAATCGAAAGCGTATCAAGAGATTCGGCGAAAAAAGGGCGAACCGTCGGGTTAAAATCCACAGGATTGGCTGGACCGTCAATGACATAGTCCGTATTCCTGTCTGCTCTTCATGACTGCGACCTTTTTAGGGGCTTTTAGCCTGGAACACCGCGCTCTATTGAAGTTCCGCGTAGACGCTTTTGACGAATCCGGCGGCGTTGGTGTTGGGCCACTCAGGATGCTGCGTTTTGAGGTCGGCGCTGACTTGTTTTCCGGCGTCATCGGGCGATATGCCCTGGCGCTTGAGCGCGAGCGCTCAAGCGCGGATTTCGGAGATCAGGTTCAGTTCTCTCCGCCACGAGCGAACCATCGCCGGGACCGCTATGGTCGGGCAAGACATGTGCGGCGTTGAGAACGGCTACCTTCTCCAGCACCGCAAGCCGGCTCGCAGGTGTGCCGCCGTCGCCGAAGTGTTCGGCATGTCTTGTTCTGCACCACGTCGCCCGAGATCAACGTGCGGTCCGGTTCAACAAAGGTCAGCTCGTCGCCTTTAGTGGGGGCTCCTCCGAACCAGAGCAGGCACGCTGTAACACCGCCAAGATCGATCGTCGCCTCCTGGTCGAAAAGCACGTCGGGCGCAATACAACGCCCGCGAGCAGTTCTTTATTCTGCGGCGAGCGCTGGCTGAACATATCGATCATCTCCTGGCCGTGCTTCTTCATTTCCTGCTGCTGTACCGCGTTGCGGATCAGTATGGTGCCAGGAGGAAAGCCGGGCTCACCAGCAGCGTGCTCCGGATGGAAGTGCGTGGTGGTGAGGAAGAGCTTCGGATTGTTGGGCGCGAGTTTTGCGGCCACCCGCGCGGCAGTGGCTCCATTTTTCGGAGCGAGGCCCGTATCGACGATGAGCGTCGCGTGGCTACCGACTACGAATGGCGATGTTGGGGAAGCCCATGATG
>JBEKUD010000353.1:0-3368 GCA_049515395.1 Candidatus Sulfotelmatobacter sp. | reverse complement strand
AGTGCATTCGCAATGAACCGGGACGCGAAATGGGCTATTTTGGCTTCCACATCAGCAGAGCATTGCTTTCAGGCGTTCAGTTTCCAATATCCCTTCAGCGGAGCCTTCTGAACTTTCTGCTCCGTCAACAAAAGATGGAGCGCCTTGGCGACTGCATCGGCACGTTTTCCAAGTTGCGCTGCCAAATCTCGCACGCTTACTACCACATCCCCGGTTGGGTAACGTTTATGCACGCCCTGCCCATATCCCGAAATCTTGTCAGCCAGCGAACGCAAATCCTTTTGTTTCTTCCCCTCGGCACGTTTGGCTCGTGCCTCGTCGGTATCAAAAACCCGCATACCGATTGCCGTGATCCCAACAGCAGAAACGATTAACGCGACCCACGGGATTGACGAACGAATTGCCGGGAGCGAGCGCATAAGCGGGATGACTTTCATTTGAGATCGGTCAATCAATAGGATACCTATCACCGCCGACTGAGCGAAGATTACCGAAGTCGTGCGCGGCTCGTGCTGGAAATGCGGGATAGTATTTATGTCGCGTTTTCGGTTGTTGCAAATTTGGATGATGACGCTGGACGAACTCAACGTATTGGCTGGGCAAAACAGCCAAGGTTACAGGGATACCTAGCGGAGACACCATCTTGGTGAAGTCGCTGACTCCCGCTCAGTAAAAGCTGAATGTTCCGGCGAGTGGATGAATGAAAGCGATTTCGATTTCCGGCGCGGAACTCTACTATGACGGACACTTCCTCCCGGCTGAGGAGGCGACCCAGTTGTTCAACGCCCTTCTGAGCAAATGCCATTGGAAACGTCACAAGACTATTTTTGGGCAGGTCGTCCCTCGCGACGAAGCCTACTACGGCGATCCCGGAACTCATTACACATATTCGCGCCGAGAGTACAAACCGCTTCCTTGGGTGCCGGGGTTGTTTGCGCTGAAAATCCGGGTCGAAGAAGCCACTCCCGCCGTGGCCTATGCCGATACGTCTGTGTCGAAAACCGGGTACAATGCCGTGCTTTGCAATCTGTACCGGGATGGAAATGACAGCGTTGGTCTCCATGCCGATGCTGAACCGGAGATGGGTCCCGTGATTGCTTCCATCAGTCTGGGGGCAGAACGACTGTTTCGGCTCAAGAGAAAGGACGGAACGGTGGCATTTTCGGAGCGGTTGCCGCATGGCTGCTTACTGATCATGGCTGGAACTACGCAGAGAAACTTCAGGCACGAAGTTCCAAAAGAGCCGGAAGTGACTGAGCCCCGCATCAACCTGACGTTCCGGCACATCAAGCACAAATAACTGCCGACGACCATGCGAAGCTGAAGTCTCACCCTGCCTTCGTTCAGGTGAAACGCACGAAGACGTACATAGTTATCAGTAGACAGTGTGCGGGCTGCGGCCCAAAACTCGAACGCCCGAGAGGCTTTATGGAGCGTATTCAAGCGCGATTCGTCGGTGTTGAACTCTACTGCGAGAACTTGGAGCAGGCAAAGAAAGGTGCCCGATTTGCGGTTAGCGATAGCAGCTATCGGGCAGGATCGCCTAGTTCAGTGTCGGACGTAATCTGGCGCGTCGAGTGTTACTTCCATACTCTCTCTCTATAGCACTGGAGGACTTGGGTGCGAATACTTATAAAAGGAAGGTTCGAGTGAAGTTCCGTAAATTCAGCTTGTTCTTGGCTTTGGTCATGGCGGTATGTCTTCCGGCTGTCGCCCAGACCGCAATGCGGGTGAACATTCCGTTCAATTTCATCGCCGCAGGCAAGTCTCTACCTGCCGGGCAGTACATGGTCACGCGCGTGTTTAGCGGTGACCAGACCACGTGGCGAATCTTTAACGACAAGACTAGTGCTGGGTTCCTTTCTAACACGGTCGAATCTGCGAAGCCACATGGCCACAGCCTAGTTTTCTTGCAGGAAGGCGAAGCATACTCTCTGATCCAAATCTGGAATGGGGGAACGTCCGGGCGGGAGGTTTTGAGGTCGAAGGTGAAGCAAACTCTGGTGGCCCAAGGTAGCAAGTACGTTGAGATCGGAGCCGAGTAGCGGGACGGCGGGTTCGGATCGCGTTACACGACTTAGTAATACAAATCTCCAATCAAAGCCGCACGAACGCACGAAATCATCCACAGAACTAGTTCTGTGGATGATTGGTTTTTACGACTACGAAATCGTCGGGTAACCCCGCCCTTCAGCCTTTGCCATCATAATTCTGAAGTGGTCACCTTCGAGGCAGAGTGCTGTTTGACGAGCGTCCCGAGACCCGACCAGTCCGGGGCGCTTTCGTTTTTCCATCCAGCGTCGGAATTCGGGCTTGGCGTTTCTGTTGATTGTCCGATCTGCCGATATATCGGCACGCCTGCCGAAAATGGCTCCAGAGCAGGTTCATTACTTCCGGTACCTTTTCCTCCCACCCATAAAGCTGCATTCTATCCATCAGGCTCCGGCTATGAAGATGTCACAAACAACGTGCCTAACGTTGGCAATGCTCCTGATAGCTGCGGTTAGCAAGGCCCCCGCCCAGAGTGACTACACCGTTATACCCGTAACCAATGGAGGAAGGATCACGGGCACCGTGAAATGGTCTGGCCCAGAGCCGACCGGCCTTGACGTTCCTGTGAACAAAGACCCGGAAATCTGCGATCCTGAATCGCACAAGAGAGTTGATTTGCAGCGAATGGTCATAGGACCGGACGGTGGCGTAGCGAATACTATCGTCTACTTGAAGAACATCTCGCATGGCAAGGCGATGGACCTCCCTGCACCGAGACGCTCTCTGGATCAAAAACATTGTCGGTATGAGCCGCACATTCTTTTGGTGCCGCAGACTGCTGAGCTTGCGATGAAAAGCTCAGACGCGGTGTTACACACGGTTCACATGGACGGTGCTGCTAGCTTTAACCTGCCATTCCCGTTCCCAGACCGGGTGATTACGCGAAATATGAACACTCCGGGACTTGTTAACTTGCGCTGCAACGGCGGACACGTTTGGATGAACGCGGAAATGATGGTCGTGCCTCACCCTTACTATGCAGTCAGTGACCAAAATGGCAGGTTCGAGCTTACCGACGTGCCGCCCGGCGATTATGAAGTTGTGGCGTGGCACGAAGGATGGCATTTACTGGGTCGAGAGAATGCACTGGATGTATTTAGCCAGAAAACAATTCAGCGGGCCATTTTCAGCGAACCGAGAACATGGGAACAGACCGTCACCGTCCATGCTGGTGATACTGCCCTCGTGAACTTCGTCATCTCGCAGAAGTAGGCATATCTCTTTAAGGACCGGGAGCGAAGGCATACATCCCCGGTCCCCTCGCCAAATGACAGCGTATACTCTGCCATAATCTCCCAAATGTGCGGACGCTACCG
>JBEKUD010000352.1:0-3407 GCA_049515395.1 Candidatus Sulfotelmatobacter sp. | reverse complement strand
GCGCCTATGATGTAGCCGTCCAATATCTGGGCGACGACGCGTTCGATCTTTTTCCTTTGTTGGCATCATTGTCTCTGTGCACCCGTCGCCCTGAACAGATATTTTCTTCGTTCTGCGAGCAGATCTCCAAGGAAAACGGACCGTCCGGTGCTTATATATCTGTCCCAGGACAGTCAGAAGTGTCGATAGACTTAGGCGGATTTTTGAGAGTACTGAATGCGATCTCTGCAGAGCTGATTGGATCGGCGGCACAAGCAGCCGCAAATCTTCCAGAACACCCCTTTTACACAGACATCGTGAATCAAATCAATTTGCTCAACCGAGACGGCGCGATTTCGCTGGATCGCTACATAACCGCACCTCATGAGATACAGGAAAGACTATTCGAAGAGTGCCTCCGCCCCATGATTTTTAACAGATCAGGTGAGCATATCCGTCCGATTGTAATTCCTGGCGGCCTCTGGCCGACGTTGTCCAAAGAAGCACAAGCCGAAAAGGTAAGAGGCCTAATCGTGATTGCGGCTATTTACTCAAAGACGCTGGCGAAGGTAAGCTAGCTGCACAGGCAATTCCTGAATGAGCGCTCGTACCAGCGACGGTCGTCATTTGGTTGGTATCCTTTTGCAAATTACAAGAGCTAACGGAATAACCAACCGATGTTGAGGGGAAGAGCCGTTCGCGCCGTCGCGATCCACAAACCGGCTTGGGAGAGATGCCGAACCGGAGTACCAGCGGCATTGTTGGTGGCTCAGATATTACCTTTCGTCACCATCGCCGGGTAGCGATCAATCTGAGGGCGCGACTTGCATCCTTTATATAGACATCGTCCTGCTTAGCGATCTTCTTTCTGCTCGACCCCACCCTCAACCCTAATACTGCCAACAAAACAAGACCCTTGCGCACTTGCTGCCTCTTGCGCCATCTGAGGTGTGCACCATTGGTCCCGTCTTGGCTTTCAACACAACACGAATTGGGCAGACTGCCCGGAAAGGATCACTGCAATGTTTGGACAAATGATGATTGAACCCGTTGTGCAGCTCGAACCCAGTGTCGATCTGCAGACAGCGGTAGCCACACTGATAAAGGTTGCCGAAAACGTCGAGATCGTTCGTTGGATCGAGTTGCCAGCGTCAGTCCTGTTGTTCTTGCTCGTGCCCGGAGATCCCGATTCTGGGGCGGTCTATGTACTGGACCGCAAGAAAGGAACCTGGTACGCCGTCGACTTTGAGGACGAACAATTCGGCGGGTACAGCGTAAGCCAGCTTGAAACACTCTTGAAGGAGTGTAACTTCCTCGATCTCATTGAACGGCCGGGGCTTTGGCGGACTGGCTTGCGCTGGGTGGTACTGCCCGGAATGGTGCCTGAGGCGGCCGTTTGACAGAAAAAATATTCCGGGTTATCTAACGGCACCCACATCCGAACACCGCGTGGGGGAAAGGCGTAAAAGAGCGCCCGGCTCGCGAAATTGCCAGAAGGAGGTGACGCGTTGATGGCAACGACAATCAGGGCAACCCGGCAAGTCGTCGAGGATTACCAAAGGCTGTTCGTGAATCGCCGCGCGTACACGATGCAGTCCATGCGGCCGCACCCGGAAACAGGGCGGCACTACTACTTCCGGCCAAGCAAAAAGGGAACAGACCTACCCCTAATGCTGACGGAGGAAACCATCCGCCAACACTTGGAAGGCAAAATCACGGTCGGCCTGTACGCCATCAACCCTTCGACCCAACGGTGTAAATGGGTCGCCATCGACGCCGACTACAAGAACTCCATGGAGGACTTGCTGAAGCTGCAGTACCACCTCACACAGGACAGGGTGGAGCCGGCGCTGGAAATGAGCAATCGCGGTGGGCATCTTTGGATCTTCCTGGCAACGCCCCTGCTGGCGAAGGAGTGCCGAATCTACATCCATGATCTTGCTCTGAGGTTGGGGGTGCCGGTGAAAGGCTCAGGCCTGGCAGACGGCATCGAGGTGTTCCCGAAGCACGACGCTATCGGCCCCGGAGAGTTTGGCAACGCCATTCGTGGTCCGCTGGGAATTCACCGTGGCGCCAACCGCCGATTTTGGTTTTACGGCGCCGATTACACGCTGGAGGACCAGATCGTCTACCTCAACCGTCTGCGAAAAGTCACCGAGGAAGAACTCCAGAGGTTCATTGCCGGGAAGGAGCGGCCCGCGGCAGTGGCCTCCCCTGCACCGGCGAGAACCACTCTACCTCAACGTAGATATGGGCATGCCGAGTCGGACTTTCGCATCTTGGCGCACGTTGGTGTTGTGCGGAAGGTGGGAAGGAACTACATCACGCGCTGTCCATCCTGCGCGGATTCTGGCCACGACCGGAGCGGCGACAACCTGGCCATCTTGATTGGCGACCCGCGGTTTTACAAATGCTGGGCAGGCTGCACCAAGGAGATGATTCGTACTGCCCTTGGCTGCCCGATTCGCGTTCGGAGCTCTGCATAAGAAGAAGGAGGGTTGCTGGCATGAAGCAGAAGCGAGTGTTGGACCAAATGGGGCTAAGGCTCTCTCGGCAGGCATTGCGAGTGTTGAAAGAACGAGGGATCTTTGCCCATTCGCCAGTGAGCCTGCAACACCAACATTTGGCAAAACGCTATGTGGTGCGTGGCCTGGAGTCCGGTGGCGCGGTCGGAGACTTGGGGCGATACGTGACCTTTGCACGAGAAGATGGCCAGGCGATCGAGTGTCTGCATCCTGTGGAGGCAATCGGAGTGAACGGCCTTCATGCGGTCCTCGTGGCGCCGGTACTGGTGAGAATTGAGATGATGCGCAAGGGACGAACCTACGAACTGCTGATTACGCAGCATCGGCCGGGCAGCGTCAGCGACGGCAGGCGGCCTCCGCTGGAGGCGAAGGTTCTGTTTCGCGGCATTCATGGGCGTCTGGAATTGGATCTGTCAGGCAAAGACAAGAACCAAACCGGTGCCGTATTGCCGACGTTTTATTCGCTCGCCGGTGAAGAAGTCACAATCCCAAAACGGTTTCATGAGGCAATTCGTGCCATTACCAAAGCGGTGCACTGCATTGGCTGTTCGCATTGTCATTTTTCCAAACAGCCTAAGAGAGACGAAATACGCGCTGCGAGCGGCGTGCCCGCAAGTCAAAACAACGAGGAAAACGTGCTCGCAGTTGAGGGTGGCGTGACAGGAGTGGAGGGGATATGCATGGAAGACTGAAGAACTACGCTCTGGTTATCTGCCTGTTTGTTTTTCTGTTCGTATGCATTGGAAATGGTCTGCACCTGACTCCAGGCGCAGCATTCATAGGTGCTCTGTCCGGCACCCCGCTTGTAATATTTGCTTTCAATCGCTGGTGCGATGCCCGATGTCGGAGAGAGGAGGCGCGCAGAGAGGAATCCGCTTCCGAGATCGTCCCACTGCGCGAGCG
>JBEKUD010000351.1:0-3410 GCA_049515395.1 Candidatus Sulfotelmatobacter sp. | reverse complement strand
GTAGTCAAGCCAGCTCTGGCTCAAGAACTCAACCGTTCCGTCAGGGGATGACGTTCCTACATAGGCGGGGATGATCTCGACGAGGGTTCGAAGCTCTTTCTCGCTCTTCCTAAGCGTCTCTTCGGCTCGCTTTTGGTTTGTGACATCGACAGTCGCGCCGGTATATTCCGAAAGATCGCCTTCAGGCTCTGATAAGGGTGTGGCCAGAACCCGAACGTACTTGATGCGCCCATCGGGAAAAAGCAAACGGTGCTCAAGATCGAATGCGCTATGAGTGCTCGCGGCGCGCCGCACTGCCTCGCCCACTAAAGACCGGTCTTCTGGATGAGTCCGCTGGATGATGTTCTCCATCGTGATCGTCGTCGAAGGCTCGTATTCGAAAATTCGATAAAGTTCCTCCGACCAAACGATTTCTCCACTGTCGGGCTTCCACCCAAAACTTCCTATATGACTTAGTCGTTGCGCCTCTTTTTGATACGCTTCATGCCGTCGAAGTCGCCGAACCGCTGCTTCGTACTCGGTGACATCAACGCCAACGCCTATTCTCTTTAGTACGCCTTTGTCGAGTATGGAATTCCCGACACAGCGAACGTACCGGGTCTCGCCGTTTGGACGCAAGATGCGTTTCGTGACATCGAATTCAGGCAGCCCCCCTCCATGCATCTGCCGCATTAGCGATCGCATGAACTCACGGTCATCGGGATGGATCAGTGTTAGATACTTCTCGGAAGTCGGTGGTTCCGAGCTCGGGTCAAGACTATGTATTTGGAATAGTTCCCGCGACCAGTATTCGAATCCTTTGGCGGGGCTAAAAACCCAACAGCCGAGACGGCCGAGTCGTTGAGCTTCGGCTAAATAGAACTCGCTTCTTTCCAGTTCTTCGACGCTTTTCTGCGAAATGGTACGCACAGGGTCAGTTGACATCTGGTTTCGGCGGCCGGCATAGGGAGCAAATGAGTTCGACAAGGGTGTCGCCGTCGACGGGTTTCCTGAAGAAGCCAATCGCACCGCGTTCCCGATAAAAGGCTTCTGATCGGACGGACGGCTTGCCGGTAATGAGGATCATTGGCACGTCCCACTCGCTGCCTTTCAAGTGTTCTAGCAATCCCAAGCCGCTCATCTGGGGCATCTCGACGTCGGCGATGATACAACTGCATTTCCTTGGTCCGCCAGCTTGTAGGAACTGCTCCGCCGAGATATAGCTCTGAGCCGAATATCCGTATGAAGCAAGCAGGTTCACAAGCGATTCGAGAACGCGCGGATCATCATCAATCACCGCAATCGTGTGAGCCTGAAAGTTCATCTCAACTCCAGTTCTCGCTTGCACTCTACAAGAAATCCCGCAAAATGTTTCTCATGTATTCCTGTTAGCTGTCCGGGTCGGCTCAAGTCTGAGCTTGGCTGCGAGCTTGACTAAAGTGGCAAAAGAATCAGCTTCCATCTTTCGCATGATGTGTCCCCGGTGAATTTGAACTGTGTACTCAGTAATCCCCAGCTCGAATGCCGCTTGTTTGTTCAGAAATCCATTGGCCAAAAGCGGCAGTACCTCCCGTTCGCGAGGCGTTAAAGACTCATACCGAGTGACCAACCCCGCTTGTTCGATTGCGTCTTTGCGATTCGCGCGATCCTGCTGTAACGCTTTTTCAATGGAAGCGAGTAGCGCAGATTCGTCAATCGGCTTCGTCAGGAAGTCAATCGCCCCTCCTTTCATTGCAGTCACGGTTGATGGAATATCACCGCGCCCAGTGATGAAGATGACGGGGATCGAAGTTTCAGAAGCGATCGATCTTTGCACCTCTAGTCCGCCCAGTCCCGGCATCTTGAGATCCAGGATCAAGCAAGCGCACGAATCCTCACGTTGAAAATCAAGGAAGTCTTTCCCTGAAGTGAAGATCCGGACGCTCTTGCCGGTCGCACGCAAAAGCGACGATAAGGCCTCCCTCACCCTAGGGTCATCGTCGACGATATAGACCATCTCTTTTATGGGTTCCATGGCGACCTCTGCGGGTCTCGTGAAGGCCCCCTCGCGCCAAGCACCCGAAGATCCGCCGGGCTGCGCGCAGCATACCTGTCATCGAATCGAGCCTACACCCTGACGATTATAGCGATGCCGGCGGTCCCCAGATTAGCGGTAGTTCATTACATGAATATGGAATAGACACCAGACGTGCAGATACATGGTTTGCGCTGCGCCGAACTTTCTGTAGGCTAGCGCTCGGACACTCTGCCTCTTCAAAGCCATTCCTTGGCACTACTGGGAAGATGTAATTTGCTTGCCTCTTCGCCACCGCTACTATCGCCGCGAGATAACCTTCGCGGCGGACATGGATGCGTAAGAAGAAGATCGAAATAAATCTCGATAAGAGTTTCGTCTGCGTTTCTGCCAGACAGGCACTCGGTTGTTTGCGCGTTCTCTGCTTGCTGGTGGCGACTGCCATTTGTTCTGCTCAGGTCCAGCTACCGACCGTGAACCTAGGCGACACGAACTTCGAGGACGCGTTTGGCGCTCCTGGCTGGCTCTTGCAGGAGTTCCCGGTAGCTGACTTCGCAAGCGAACTCAAGGATTCTCAAGGGAAGACGGTTCCAGGGCGCAATCGCATTACAGCCTATAGCACCACCACATATGTAGCCTTCATCAGCAAGAAACGCATTCTCGGAGGATGGCCGGCGGGAGAGGTTTTGCAACCGCTAGTGGATCTCGATGTGGACCTTGCGAATGGCACCTCCTCCAGAGTGCGCGGATTGGCAGACCTGGAGGTCGGCGCTGGATTGCAGTGGGCACCGAAGAAGATTGGGAGCGGTGTGTTTGTCCATCGCGTGGTACTGGACGTCGAATTGCCCACAGGCAAGTACAGCGACAATCAGCCGGTCAACATCGGCAATCACTTCGTTGTGGTCAATCCGTACTATGCACTGACTTATGAGCGCAAAAAGATAGAGTTCAGCGCTCGACTCCACTATCTGTGGAATTCGACTAACAACGATCCATTCGTGGGATTCGGAATTAGAAACATGCAGCCAGGGCAGGCTATTCACGTGAACTACGCGACTTCCTACGAACTATGGAAAAACGTCAGGCTCGGCTTTAACGGTTACTGGCTGCAACAGTTCACCGACGATCAAATCAATGGCATCGATGTGCGCAATTCAAGGGAGCGCACGGTCGGGCTTGGCCCTGGACTCCAACTCGGCGGCGGAACAATTTGGTTTCGTCTGAATGGTTACCTCGAAACGGATGTTCACAATCGTCCCAATGGGATCATCGTGACCTTCCGTATTTCCAAAGTTCTACCGGCCAAAAATTCGCAGCACTAGACATGCGCAGCAAAGAAGGCAGGCCACTACTAGGAATATGTAATTTATCCAGCTCTTCGCAATCGGTACTCTCGTGTTGTTTGCGACAGTCGACG
>JBEKUD010000350.1:0-3413 GCA_049515395.1 Candidatus Sulfotelmatobacter sp. | reverse complement strand
CCAAGATGACCAGCATACGCCTCGGTATCGGATGCGAGCGCCAGTCCAAAGTTCTCTTCGGGCTTGCCCGCAAACCACTGTTGCTGATCCGCCATCGCTGCGGAGTCCGCCCCCAGAAAGGCAAGAGCGTAGAGAGCATTGTGGAATGCGAAATTATCCATCTTTCGCGCCTGCGCCTCGTGGATGAACTGCCGCGATTCGTCAAAACGCTGCAAGGCAAGGGCCTCGTTGGCGAGACCCCCATAAATAGGTAGCGCATCAGGTGCAAGAAGCTGGGCTTGCCTCGTGCTCTCCGCGGCTTTTTCATACTGACCTTGTCTGGCGAACACATTGCCCAAATCGCCATACCCCTCGAATTCCCGCGGGTAGCTCGCAATTTCCTCCTGAAACGCCTGGGCTGCTTTATCCAGTTCCCCAGTTAAGAACTGATAGTAGTCGCCGGCGATATTCAGCTTTTCCCCCTCGCTGGCATGTTCCCGCAACTGGAATGCTTTGCTCAGGTACTCGCTGGCCCGCCCTAGTTCGCCAAGATCGTTGTATTCCTCGCCCAATGCTACGTAGCCAGTGACAAAATTCGGATCAAGTTCAATGGCACGTTGAAAGTAAGGCAGACCTGCGGCGGGGCCTTTCTCGCCACGGGTCGTTGCTCCAAGGCTATACGCTTTCAGAGCTTCGAGCGAAGAGGTGGTGGCCTCTGCGAGCGGAATATCAAACTTCTGCACCGTCACTAGCGACTCGCCCAGTTCGCCGCGCAGCTTGGAGGCCGCCTCGCCCAGCGCGTCCAGCACCTTCTCTTTGGACGCCGCCGTCGCCATCGCCGATTCCAGCAATGGGTCCAGTCCGGAGTGATGAGAGGAATTCTGGAGGCTCTTGCTGCAGAGCTCAAAATCCACGGCCTGATCGACGTACAAGAGGCCTTCATCGATGGGAGTTTCGCACGATCGAAAAAAGGGGCTCCAAGATCGGGAAAACAAAGCGAGGTAAGGGATCGAAAATCATAGCTGTGGCAGACCGGCATGGTCTCCCCGTTGCCATCTGTGTCGAGAGCGCTACTCCTCACGAGGTGAAGTTAGCTACCAACACGCTCGTCCAGATGATCATCCCAGATGCGCCCCAAAATCTAGTAGGCGACAATGCCTATGACTCCGACAAATTGGATAGCGAGCTTCGCCGATACGGAATTGAACTGATCGCCCCACACCGCATGAATCGAAAAAATACGACCCAGGACCTGCGTCGCCTGCGACGGTATCGCCGACGGTGGAAGATTGAACGGCTGTTTGCGTGGCTACAAAATTTCCGCAGGTTGGTTGTTCGTTACGAACGCTACGCTGAAAACTTTCTTGGAATGCTGCCAGCTAGGCTGCTGGTTGATCTTGCTGAGGCATTTATGAGATGGGTAGTAATCAGAAATCGCGCGATGGCCCGTCACGGAATCACGGTAATCTTACTCACCGGATGAATCTCCATCCACTGCGCGTGGAATGTGTCCTGGACGTACGATCCGACGATCTGGACGTGTGACCCAACAGCAGGTAGTTGCACGGGAGTGTGATACGTGAGAGGACACGCCCCTTTCGCATCCGCTTGGCTCACCTTGAACTTGCACACGATTTCGTACACAAGATTACCGCCCTCGTCGCTCATATTGCCCGCGTTCAGGAGATTCTCGAACTGGGGATCAAGCTTGAGCCACCCGTGGGTGTCACCGTCGGCCTCCTTGCGAACGCCGTCGCTCCGCTTCCCATTCGTCGCATCCACAATGGTCCCAGTAACCGAGATGCACTCTTGCTTCACGATCAAGCGTTGGGAATTGTAAACATGGTCCCAGAGAGTGTCGTCGCAGCCCGTTGGGGAGGATAATGGCGCAGCCACCTCGGCAGTCGGTTCTTGTATCCCAGCAGCGAGATACGTAGCGCCTACCCATCCTTCCTTCCCTCTCGTTGTTCTAACGTGGTAGAAGCCGTTCTTCGGCGTGGCTTCCACCAATGTCACCTTTGCGCCCTTTCGCAACGTGCCAATCGGCGGGTTCGCCGTCGAAGGATCAGCTCGGAGGTATACCTGGTGGAGCACCGTGGTCTCCTGAGCTAGCGAAGGGCATAAACCCACGACTAGAAAGAGCGAGGAACACAGAATCTTGCGAACCAACATGTTAGCTTTCCAGAAAACGAGGTAATTGAACATTTGCTTCGGGCCGCTCGGAGGAATGACTAACGAAGGTTTTGTCTATGTTCGCACGCGAGAGGAACCTCCGGCCAGTTCAGTTTACTCGCCTCAAGCGCTGAGTTTCTCGGCGCTGGTTTGGGGAGAGCTGTATGGTTCATTGCTGCGAGAGCGGGGCGGTACCCCCAACTCAATTTAGTTTAGTCGCGTCCTCCTTTGCTTCCACGGGTGATCGACAGATTCCTCAGGGATTAACTGCAAGCCGGAATAATGGCGCAGAACAAGCTGTAACGTTCTTCTCGAGGTGTTCCAGTGGGGTGTGCCAGAATCCCCGGTTTCAGCCGACTCCTGCGGTGCTGAAAACACGCTGGTTAGTACCCCTAAGTTTGTTGGTTGTCCCTGTGCCGAAATCTACACTATGTGGTACCCCGTGGTTAGAACAGGCTGCTCAGACGAATCGATTGAACATGAGGAAAGCCGTTAAAGGCACGGGTTTCCGATAAAGGTAAGAAAGCAAGTTGGGGACGTAGTTCAGTTGGTTAGAACGCTGCCTCCACACGCTTCCAGTAAGCATCTTCCTTATTTATCAATGACTTCCAGCAAGAGGCGAATTCTGGCATTCTAACCGGAGACCAGATCGCGCACCATTTCAACAGCGCTGCCGAGATTGCATGGGCCGACCTGTCAGTCATCAATGTATCGCGCCGTAGGTAGCTTCCAAACATTCCCTGGAGTTACTGTTGCCGCAGCAAATTCTCTCGATTGCCTGGAGGTCTTCGCGTTGAAAAGCGAGGTTCCCGACACGGTGGGCGAGCAACTGATTCAGAATCAGTTGTAATGCGACGGTCGTCGCTCTGAAGATGGCGGACCGGCAGTGGAAAGCCAGGCACGGAATGGAGCTTCCGGGGAATAAGAGGAGGCTGGTGAGCAGATGTTGCCCACCGGGCATCGTTGAATTGAACTAGAGTTTGGGAAGAAGCGGAGGCGGCATGTCCGGGTTCGATTTCGATCGTTTGGGCGCGATTGTTTGGGAGTGGGTTTAATTGCGGTTACGAACCACACTGTTAGACGACTGGGATCATATGTCGCTTTGCAAGGGCCTCAATCTGCGGCTCGGTCACCGCCGAAAGGTCTGCGCTTTCGGTAGCGATGACCCGTCGAGAAATGTCGGGATGATGGGTCTTCAAGTATTCTTTCAAGAAGTCGGCGGCGTTGCTTTTTCCAGTGGCGTGACCGATCAGGACGATCTC
>JBEKUD010000349.1:0-3449 GCA_049515395.1 Candidatus Sulfotelmatobacter sp. | reverse complement strand
ACCGGGATGGGACCTTGAACGTCGAGAAAGGACACTTGCGAACGCCAGAAGATTTGGAAATCCTGCCCGGAGTAGGGCCAGCACTGAGAGCACTGCGCCAATCAGGTTTTTGCCTTGTGATCCTTACCAACCAACCTGTCGTCGCCCGCGGTGAGGCGACTGAGGCCGACATCACTGCCATTCACCGCCTTTTGGAGTGGGAACTCGGAAAGGAAGGTGCCTATCTGGATGCGATCTATGTATGCCCCCACCATCCAGACCAGGGCTTTCCTGGGGAACGCACTGAGTTGAAAATGCACTGCGAGTGCCGCAAGCCGGGTACCGGCCTTTTCGAACAAGCCTGCCATGATCTACAAATTGACGTGGCGAACTCATGGATGGTTGGCGATCAAAGCAGAGATATCGAGATGGCCCGAAGGGCCGGGTTGCGCTCCGTCCTGGTTAAAACGGGAGGCGCTGCGGGCGACGGCCAGTTTACAGCTGCTGCAGATCACATCGTCGATGACCTCGCTGCTGCTGCGGGTGTCATCTTGCAACAAGGATTCATGCCCGAGTGATTATTTCCCAGACCCCGTTACGTGTCAGTTTTCTGGGCGGGGGCTCCGATTTGCCGTGTTATTACCGACGACATGGGGGCGCTGTGCTGTCCACTGCCATCGATCAGTCTGTCTACGTGACGGTGAGTCGCAAATTCGACAATGCGGTTCGGGTAAGTTATTCGCGCACCGAGGAGGTTGCGCGTGCGTCCCAGATCGAGCACCCCCTCGTCCGCGAGTCGCTCGCGCTGCTTGAAATCGAGGGCGGCATTGAGATCACTTCCATTGCTGATATCCCGGCTAGGGGAACGGGCTTGGGCTCATCCAGTTCCTTCACCGTGGGCTTGCTCAATGCCCTCCATGCCTATCGTGGCCGTCACGCCACTGCCGAGAGTCTGGCCCATGAAAGCTGCCTAATCGAAATTGAACGTTGCGGGGAGCCCATCGGAAAGCAGGACCAATACGCGGCTGCGTATGGAGGCTTCAATTTCATTCGCTTCCACCGCGATGATTCCGTTGAGGTGAAAAAGATGGTGTGCCCCCAATCGTTCATGGCTGAGCTTCAGGCTCGGTTGATCTTCTTCTACACGGGGCTCACGCGGTCCGCTTCGGATTTGTTGCGGCAGCAATCCGCTGAGATAGCAACCCCGGGTGCAAAATCAGATGCCACGGGAGAGTTGGTTCGGCTAGCCGAAGCTGCCTACTCGGACCTTTGCGCAGGAAACCTCGGTTCGCTTGGGGCGATGCTTCACGAGGCGTGGCGAACCAAGAGACAAATCGTCAACGGAGTGACCAACGCCTTTATCGACAAGGCATACCAAGCGGCGATTGAGGCAGGCGCCGAGGGAGGCAAGCTCCTGGGCGCGGGAGGCGGTGGGTTTCTCATGTTTCTGGCGCCGCCGGAGCGGCACGATTCCATCCGGAGCGCTCTTCAACCGTTACGTGAGACGCCATTTCGCTTCGCCGCTCATGGCAGCCGGATCATCTTCGTTCACTAATCAATGCCTGCTTTCGTCCCAATGATCCCCGTCAACGAGCCCCTCCTTAATGGTAATGAGTTGAAGTATCTCGCCGAGTGCATCGAAACCGGATGGATTTCTTCGGAGGGACCCTTTGTGCGCAAGCTTGAGGACGGTATGGCTGCGGTTGGCGGACAGCGCCACGGAGTCGCTGTCACGAATGGCTCAGCGGCGCTCGATCTTGCGGTCGCTGCATTGGGTATTGGCCCAGGGGATGAAGTGATCCTTCCCACGTTCACCATCATTTCCTGCGCGGCGGCCGTTACTCGGGCAGGTGCAACCCCCGTCGTCGTGGACTGCGATCCGCCAACGTGGAACATGGACCCCACGCAAATTGAGGACCGGATCACGCCGCGGACCAGAGCGATCATGGTGGTTCACATCTACGGGTTGCCAGTTCACATGGATCCCGTGATGGATATTGCCCAGCGGCACGGACTCAAGATCATCGAGGACGGTGCCGAACAGATTGGTCAAGTTTATACGAGCACTAAGTCCCGCGCACCTCGATTGATCGGCTCGTTCGGTGACATTGCGACATTCAGTTTTTATCCAAACAAGCATGTCACGACAGGCGAGGGGGGGATGGTGCTCACCAGTGACGATGCTCTGGCGGAAAGATGCCGCAACCTTCGCAACCTGTGCTTCGGGAAAACGCGCCGATTCGTCCACGAAGAACTAGGCTGGAATTTTCGTATGAGTAATCTCCAGGCTGCAGTCGGAGTGGCGCAGATGGAGCGCCTGCCGCGGACGTTAGAAAAGAAACGCCAGATCGGTGTGTGGTATAACGAGTTGCTGGCGGACGTCGCCGATCTGGAACGCTTGCCGGCCCGCACTGACTACGCGGAGAATATTTATTGGGTTTACGGAGTTGTGCTCAAGAATTCAGTACCCTTGGACGCCGAAGAGGCCATGGAGCGAATGCGCACTAAAGGCATTGGCACGCGTCCGTTTTTTTGGCCGATGCATGAACAGCCGGTCTTTCGCAAGGTGGGCCTCTTTAGGGGCGTCTCGTGCCCGGTGGCCGAGCGTATCGCTCGGCGCGGTTTCTATGTCCCGAGCGGCATTGCCCTAACCCGCGATCAGGCCGAGAAAGTCGCCGAAGCGCTGCGACAGGTCTTGAGTGACTGCAGGGCTGCCGACCGTTGAGAATCTTTTCGCTTGCTCATGACTAAGACCGTAGAACAAATCATCCACAACAGCGAGATGCTCGCCCTTATCGTACGCGACGAGTACTCAAAGCCCGGTATCACCTTTTTCACGCCCGACGACCTCTCCCAGCAACTGGCGTACATGCAGCATCCCGCGGGCAAGATCATCGACGCGCATGTCCACAATCCGGTTCCGCGTAGCGTCGCCTACACCCAGGAGACACTCTTCATCAAGAGGGGACGTCTGCGCGTGGACTTCTTTGATGAGCAGCAGACGTACCTCGAAAGCCGGGAACTGAAGGCCGGAGATGTCATTTTGCTGATCAAAGGCGGGCACGGATTTGAGGTGATTGAAGAGCTCGAGATGATTGAGGTCAAGCAAGGCCCCTACGCCGGCGACCAAGACAAAACACGCTTTGCCGGGAAAATTCCTCAGATGCTGCAGCGATAAGCTTGGCGATGCACGGTAGCTTGATGAACAACGTGTCCGTGTCAAATTTTCGAGAGTATTCTGCCTTTTACGACCTGCTTTACCGTGATAAGGACTACGCTGCGGAGGCCAATTACGTTGCGCGAACGATTCGCAATGCGCTACCTCATGCGCGCACGATTCTGGAACTGGGCTCGGGCACCGGTCGCCATGGTCGCCTCTTCGCTACAATGGGCTTTGACGTCCATGGCATAGAGCGCAGCCCGGACATGGTTTTCTTCGCGCGAGCTGCCAGTTGCCTTCCGCGGTCTGA
>JBEKUD010000348.1:0-3451 GCA_049515395.1 Candidatus Sulfotelmatobacter sp. | reverse complement strand
AAGATGAAAAAATCGGGATGCACCACGGTCGCTTCCTCAATCTTCCCGTCTAGCTCCGCAATGCCCTCAAGTAAACTGCGCATCAGTTGCACAATCACTTTCACCTCTGTACTCTTGGCCTCGATCACCGGCCGATCCTTAATGGCAGGAGCCGCTCGGCCGATCGCCAGGATGCGACGTTCCATCGGTTCTCGATGACAATGATGCTGGCGGAAGAACGTCCGCAGTTCTTCGGGCGGCACTTTTTGCAACTCCTCCAGCGTAGGCCAGCGCTCCAGTAAGTCACACACCAGCGGCATGTCGAGCTTCTCAAACCACTCCAACATTTGCGGAAAATAAATCTTCAAGTAGCCGGTTAAGCAATTGCTTTGCGCCGTCTTTTCATCCACCAGCTTCCGTCTCTCTTCCACCAGATTCTGCACTCGGCGGGTGGCCTCGTCATCCGGCGACAAACGGCGCAGCTTGTCCCGATGCTGCAACAATAACTCCAGCAGCAGATCGGCATCGCGGGGGTCATCCTTGGCCCCCGAGGGATACAGCGCGTTGCGCAAGCTGGCGCTCATCGTCGAAGGCACCGGGAATATATGCAAGCACTCATACTTGTTGAGCATGAAAACCAGTGCTCCCTTCACTTGCTCCACGGCTGTCGCGATGGGACGATGGCCGAATCGTTGACAAAGTTCAGACACCCAGGTCTCCACGCTTTCCACCTGGTGCTCCCGTTCTCCACTTTCGCGCTTCGCCGAGCCCGCCTCTTGTAAACACCAAACGTGCTTTCGATCCGCCCAATCGATACCCACAAACGCTGCGAACTGTGGTTCCTGACTAACCTTCTTTTCTCTCATCGGCTCCTCACTTAACCTCCTGGCGTATCAGGTTGTGCAGAGGCTAGCTTTGCTCGCTGCGAAACCCTTATAGTAGGGTCTTGTTAGTGTTGTTCCAGACGTTCATCTGAGTGTTCGTTCTGGAGCAAAGCACGCCCCGCTGCTCGAGATTCTGATTAAAAACATCGCGTGTTTGGCGATCCGCCTGGATCACGAAGCCGCCGACTCAGGTTTGCTGAGTTCCGAGTTGGCTGCGGGCATCAGCCGAGTGAAGGGTGTCAAGCAGCTCGGTTTTCGATCCGGCAACTGGCTGAGTGCACAGCAAAGCTCCGAAGTTCTCAAACACGCTGGTGGCGATAGCATGCGTGCCAAGCGAGAATACGCGATGCTGGCCATTGCTGCTTGGTTGTGGTTTTCGCAGATCGGAGCTTGTGGGCTTGGAGTTGGATGAAATCCAGGTGCGCCAGGGGCACTGGGCAGTGGTGGACTGATCGGCAAGGGTGGCCACATCCGCACCGTGCCTATTCCAACTTGGGTAAAGTCGGCGCTCGATCAGTGGACGGCAGCAGCCGGGGTCACGGAGGGACGGATCTTTCGAGCCGTCGCCAGGGCGGGAAAGGTGTGGGGGAAAGGCATCTCGCAGAATGTCGTGTGGTATGTAGTCATGAGTTGCTGCGAGAGAGCGGGCTTGGAGCATATTGCGCCGCATGACTTGCGGAGCTATGCCGAATCCGAGATCATGCCGAATCACCTTTCTGAAATGCTCTCGACACAGGGTGAATCCTGCGGATAGTCGGCCGTGCGACGCGATCCATGCGGCATAATCCGGTGTGCCTCACGGGACGTGGACGAACCTCAACACTCACCATCAGCCCCGTTTAGCATCCTTCCTCCTTCTTGGGTGAGCTTCATCACGTCCCCAACCCGCTGGCGCCGAGGCGGATTTCCGGTTCGATCACGAATGTTACGGCGACGTATGCTTGGCGAATCTTATCGGGTCTGCTCGGTATTCTAATCTTCGGCTGGCGCCAGACTATGCCGAATCGACGAACCTGCGCGAAGCTGTGACACAGCAGCGGTGGCGAGCTGGAGCAGATTCAATTCTTGCTGGGGCATGCATCCGTCCAGACAACGGATATCTCGGCTGTTAACAGAATCTCGGACATCCATTGAACGACCTTTTTGAGCTCTGAACGGGCGGGCCGCAGGAAAACGATGACACATCCGCCACAGTGAAAGCGTCGTCCGACCCTGTAGAAAAAGCTTCTGGGCGAGGGGTAGAATGCCGCCACGGAGGACCGGAACATGACCAGCCCGTCTGCGACTCAAGACAGCTATCCCTACCAGAACGAACCGATTTGGTCGAGGTCAGAAAAGGTCATCGCCCGCACAGCCTTCGACGCTGCCCTGGGGCGAGAGCTTCACGAGGTGATTCAGGAAGCAAAGAAGATGGCCAGCCAAATCCAGCAGTCGTCGGATCTGTGGGACTTGGAACATTACCTGACCCAACGTCGTAAGGAGATCGACCGCAAGTACGACTATCGGTATTCGCAACTTACGCACGTGTTCGGGAGACTTTTGTACGAAAAGCGACTCCGCGAGGAAGAGCTGCGCGGTTTGCGGGCGGACAAACTGAAGCCGATCCGTTCTGTCGCCAAATTCCTAGCGGAGGACGTGGCCTGACCCGCATGCTGAGCGCTATTGCCTGATTACGTCGCGGTCGATCACCCCAAAGTGGTTGATGCTATCTCCTCCCGTGCTCTGCCCAGCGTTCTTGCCCGCGTATGGATCCTCGAAGGCCGTGATTTTGCCCCAGGTATCACGCACGAAGGCGTGAATCACATTGCCCGCATCCAGGTAATTTCCTGTGATCACGCCCTCCGTGTTCATGCCGTACGCAATCGTTCCCTGCCCGGCGCCTGTGCCCGCGCCGGGAGCGTCGAAGGTGGTGATGTTGCCCAGCTATCACGCACGAAGCCGTGATCCACATTGTTTGCGTCTACGTACCATCCGATGATCGCGCCTGCTGCGTTGATGCCATAGGGGATGGTCCCATGGCCGGCCTCCGTGCCCGCACCGGGGACATTGACGTTCATCCCACCGCGTACACCGCAGCGGAGGCGGCGCTCATCACAGCCGCGACCCTCTGAAGCGGGGCGCGCTTTCATAATGCATTGAGCGGTTGTATGTGAAATTGTCCCTGATTCATGGCGGCTGAGTGCAGCGCCTTCCGGGTAGCTGACACCGTGCGTTTGCGCTAGCCTGTACCCACGCCAGCCTAGTCCAAAAGGGTGTTTTAGCGATTCAGAAACACCGCAGCCGACTCGAACCCTTCCCGGTGGGCCAATCCCCGCTAAATCGACTTCCGGTGGGCAAGAGCCGCCCGCGGCGTCGGTGTGAACCGAATCACTCTTCGAACTTCCGTCTTTTTTCGATGCACTTCTTGCAGCAGGTAAAACCCCGCTCGCACCTGTAACAGCAGATGGGAGCGCCATGGCAACTGCTTCGGGCAGATTCGCGCTCGCGGAAACGCGGGGCGCAGAATCCAATCTTGGAACTAGAGGGGATCATAAAACGATGATCGTTACACTGCTGAATTTTCTTTTCCAGCCAGTTCTTCTAGCAAA
>JBEKUD010000347.1:0-3455 GCA_049515395.1 Candidatus Sulfotelmatobacter sp. | reverse complement strand
TCGCGATACTACGCATTCGAACGTTGATATCGTTGGCCCGATTCCCGTTTGAAAAATTCTCGAGCTGCTGCTCCAGATAGTTGCCGTTCTGGGTGGCGAGTGGGGGAGCTCCCTGCACATAACTCACCGGACCGTGACACGACTGGCAGGGTGGTACGCCGCGCTGTCCGTCTCCGAAAACAATGAGGCGGATGGCCATCGAGGCACGAGAGGGTTCTTGCATGGCCTGCGGAAACGCCCGGTTGTCTTGCGCATCACTGGCCGTAGGCAGCATGGCGTAATAGGCCGCCAAATCGGCAGAGTCGCCTGCGGAAAATCCCTCGGCGATGCTTTGCATCACGGGTGAAGTACGCTTCCCGGATCTAAAATCCTGCATCTGTTTCCAGAACGACAACCGGTCCTCGCCCGCCAGGTTGGGGAAGGCGGGAACGGCGCTGAATCCCGCTTCGCCATGACAATGATTGCAGCGCCGGGCAAGCAGCAGTCCGTGAAAAGCATCGCCACGGGAAATAATCGCAAGGGTTTCTCCTGTCCAAGCCACGTTCGAAGGGATGCGAACCGAAGGTTCAGGATTCTCCGCCTCTTTCTGCGCGGAAGAATCCCTTCCTGAAAATAGGAGGGTAATCGTAAGCAGAAACAGCAGGGTCCCGAGCGATCGGGCCGCCCCTATTCGCGGGCGCGTCGGCTGACTAGCGTGGCTCACAAGTCCGCCTTTCGCCGGGAAGCAAGAAGGCAAACTCATCTCGCGGCACCACATCCAGATGGCCTCTCATCGCATAATGGCCGGCTCCGCAGAACTCTTGGCAGGGGATCTTGAATTCGCCAGCCTTCGCAAAAGTAAAGGTTGCTTCGGTCACCACTCCAGGCACGGCTTTGAGGCCGTAGTTCGTTCCCAGGAAGCTCAGCTGGTGCACAGCATCGGCGCTGGTAATTCGAAACGTGATGGGAACACTCGCGGGAACCACGATGCACTGAGGCACGAAAACAAATTGCTGCGCAATCATGCGCACGGTAACTGATCCGGCCGGCCCTTCCGCCGCGCCCAGATTGCTCTCCACAAATTCCCCGCGCACGTGCAATGTCACAGGGTCGGGTCCGTTGCCGCCGCCAAAAAAATGCCATACCGGCAAGTCCACGATATAGTAGCGAGTGGACAACAACATCAGTCCCACGAGCGCTATTGCTACGACAAACCCGATCTTTTTCCTCATGGCATCTCAGGCCAACCCAGGTTCTGGACTAGATGAAGCACGGGCCCGACCAGGTACATCAATTCTGACGGGTAGGCCACTTCCACAGGGAAGCATACCTTCAATTTGAACCTGCACTGCTTGTTAACTTGCCGCAGCACTCTGGCCGCTCTGGCAGGCCTGAGCGGTCCCATCCCCCGCCGAGGGCCTGAATCAGCAACACCGTGTTTGCCATCCGCCGTCCCAAGATATTGACCGCCGTCACCTCATCCGAGAGAGCGGCACTTTGCGCGGTGATCACCTCGAGGTAATTTGTGACGCCCCCCTTGTAACGAATGACAGAGAGATCAAGGGAACGCTGGGCAGCGACGACTGCTTCATCCTGGACCTTCGCCTCGTCTTCCAGAATCCTCACTGCCGCCAGATTGTCTTCTACTTGTTGGAATCCAGTCAGCACGTTCTGCCGATAAGCGGCGACTTGATAGTCATAAGCCGCACGCGCTTGGTCGTTCAGAGCGCGACGTCTTCCTGCATCGAAGACTGTTCCGACGGCAGATAGTCCAGCAGACCACAGGCCGCTCGGACCGTTGATGAGGGTCGAAATGGCGGAGCTTTCGAATCCTCCGGAAGCGCCTAGGCTGATCAGAGGGTAATAGGCGGACTTTGCAACTCCAATCTGGGCATTGGCGGACGCCACTCGCCTCTCCGCGGCCGCGATATCGGGGCGTCTCTCCAGCAGTTCCGACGGCAAACTGATGGGAATGTGCGGAGGCGGTGCGGTGAGCGGCAATGGGGGAAGGTTGAACTCAGCGGGAGGCTTTCCGATGAGAATTGCAACTGCGTGTTCGTACTGTGCGCGGAGCACACCGACATCAATTGCCGCTGCCCTGGTCGTTTGCAGTTGAGTCTTCGCCTGCTCGACATCCACTTCCGAAGCGATCCCTCCCTGGAAGCGGCTCTGATTCAATTCCAGGGCTTGCTCGTAATCCTTAACGGTAGAGTTCAGGAGTTGTTCCTCGGCGTCCAGGCTGCGGGCTTGAAAGTAATTAACCGCCAGATCTGCGTGCATGCTCAGATTGACCGTAGCCAGGTCCGCCGCACTGGCTTGTGCTTGCTCACGGTAGGACTCCACATTTTTTCGCACGCGTCCCCAGACGTCGGCTTGATAGGACACGTCGAACGGCAGCACAAAATCGTTGTAGGTAGCGCCCTGCAAGGCTGAACTAGTGGGACTGTTAGCGGAAACGCGTGTTCGAGTCGCGGATGGCCCAGCGGTCACGGTCGGGTAATAATCAGCGCGATAGTAACGGAGGACTGCGCGTGCTTGCTGGAACTGCGCTTCCGCCGCTTTAAGATTCTGATTCGATACGTTCACCTGCAGTTCCAGGGCATCAAGCTGAGGATCCTCGAATATCGTCCACCAGGTCCCGCCAAGATTCTGGTCGTTCGGCTGGGCGGGCTTCCAGTCCCCTACCTCTTTATAGGCTGGAGGAGCCGGTGCCGCAGGCGGGTGGTACTTTGGGCCGACCACGCATCCTGTCAACTGGAGCGCCGCTATCGCTATCAGAATACGCCCGGCGGCTTTCCCTGATGGCCCGAGAATCGGTTTTCGAGGTAGTAGTTTCACTTGGTATCCCCTGGCAATGTTGCCTGAACAATTTGGACTTCCTGGCCGGAAACAATCGAGTCGGGGGGATTAATAATGATCTGATCGTTTGGCTTGAGGCCAGACACGATTTCCATCTGGTTGCCGAAATCGTGCCCGGGAGTGACGGCCGCCAGCACAACCTTGCCGCCTTTCACAATTCCAACGCGCAACCCTTCGGTGCGGAATAGCAGAGTATTGACGGGAATCAAGAAAGTGGAGGCCTGCGTCGGAACCGCCAAGTGGACTTCTGCATAGGAACCCGTGAGCAGTGTGCCGGTCGGATTGTTCACATCGATTTCTACGAGCAGAGTGCGAGTCGCTAAGTTGATGTCATCGGCAGTGCGTACCAGCTTCCCCTGAAACTTGCGATCCGGAAACTCAGCGAGACTAAGATCCGCTGTCATACCGACTTTCATCCCCCGCGAGTATTCCTCCGGTACGTTCACATAAACGCGCAACTTTCCAGGTTGAGCGATGTGGAACAGATCGGTCTTCGCAGCGGTATTGCTGCCAGAATTGATGAGGTCGCCGATATCGGTGTTGCGTGCGGTGATCACGCCATCGAAAGGTGCGTAGACCTTTTCGAAAGAGACCAGCGCCGAGTACTGCTGTACGGC
>JBEKUD010000346.1:0-5044 GCA_049515395.1 Candidatus Sulfotelmatobacter sp. | reverse complement strand
AGGCGATGCCGGCCGTTGGGAGTCCAGAAACCTCCCTTCGGTGCGACCACAGCGATGATTGGGTCGAGAAAACGCCCGGTTTTGTTGATGACGTCGGCGAGCCGTTTATGGTGAGCGTCGGAGAGATCCCGCTGAAAAGGGGTGGGCTCGACAGCATCGATCGGCAGAATCGAAAGCAAGACAGGGTGCCCGCCGAGCGGCTCCTTGTACGATCCGATGACACAGCCGCCGGCTTTTTCGATCGCCTGTGCAGCTTCCGCTGCAGCTCCTGTCGGCAGCTCTAGTCGGCATTCGGCAGGGCCGAGGCCCTTCGTACCGGGTTTCGCTTTGCGAGGACATCGCCGGGCTGGTGCACGCTTGACCATGGCAGAGACTCTATTCTAGTTCCGAAGGGATCGTCTCTAGGTCACCGATCACGATCACAATGATGGTGCGCTCGCGCCCACGCACGTCGCATTCCAGATGAAAGATTTGCTGCCAGGTACCTAAAACGAGCTTGCCATCAGGAATGGGTACAGTGAGCGATGGACCGAGTAGAGTCGCTTGCAAGTGTGAATGCCCGTTCCCGTGGGACTTCCGGGTGGTCGAGCGAGCTGACCGTGGAGAATTTCCGAGAGGATGGATAACAGGGCCTACGCAGATATGGATCGCAGGCATTGATCCCGCCTTAATCTTGGCCTCCCCGCACTGGCGGATTACGCTACGGTTTTGCTCCCGCTATCCGGGATTTCCAATGACTTAGAGGTCGTCTGCCTCTTGTAAGTCCTTTAAAGTCGTGTATGCGCCGTTCTTTCACGGCGGTAACACCTGCTGCCTCACCGGGGGTTAGAAATACTTGGCGTAAAACCGCCACAATCACTGAGGTCGTCACACCACAGAACCATGCCTAGCGTGGAACGATATTGAGCACGCTGGGGTGTCCCAAAATCCCCGCACAGGGTTTAAGCACTCGGGACTACCCTCTGGGTCATTCTTTGATAAGTTCGGCCAGGGGAGGCTTCCGCCACGTAGCTAGGGTCAATCGAGAGTTCTCGCGAAAACGAAGTGGGTCCCAACAAATTTGAGCGGTCATACACATTAGTGGAGAGTGCGGGCGCGCACCAGCCTTTGGTGATCGGGAACGTGCTCCTGAGATTGCTGCCTGCAGTGATGGCGGAGGGGCGAAGGGATCAACCACTGACGATGATTTGGTGCGGAGCGGGTCAGCGGGGTTGTGGTTTTTCCCTTAGAGTTTAGTTCATCCGATTGTGAGCCCGGCGGATTTTGAGCCGTGCAGGACAGATTTGGAAACCATTCAAGCGCAATGGCTTCCGCAATTTACCTAAGTCCCACTACGTGCGACTTGTGCAGTTATGTTAGGTTTCATCGGGTTCGAAGTGGCACATTTGTGGCGTCGGGATTGAGTGATGGAGCCTAGTGATCCGTTATTTCGTCATCAACCAGACTACGGTTTACCAGCGGTCGCACCAACCCACCGCGTCGTCGAAAGACCGAGTCCGCAAAGGTCCGGGTGGGCATATCGAAGCTAACTAGGCAAGGGCTTCGCCCTTGATATCCCACAGAAGACAGGAGTTTGCCATGAACGCTTTCTACGAGCATCACCACAATAACATTCGATTCGGATATCGCTGCTTTGATCGGATTCTGCTCAACGGTCTGATCCAACCTTTCCAGCAACCCGAGCGAGGGGTTTCTTCAGTACGTATCGCGATCAGTATCCGGTAAGCCGGGATGTGCTGCGGGAAATCGCTGATCAATTTCATAACTGGGTGAAGAACCGTTCCGAGAAATGGGGCGCCCCCGTCCTCGATGCTCCCCAAGGTCGTCGGGATGAGTTTGTCGAACCTTATTTTCGCCAGGCCAAACCCGACCAGTTAGTGGTCATCCTCAAAGCCCGAGAGCCTGCCCGCATTCTCACCGCCATCGGGAACAAAAAGGACAATCGCTGGCACCTGCAGTTGGCTCAGCGCTGGGTCATCCAATACAACCTCTACGTCAACGATCGCCACTGGGGCCGATTGTTCGTTCGTCTCTCTCCCTATTTTCCTTTCTCTGCACGCGTCTGTCTCAACCAACATGGAAGGAACGCGCGGCTGCCGCATTCACACATATGGGGACGCGCACCTTCGGATTCCAAACTCAGAATCGGGCGCGGAAGTCCACCCCCGTCCCACGATACACACGAAACCGTTCTTGCCTTTCACCGCTGTTTCGAAACCATGACGTCCAAGAACCTGCACCTCGGCATCGCGTGAAACCGACTCCGGTGCCGCACTTCGCGCTAGGGCTATCTCCGCACTTCGATCCGTCATGAGGTATTGGTCGATTGGGGCCATCTTAGGATATGGTGTCACGGCGTCCTGTGCCATCGCCCGGTACACCGTTCCGAGCACCACAAGCAGTGCGAATCCTTTGATCGGGATTGCGCTAATTTTCTTAAGCATTGTTTTCCTCCTTAGAATGGGCCTTTTCTGTCAACCCGCCATGGATCGCGAATATGGTGGTAGCCGCGGCCGCCATTTGATCGCTCTTAAGGCTGGCGGATTGCCGACGCCTTCACTATGACGACGAACGACCGAACCCGAATTCGACAAACCGTCCAGGAACCTTTTCTCACTGCCCCGAACTCTGCCGCGACGCTTTTGGCTTCTCTGCTATATCAGCTTTGCCAGTGGCGAATGCTTTGCGCAGCGCAGACTTCCAACTCGCGCTAAATTGTTTGGAGGCTTCGGCATCCGGCACGAGGAGATCGAACCCGTGGAAGGCACCACGCACGACCAGGAGTTCGGTTGCGACTTCGGCATGGACGAGCCGGCGCGCGTACTCCATGTCTTCTTCGACGAACAGGTCAATGGAACCGACGCCGATCCAGGCAGGCGGTAGGCCGGCCACGCTGGCTACCCGCGCCGGGACGGCGCCTGCCGGCACCTTGGGCGAACCCGCTGGAACACCGAGCAGCGAGCTCCAGGCAAAACGATTGGCACTCGCAGTCCACATAAAGTGGCCAATGGCGGGCGGCGCTGGGTGGGAGCTCCCCGTTCGGTCGTCTAGCTGGGGGGAGATGAGCAGCTGGAAGACGATGGGAACTTCGTTGCGGTCGCGCGCGTGAATCGCAAGGCTCGCTGCGTGGCCGCCGCCCGCGCTCTGACCGCCCACGGCAATTCTGGAGCGATCAATGCCGAGCTCCGCTGCTTGGGCGTGAACCCATTTCAGCACCGCGTAATTGTCCTCAAGCGAACCGGGATAGCGCGTCTCCGGAGCCAGCCGGTAGTCAACCGAGACGACGACGCAATAGCAATCCGTCGCGATCTCCTGGAGCCGCGGCATCAACGCGGGATCGGGCATCATGAAGCCGCCGCCATGCACGAAAAGCAACAACGGCTTGCCCTTCTCCAACGGCGCAGGATCAACGGCCCAAAGACGAACCTCGGGTGCTCCTGGCGGCCCGGGGATATGCCGCTCCACGGGCTGCGGCGCGGGAGCAGGTAACGGGGGCATGCCGGGCAATTGCCGGAACTTGCCGACCATCTCCGCGGAGAGCTCATAGGCGGGGAACTGCTTGAGCACAGGAAGAAGTTCCGGGTCGACAAGGGAATATGGGTCAAGGGAATATGGGTCCGCAACTGCCGGCGAAGTTTCTGAGCGCGAGGCTTGCCCAGCCTCCGCCAGCGTAGCAGCGGGCGCGAGTCCGATAGCCAGGTTAAAACCGGCCAGACCAAAGCCGGCGGTGCGGATGGCGAAGTCGCGACGAGTGAGTTGATTGCTCATATTATTCAGTAGGCGACACGTGATGCATCGCTTTGCCCTCGACGGACGGGTTGAGGTTGTCGGGCAGATGAATCGCAACCAAATACTGGCTCATGAGTTCTCCATTCTCCGGTGGCGGCTACATAGACGTCGTGCGAGGCGTCGCGAAATCGACAAGGCGCGGAGAGATTTTTTTTACTACTGGCGCATCTCCGCGGCCATGTCGTCGCCGAACTTCTTTTGGATCTCCTTTTGGGTGTCGGGATCGAAGTCGGTCAGGTCAAACATGCGGCGAACTTCGACCATTTCGTTATCCTTTCCGGGGATGCGCGAGGCCCATTCGAGCGCCTCTTCGCGCGACTTCACCTGGATGATCCAGTAGCCGCCGACCACTTCCTTCGCTTCGGTAAACGGGCCGTCGGTAACTTTCGATTTTCCACTTTTGAAGGTGACGCGCGCGCTCATCGTCGAGGGCGGGGTTAGACCGTCGAGAGCGAGCAGCACGCCGGCCTTCTGTAGCTCCTCGTTGTACTTGCCCATTACCTCCATGTCTTTGAGGTCGGGTACCGTGCCGGGCTTGGCATTTTCGTAGTCTTTCGGAAACATGATCATCATGAAGCGCATTGTGTTCTCCTTGAGTGTTGAGCGGACGCCGTGTTAGGGCCGCTAATTTTATATAAGAGCTTGGGCCGCGCTGGGCCTGGAAAGTTGCGAGGCGCCGGGTGCGCGGTGCGGCTCTACTTACTAGTCGAACGGTCCCACCGGAATTCGACAAGTCGTCGAGGTTTTTATTTTAGCTGCCGAATCCGCTCTTGCAGGAATTGCCGCTCGGGTTCCTGTTGGGTCAGCTCCAGAGCTTTCTCATAAGAGGACCGAGCCTCAGCTGTCCTCCCGAGCCTGCGGTACATATCCGCACGGGCTGAATGGGCCAGGTGATAATTTGCCAATTCGCCATGTTCCAACACCGCATCGATCTGCGTCAGACCGGCCTCTGGACCATCGCGCATGGCGATGGCCACGGCACGATTGAGCTGTACAACTGGCGAAGGCTGAATTCGTACCAATCGGTCGTAAAGCGCTACAATCTGCCGCCAGTCGGTGGCAGCGACCGATTCCGCCTGCGCATGAACGGCCGCAATCGCAGCCTGCAGTGTGTAGGAGCCGAAGCGGCGGGACTCCAGGGCTTTCTCGAGCAATGCCACTCCCTCCGCGATCTGCTCCCGGTTCCAGAGCGAGCGATCCTGGTTCTCCAGCAAAATCAGCTCTCCGGTCGGAGAGGTTCTCGCGGCGTGACGGG
>JBEKUD010000345.1:0-3483 GCA_049515395.1 Candidatus Sulfotelmatobacter sp. | reverse complement strand
CCTCGAAATGCCCGCCTGTCGGCACAGAGGTTGAAGTTGACTTTACGATCCCGGCTTTTGATCGCATACCGCGCCAACTTCGCTTTTGCTGTAAGGGGCAAGTGTGCAGGGTGGAAACCTGCCATGAGATTGCAGGGTTTGCCGTAGTTGGTCGTATAGGTCTTGTAGAAAATGAAAAACAGGGCCACGACATCGAAGAAGAAGTGGCTGCTGGTTTGCTGAACGCCAGTAACGCTCTCCACTGATGTCGCTAACCATGTAAGCCCAGAGATGGGACTGAAAGGGCGAAGCTGTGCATATGCCTATCGGATCTGAGAGTGAAACAGCAGACAGACTTCACTGGTACGCGGTGTGGAGTCGGTCGCGCCACGAAAAGATGGTGGCTAGCGCACTCAGCAACGCAGGTATCACGAACTTTCTTCCTCTTGTGACCGAGACCCATCGTTGGAGCGACCGCCGCAAGTCAGTGGACGTGCCTCTTTTCCCCGGATACGTGTTCGTCCAAATTCCGAACTCAACGGAAGCGCAGTTGCAAGTGCGCAAGATGAGCGGCGTGGTGCAATTCGTCGGAAACCAGCAGGGTGCAGTGCCTATCCAAGATAAAGAGATTAACGACGTCAAGGCAGTATTGGGGCAGAAAGTCAGCTGCTCTCCCTATCCCTTTCTGCAAGTGGGACAGCGGGTGAGAATTTGCGGCGGGGCATTCGACGGCATCGAAGGTGTCCTCGTCGGACGTGACTCCGATTCCAAACTTGTGATCTCAATCGAGCTGATTCAGCGGTCCCTTGCCGTGAGCGTCTACAACTTGGATGTTGAGCCGGTCGGGGGCTGCGTCGGCAGCGTGCAATCCAACTAGAAACCCGAGGGGAGATTCACAGCTGCATGCATGAATGGGGTTTGACCATGTTTCGGATCTACTTCACTTCCCTTCTCGTCGTCATTCTGTGGACGTGCACCTTCTCGGGAGCACAGGTGGGGCAGGCTGTGCCACTCAACAGCGGCTCTATCCGAGCCGAGCCGGCTAATTTACCAAGACAGGGTGGTCCAGCCGACTTTCAGTTCACAACTCGAGACCCGCGTTACCGACTGCGCAAGAGTGATGTCATCGAGGTGAAGTTCAAGTTCTCGCCGGAGTTCGATCAGACGCTCACAGTCCAGCCTGACGGTTTCGTGACTCTCGACCAGGTGGGCGATCTCAAGGTGGAAGACAAGACGCTCCCCGAGCTTAGAGAAGCCATCCAGCTCGCTTACCACGGCATTCTCCATGATGCGGTCATCACAGTGTCACTCAAGGATTTCGACAAGCCTTCATTCATTGCTGGAGGCCAAGTCGGTAAGCCTGGCAAATACGAATTGCGCAGCGATACCACACTGGTCGAAGCAGTGGCCATTGCCGGCGGCTTCACTGATGCCTCGAAGCACTCCCAGGTGGTGCTATTCCGGCACGTTTCCAACGACATGGTTGAAGCCAAAGTGTTCAACGTGAAGCAAATGTTAGCTTCGCGGAACCTGCAAGAGGATCCTCACCTTTTGCCGGGTGACATGCTCTTTGTCCCGCAAAACACGATTTCGAAAATCCAGCGCTATCTACCGACCCCTGGTGTCGGAGCGTTTTTCAATCCGACTCAGTACTAATCGGCCCCTGGTGCTGGAAAAGGCTGCCTATGGAAAGCGAACGAATCGACTTGGTTGATGACCGGCACACGCCGGCTACCCCTACGATGCGTGACATCATCGCCGTCCCTTTTCGGCAGAAGCGTCTTCTGCTCACTTCGTTTGCGGTCCTCTTTGTATTGGCGCTGCTGTGGGCGGCGATGGCATCAGCTTATAAGGCCCAGATGAAGATCTTAGTTCGGCGCGAACGAATGGATCCTGTCGTGACCTCCTCCCTGTCCAATATCCCAAGTCAAGTAGTCCAGCCGGAAATCAGCGAGGCGGAGCTGAATTCGGAAGTTGAACTCGTCAAGAGTCCGGATCTCCTAGAAAAGGTTGTGATTGCCAACAACTTGCAATCGACAGAATCCCCTTGGCAGGCCTTTTTGTTTGGCCAGTCGAGTCCGGAAACACAGACAGCCAAAGGAGTACGCAACCTAGCGCAGAGGTTGAAGGTCGAACCTCTGACTAAAAGCAACCTGATTTCCGTGAGCTTTGAGTCTTCTGATCCTCAGTTGGCCGCCCACGTTCTGAAGTCTCTGGCGAGTCTATATCTCGAGAAGCATCTTCAGGTACACCGGCCCTCTGGCGAGTTCGGCTTCTTCGATCGGGAGACCGAGCGGCTCCGCCAGAATCTTAGTAGCGCCGAAAATCGCATCACGGATTTCACTCGTGAGCAAGGTGTTGTTTCCGCTCAACTCGAGCGCGATCTCACCCTGCAGAAAGCCAGCGATCTGGAAGCGTCTCTGACCCAGACACAAGCCGCCATAGCAGAAACTGAGCAGCGCATCCACGCGCTACAGCAGCAAGCGCCGTCGATTCCCCCTCGCCTAACCACACAATTCCGAACTTCTGACAATCCTGCTCTGCTGGAGCAAATGAAGTCTTCATTGCTGCAACTCGAATTGCAAAAGACGGATATGCTCTCCAAGTTCGAGCCCACGTATCGCCCGGTGGTGGAATTGGAAAAGAAGATAAGCGAGACGCGCGCTGCTATTGCCGGAGAAAAAAGTGCGCCGATCCTGGACGAGACCACCGATCAGAACCCAGTTTACGAATGGGTCAAATCAGAGCTGACGAAAGCTCAAACCGATCTAAGCGGACTGGAGGCGCGAGCGGCCGCTACGCAAGCTGCTCTCGTCAAGTATCGCGGGGGCGCCCGTGCATTGCAACAGGCCAGCATCGTTCAACAAGATTTGCAACGAACGGCTAGAACGGAAGAAGAGAACTACCTGCTGTATCAACGGAAAGAGGAAGAGGCACGCATCAATGATGCGCTCGACCGGGGCGGAATACTCAACGTAACCATCGCCGAGCCACCGTCAGTGCCGGCCCTGCCTGCCCATTCTTTTTTGTATTACAGCTTGTTTGGAGTGCTCTTGGCAACCATAGCAAGCATCGGGTTGGCGTTTACGGCGGATTTCCTGGATACTTCGTTCCGCACGCCGGACGAAGTAGCAAGCTACCTTGGCTCGCCTGTGCTGGCCTCAATCCCACAAAACGGGAGAGGGTTCGATGTTGCTTGAATACTACAACCTGCTGGAGCAGCCGTTCGGCGTGACGCCAGACACGCGTTTTCTGTATCTGAACCACATGTACTGTGAGGCGTTGGCCTCATTGTGGTACGGCATCGAAGAGCGTCGCGGCTTCATCGCGTTGATCGCACACCCGGGAATGGGAAAGACTACCCTGCTGTTTCAATTGTTGCAGCGCCTCCGGAGGACCTCGGCACGGACGGTATTCCTTTTCCAAACCTGCTGCACCGCGGATGATCTGATCCGCTATCTCCTGCTTGATCTCGGCATCTGGCCGTCCTCCGACGCAGTATCC
>JBEKUD010000344.1:0-3510 GCA_049515395.1 Candidatus Sulfotelmatobacter sp. | reverse complement strand
TTAACAACGGCTGGTTTTTCGGTCCGCACCGCCGTTGATGGCGCCGCGGCACTGAAAGCGGTGCGGGCTAAAGCCTTCGATCTTCTGCTCACCGATATCTGGATGCCGCGCTTGAATGGCCTGGAATTGATGGCTCGCCTGCGCCGGGAGCCTGTCCATCCCCGTGTGGTGGTGCTGACCTCCGATGACACCCCTGATAGTGTGCTCCGAGCCGTTCGCGAGCAAGCCTATCACTACTTGAGGAAACCAGTTGAACCGGAAGCTCTGGTAGAGCTCGTGAAGGACGCCCTTGCCGCAAAACCCTTATCGCCGCCGATTGAGGTCATTTCAGCCCGACCCGACTGGGTGGAACTGTTGGTGCCTTGTGAGTTAGGATGCGCTGACCGTATTACTAAGTTTATTTTCGAACTCAAGTCAGACTTGCCGGAGAATGTACGAGAGCAACTTGGGAAGGCATTTCGGAAATTGCTTAACAATGCCATCGAATGGGGCGGAAAATTCAACCCCAATCAAAAGGTACGAATCTCCTGCTTGACTACGCAACGAATGGTGCTCTACCGAATTGCCGACCCTGGCACTGGCTTCCGCTTTGAGGGCCTTAAACACGCTGCGCTGGAAAATCCACCCGGTCAGCCCTTCGAGCACATGGGTGTTCGCTCAGACAGGAACTTGCGCGCGGGTGGATTTGGAATTTTAATAGTGAAATCCATCGCGGATGAACTCTTGCATAACGAAGCCCAAAACGAAGTCGTGCTCGTGAAATATCTGGATGATCGATCTCGTCCTTAACAGCATTCCAAGAAGTCAGTTTGGTTGTCACGCTGACCGAAGTGAAGAATCCCGGAATTTGAGGTCTCAATCACGAGTTCAATAAATTCGCGGGTCGCAACTCCTGCTCACGACTTAACAGGGAGAAGACACGAAACGGAATTTAAAGCACGCTAGGGACCGTTGCGAAGCGAATGGCGTGGCTCAGAAATCCGGGTACACACAACAAGGGCGAGCAGCACACTGCGTTCCGCCGCATTGCATTCTTCAACCCTTCAATCGGCTCGGCGAGATCCGCGGGCGTTCCTATGAAAACTAGCCCCAGTGGACCTCACACATCTGCCGGCGCTCGGCAGTGAACACATCAATTGGACCAGAGACTTCCACTGGGAACGTCCCCAACGTTAGATCCAGAGCACTTCCGGGCACTCCGGACTCGTTCACACGACTTGGCCGCAGCTCGCAAAACTTTTTCTAAGGCGAATTGAATCCTGGTCAGTACTGGCATGATTATTCCTCAAGTCAACCATGGCATGACCTCAATCCCCCGTCTGTTCCAAAATGCTCAGTTTTGAAAAATCTTGTCCAGAGGTCAGACATTTGACATGAGGCTATGGTAAGGGTTCCGAAGCGGTGGCCATGATGCTGCCTACTTTAATCCACGCCCGGAATCGGCATCAACCAATCCTGAAGCCCCCATCCCGGAACCTACGCCCTTGTACTTTCATCGACCATCGCTTCGCCAGTCCGCATTGGCAAGCTTGGCAATCTGCAACTCCAGCCAGGATTCTACGTTTACATCGGCAGCGCCCACGGCCCCGGTGGCGTTCGCGCCCGTCTGTCGCACCATCTTGAGCCGACCGACCGTCCCCACTGGCACGTTGAATACTTGCGAGCGCACACGAAACCCCAAGAGGTCTGGTACTGTTATGACCACATTCCGTGGGAGCACCGCTGGGCTTACTGTCTTTGCTTGCAGCGAGGTGCGTCGGCCCCTCTGGCCGGGTTCGGGTCATCGGACTGCCGGTGCAAGTCGCACCTGTATTTTTTCGGGAGCCGACCGTCGAGGGCTGCCTTTGCCCGGAGCTTGTGGCGTTCGATTGCGGTACTTCAATACGCCCGCCGTTCGTGGGGTATTCTGTAATCCCTGTGGCACTTCGTCGGCTTTGGTCCGGTTTTCTTTGGCGAGGCCCTATTAGGGCGAGCGGGCAGAGCTAGTTAAGGGCGACTACTCAAATCTGCCCGAGTGCGGACCAGCGTATTCGACGGTCTCGCCCTCGCGGGGATGGCCAAGATATTCTAATCTTGGTACCCTCGTACTATAGGCTCAATCCACCCTCCATGTTAAAGTCAGCCCTGTTGGTCCAGTTTTGTGGGAAGCGCTATGTCCCCACGGGAACCGGTCCACAGGGCGGCTATTCATTTGCCGAACTGGAGCAGTAAAGACACACCTGCCACGGTCGCCAGGCTGACAGCGAACAGTAATACCAGCTTGGATTCCACTAGCAACGTTGCGGGATGTCACGCCGAAGTTTTGAGGTTTTTGGGTTCCCAAACGGATGTAGCATGGCGTGGGGCAAGTCAAACTCTATATTGACAGCTACCAGTGGTTCGCAGTGGCTACCGCAAGAGCGGCAGAACCCCGCTCCATCGGCCAACTTGTTTCCACACTGAACGAAAAATATGACCACAGGTATACGCCGCTAGACTTTGTTTTCGGTAGGAGTTCATTTTGAATTTTAGCGCATAAGGTTCGGCGTTAAATTCGCCATTGATTGGGTAAAAATGTATTCGATGTGATTGGATTCCCCATCGTGGGAAGAAGGCAGGATTGAATGCAGTACCCGGACAGGATTGAAATCGCCAGAAAAAACATGGTGCAAGCCGAAGCCGCAGTAGAGAGTTACCTCCAAATTGGAGTGCCCAACATTGAACAACACAAACAACTTACGGATGCGCTGAAAGTATCTCGCGAAGAATACGTCGATAAGATTGAAAGGCTCTTCCCGAAGATGAGGTGAGATTTCATAAAATAGAAAAGCCCGGTGCCAGTCGGGGCCTCTCAATGCATTGGCCGCAATCCAAGCTTATTACAGTTTGGCCCTCATCCACACAAGGTTTAGATGGTCCCCATCGCCCCGACATCCTCCGTCTGCCTGCTCACGGGCGGTAACGGCGCTGGGCCTTTCCAGTTAGGTTTCGCTGCACCCCGTGGACATCGCGTGGTAACGGGCGGATGAGCTGGAACGCCGCTGGTCGTGCAAGACGACGCTAAGGAGGCCACGGTGGACTGTGAGCCCGCTGTCCTCCTTGATGAAGCCCAGCTTCCTGAATTTAGTCATAAAATGACTGATGCGTGAACGGGTGGTGCCGACCATCTGGGCCAGACTCTCGTGGTCAATTCTGGGAACGACTTTTTCGGCTCGACTGTCCTTGCCAAAATGCGCGAGCAGCAAGAGAATTCGAGCCAGCCGCAATTCGCTCGAATTAAAGAGTTGGTCGACAAGGTCCTCTTCATACCGGATGTTGCGTGAAAGCAGATGCGTGATGAGTAGCGCCGAGACGTCGTGCTGTTCCTGGAGCATGCGCACCATCGCAGGCTTCTCGATTCTGACCAGCGTGCAAGGAGTCATCGCAGTTACCGTTGCCATGCGTAAGGGCTGACCTGCGAGACACCCCTCGCCGAAGAAATCACCGGCGTCCAAGACAGCGACAATCGCTTCCTTGCCCTGTTTGGACGTG
>JBEKUD010000343.1:0-3531 GCA_049515395.1 Candidatus Sulfotelmatobacter sp. | reverse complement strand
ACGCCCTGGTACCAGTAGTCCCAGGTTCGCATTAAGGCGTGCTGGAGCACCGGGAGCTGGTCCTGGTTGTCGCCGATATCATTAAGCAAGCGGAGAACCAACCGCGAAGCGATTTGTCCACCTCCGACCGCGACAGGGCCCGTGATGGCAGAACGCAATTCCTGACGGGTCATGCGTGGAACCAGATACATTCCCGCGTTGACGGCCTCGGGCAGGCCAGGGTATTCCATGCAGTCACCGATGAAGTCAGACCGCATGGTTAGCACGACATAGATCGGGAGCTTATCCTGCTGCGTTGCCTCTAGAAGCAGCTTTACAAATGCCACGGCTTCGTCCTTAAGATTTTGATTCTGGCAACCATGCCGGAAGCGGAACAGCTCTTCGAATTGGTCGACGACGACAAGCAGATTATCGTCGCGGGGAATTTGTGCCTGGCGAAGAGCTTCAACAAGGCCGACTGTGCTGCGGCGCAGCGTCACTTCCACCAAGATCTGGCTGCCATTTGAAAGATCCCCACTTGTGCCCAGCACATCCGACGTATTGAGCGACCTGGCCAGATTTCCGATGGGGTCGGTACCGGGCCGGACGACGGCGACCCGCCAACTCGAGCCAGCCTTGACCATGAATCCGCTTTGAAGGGCGGGAATTAGACCGGAACGGACCAGCGAAGACTTTCCGCTGCCAGAAGTGCCGACCACGGACAAAAACCGGCCTGACCGCAACCTCCGCAGAAGCTCATCGATTTCTTTTTCCCGTCCGAAGAAAAGGTGATCCTCGTCCGGTTCAAACGGACGAAGACCTGGGAACGGGTTGAACAAGGCTGGGATTTGCATCGATCCTTCAACCCTCATGTCTATTCTAACGCCGGCGGATCTGGACAATATATGGTGGAAGCCATGCTAGTTCCGCGTTCAGACATGAAGAGAGAATATTTTCGGCCCATTTGCGGCGTTTTGGAATCATGTGCCCGCGCGTGCGATACGCGCCAAGTCGGCACGCATTTCCGCCGCGGTCTGATAGCGAAGTTTTCGATCCTTCTCGAGAGCCTTGGCGACAATACGGTCGAGATCCTCCGATAGGTTCGGGTTAAGCACTTGCAAACGTACTGGCGTCTGGTGTTGGATCGCGTCGCTTAACCTTGCTATCGATTGTTCGAGAAAGGGTTTTCTTGCTGCCGCCAGTTCAAATAGGATATTACCTAAGGCATACAGATCCGTGCGGGCATCGACTGGCTCGCCTCTAAGTTGTTCCGGGGCCATATAGGGCGGAGTGCCGGCAAGGGATTGCGCTTCGCGTGTGTCCTCCGTTGGAAGCAGAAATTTGGCAAGACCGAAATCTAGTACTTTCACTTGCCCCCTTGTGTTCACCATTATGTTTGCCGGCTTGAGGTCGCGATGCACGAGGCCTTGCTCGTGCGCCGCTTCCAGAGCCTCCGCGACCTGCTCACCGATCGAGACGACCATATTTTCGTTCATGGGCCCCGAATTCAGCTTCTCGGCCAGGGTTTCTCCAGGCACGAACTCCATCACCAGGTAATTCGTCTCTGCGTCTTGGCCGATGTCGTGAATCACAGCAATGTGTTGGCAATATCTAAGCTTGGCAAGCGCCTTTGCTTCCTCACGGAAACGGCGTCGCCCCTCCTCACCTGCGAGCAGGCCTTTGCGAAGGATTTTGATTGCAACGTCGCAGTCAAGCCTGTGGTCGCGCGCGCGATACACTTGTCCCATTCCTCCCGAGCCCAGCTCTGCAACGAGCTCGTAAGGCCCGAGTTTCGTGCCGATCCCTGTGGGTAGGATGGTTTCATCAGAGCCCGAATGGTCGATCGGAGCGTCTAAATGACGGTGTCGGCACTCAGAAACGAACGGTTGCAGTAAATCAAGCGAAAACCCCTTCCATTGGGGGATTATTTCTGCCTCATGTGTTCGAAAACGCTCCTTCTCCACGCTCGTGGGCGGAATTTGCACGATTCTGACGACTGGCATCTCACCGGTGCGGCCATAGCCGGCGCTCTTCCGCAATTCCGCTAGTTTCCGGCGCAACCAAAATTCGTTGGCGATCCCGTAAAAGATGAGCGCTCCGTCACAGGTACGAAGATTGTCTTCGTGGAACTCACGAATTTCCCCCTCGTCACCCTCAAACATTGGATGGATGACTTCCAGCCGATGTTCGAACAAAAAATCCGCCCACGGAGCGATCGATTCCATGTCTCGCCGATCGTAGATTAGGTAAACCCGCGCTACGTTTGAGCCTACAGGAGGGCTTGTTTGTCTGGCATGCTTGAGTCGATCCAACAACTCCGTTCTTAGATCCTCAAGGTACGTTTCCATTAAATCCGCGCCTTCCTGAATTCGGGGATCCATTCGAATCTGCTCGACGACCATCCGCTGGCGTTCGTCATCCACCTGCAGACCGGCCGGGATCCACAATAGGCGGGAAAATCCCCCATTTTTCCCTCTCTCGATGGCAAGTTCGTTCTGGATTTCCAGAAGGGACATTGTTCCGCCCTCCGGGACCAGACCATAGCTCTTGCCTATCATGTGGATGGACATACGGCATCGTCTCAGATCCTCGATCACCGATGTCCTGACATCGGAGGCGACTAACGGCAAACTGTAGGTCGGCAGAACCGTGTAACCATGTTGCTGTAGGTCTCGCTTGATGGCGTCCCGCTGCTCCCGCAGGTCCGAAGTGGTCTCCGCCAGAAAAACAGCTTGGTTTTCTCCATCGACTGCTAACTGGGGATTCTCCAATATCTTCAGGAGGCTATACATGTCTTGCGCGAGATCATCGAGCCTGACCATAAAATCAAATTGCGCCTGGGCTCCGTAATTTGGGTCTAGCTCACGAACCTTACCGGACTCTGGGTTGAACTTGAAGAACTCGTAGGGTGAGAGGGGTTGTAACTCCAGCGCTTGCTTCTCCCGTGGAACGGGAGTCTTAACGACCTTGAAAACCCGATTTTTGTCGCCTAAGCGAATGCCACCTTGCGCTTCCGCCGCCTTCCAGAATTCTCTGAGTTCTTTCCTCGCCGACTCAGAATTGACGTACGTTGGGGTGACAACAGACACGAGAGCGGCAACGCGTCCGAGGAGGTCGATGCCGCTATACCCCGATGTATCGCTGCCCCTGAATTTAGGATAGATATCGACTTGTTCGCCGCTGAGTTGCCCGACGCGCCTCTCCAAGGCGTGCTGGAGGTTTTGGATCCAGCCTTTGCCTCCCTCCATCAACGCCTCATTGTCTCGTTGTGCGTAGCTGATGAAGGCATCGACATCGAAGTTCATTGCGTTGTCTCTCAGGCGATGTCCGGAAGTGGCCTCTGCTTTATCTTCGCCGGGAGTTCACAGAAAGCTGGCCCCCCGAATGGCAACTTCCGGATCGTCTATTACCTATGGTCTACATTCCGTTGTGGGAACCCACTTATAACGTAAATCGAAACCATGAGCAACTTTTTGATTTCGATCGGGGAAGCGCGGACACCGGAAGATCGCGAGGCGTGGCGAACAGAAATAATCGGTTCGGATGCGCTTA
>JBEKUD010000342.1:0-3556 GCA_049515395.1 Candidatus Sulfotelmatobacter sp. | reverse complement strand
CGATCGCTGCTCAATCTGGTGAACAACGCCCTGAAGTACTTCAAGGACCAAAAGTTCATCGCTGTCAGCCTGTACCGCTCCGACAGTTGTGTGAAGCTGGAAGTCCGCGACCATGGAATTGGCATCCCGCCCGACGAGCAGGAGAAGATCTTCGAGAAGTTTTACCGCTGTGGTGATCCCCTGGTACACAACATCAAGGGTTCGGGCTTGGGTCTGTCGCTCGTTCGCCATATCGTCCGGGCGCACGGTGGGGACGTGCAGGTCGAAAGCGTCCCCGAGAAAGGCAGTAAATTCACGATCGCGTTGCCGTTGGATCCGTCTTCATGGACGGGCGCCGCAATCGCATGAGGGCTTCGGAGTGTGGGGTGGTGCCATGTTCCGGAAAAACCATAAAGGAGTGGTCATGGGCACAAGCAAAATTCTGATCGTTGAGGATGAGCGAAATATGGTTGCCGGCCTACGCGATAATTTCGAATACGAGGGCTTTCAAGTTATTACGGCGTTCGACGGAGTGGAAGGGCTGGAGCGCGCCCTCAAGGATTCTCCGGACTTGGTCGTGCTGGACGTGATGATGCCCCGTATGAGCGGGCTGGATGTCTGTAAACAGCTAAAGGCCAAGCGCCCCTCGATTCCCGTCATTATGCTTACAGCGCGCGGCCAGGAAGTCGATAAGGTCGTTGGTCTCGAGCTGGGTGCCGATGACTACGTCACCAAGCCCTTCTCCATCCGCGAACTCCTCGCTCGCGTCAAGGCCGTTCTGCGACGTTCACACACGCTTCCGAAAGAGCAGGACAGTTATACCTTTGGCGACATCGAGGTCAATCTGCGCAGCTACCAAGTCGTGCGCGGGGGACAGCGCGTGGAGTTGTCTGGCAAGGAGTTTGAGCTGCTCAAGCACTTTCTCTGTCATTCCGGAGAGACGCTGAGCCGCGAGCGGCTTCTCGACGAGGTCTGGGGCTACGAGAATTTCCCGACCACCCGCACCGTGGATGCCCATATTGTTCGCATTCGCCAGAAACTCGAACCCATTCCCCAGGACCCCCGTTACTTTTTGACTGTGCACGGAGTAGGTTACAAATTCGTAGGATGAAATGGAACATGATGGCCTCGACTGAACGAATGCTGGACAAATCGCGAACCGCAATCGGCAAAAAAATGGCAGCTCAATCTTTACCTGCCGCCGGAACCGATCTTATGGACAACACCCAGTTCCTCTCGGACGAACTGAACGCGCTCCGCCGAGAGCAAGCGAAACTGCAGCAGGCCATCTTTGAAACCGCCCAGGTGCAGCGTCGCCTCTGTGCACCGCGCGAACTGAGCTGGGGCGAGTTCGAGGTTGCCGGGGAGATTTTCCCGGTCCGTCATCTCTCGGGTGATTTTTTCAAGGTGATGGAACTTGGCTCCGCCCTTGGAGTGGTCTTGGGCGACATCGCCGGCAAAGGATTATCCGCTGGCATTTGGCTGCCCCATCTCATGGGCCTGATCCAGCGCTCTGCACGTCGGTATTCGGAGCCAGCCGATGCCGTCGCCGAGGTGAACCACGAGCTTTGCCACGACGATGGGACGCCGCCGTTGACTGCACTTTTCTTCGCCCGAATCGATCCGCGAGCGAACGAACTCGCCTACTGCAATGCTGGCCTGCCAGCGCCTCTGCTACTGAGGGACAACAAGACGCTGGAACGTCTGGAAGAAGGTGGCCCCGTGCTCGGCGCTGTTAAAAATGCGGTCTTCCACACCGGAAGTGTCACTCTCAACCCGGGCGATATGCTTGTCGCTCACTCCGACGGCCTGACCGAGTGCCGGAATACGCAAGACGACGAGTTCGAAATGGAGCGGCTAACGGCCGCAGCGAGAGCTATCTCCGGCGCAAGCGCGAGTAAAGCTCTTTTCTCTTTGCTCGGAACCGTTCTCGATTTCGCGGACTCGTGCTCGGCGAACGACGACTTGACACTTTTAGTTGTTCGTCGCCGCGCCGCGATCAAAGGTGAGCAGCCCCGTTCGCGCGCCAAAGATTCTTCCGCTCCTCACCGGCGGCCCGATTTGCCGACGGCAAAAACGAAGTGACTCGCGTTCAATGGTCTCGCGCTAACGAAACTCGTCACCAATTCGTCACGATACTCCTTTCTTTGACGTCCGCCGCCGAATTGTTTGCGTCCGCCAGGCCAAGCTTAATCACAGCGACAGCAGTGAAAATGGGCTCTCGACGAGTTCACACGACGGCGTAGAATTAGGAAACTACACATTCCTAACGCCATGTGTGGAAATCAAGAAGGCTAATCTTTACTGGGTTTCCACGGAGCAATTCTGGGCAGGTTTACTAACACCGCTGCCATAAGGTGTGGTGGATCACGTTCTTCGAGTGGCCGCCAACCCGGAAACAAACGTGACGTGATCCACAATCGGGCTCTGGAAGTAATGACTCGTCCCGGACGTGTTCATCCGGAGATTACCAGATGGTTGGTGGGACATGTTCCGTTTTTTCCGCGTGGGCATGGCCCCCTTTCCGCAATTCCAACCCTCCGTCACGACTGCCGCTGCGAAATGCTGCCATGCGAGTTCTTTCGGCGCATCACTCGGAAACTCGGCAAGCCCCAAGCAATCACCGCCACCGCTCACAAACTGGCTCGAATTGTTTACCACCCGCCCAGCAACAGGGAAGCCTGCAACGAGAGTGTCTTTCACCGTTGCGACGAAGAAGCTCTAAAACGCGCGCAATTTCGGCTCCGCAGACAATCCGCACAACTCGGGTTTCAAGTCATCCCCCTACAAAACGGATGATGTTCCTTGGGAGTCGGCTACTTGATGTAAGTCGTCATCAAAAGAAAAGCCGCCGGGATCGAGCGGCTGAACGACGGATGGTCGCTCTAAGCCGGGACCCGTGCGATCCACCTCTGGGCCTCAAGAGTCCTGGCGAACAAAGGAACGGCTTGCAACACATCCGCCCGCTTCAACGTGGGAGCGGCTGTGCCGTCGCGCCGAAACTCGCCCACCCAATAGCACTTCGCTGGATTTCCGCCGCGAGTGTCGCTGAAGTCCGGGCGGATTACCGCATTGCCCAGGATAAGCGGGAAGCTCCGCACCAGTCTCAGCATGTCGTCAACGGTCGGCATGTAGTGCCCGCTCTTGGCCGTGATCACCTTCACCCAGCCATCCTCCACTGCAATCTCGCCCGCGGCCGCCACCGGAGCGCCACTGAGGAACGTGGAGTGATGGTATTTGCCCTCTACATGCTTGTGGACGTACAGGTTCCTTTCCATGTCCACAACGAAGATACCCCAGCCCGTGCCGGAGAATACTGTCGAGAGGTTTCGCGTTGAAAATAACCCGGGGTGCAGCGGGTGCATGCTTTCCAGGCGCCCCGAGTTGCCGAAAATGACCCTGCGCTTCAGAGCTTTCGGAGTGCTGCCGTAGTACTTCACGCGTTGATCCGCCGGGCCGGCGGACCCGATGAAGTCCCAAAAACTTCGGGTCGTGCTGCTAACCAACCATCGCTCGAAGTCCGCCGACAGCACGTAACCCGGCCGGTGTACCGGGTCTAGGTATTCCAGCCAGTAAC
>JBEKUD010000341.1:0-3590 GCA_049515395.1 Candidatus Sulfotelmatobacter sp. | reverse complement strand
GGCCTACCGCCGTGAGAAAGTCGCCGTTATTGTCAGTGAGCAGTTGAAATCTAGCGATCATCCAAGCCAACCACCCGACCGGGGAGTCCGTCAGGGCATAGGCAAGAGTCTGCGGTTCAGCGGCCTGAATTCTGTAAAAGCTGCTTTCTTCGCGGTCAAAGTACGAAAACCGCCTCCGCTCCGAATCGCTCATTTGCGCAATTGCTTCCGGGTTCGGCGGGTCTGCGGAAAGAAGGTTCAGATGAAGCCCGATCACGTGCGCCGGTGCTTCGTAAGCCATATCGCGTGCGATTTCCGAGCCCCAGTCGCCGCCCTGGATACCGTACTCAGAATAGCCCAAACGATCCATCAGAACGACCAGAGCCTTCGCCATACGCTTTGGCCCCCAGCCTCGAGTTGTCGTGGGTCCGGAGAACCCAAAGCCAGGAAGCGAAGGAATAATGACGTGGAATGCCGGGCTATTGCTGTCCTTAGGATGGGTAAGCGGCTCGATCAGTGCGAGAAATTCAAGAAACGAACCGGGCCAGCCGTGAATCAACAACAAGGGTATTGCGCCGGGGCGGGGCGAGCGCTGATGGATAAAATAAATCTGCTGTCCATCAATTTCCGTGGTGAACTGGTCAAAATTGTTGATCTTGGCTTCCTGCGCGCGCCAGTCGTAGCCGTTCTGCCAATAATCCGCGAGTTGCCGGACCTTCTTGATGTCAGCGCCGTACTCCCAGCTCGTGCCCAGAAGTTGATCGGGCCATTTGGTTTCCGCCAAACGCCGCCTAAGATCAATGAGAATGCGGTCCGGGACATGCGCTTTGAACGGGCGAATTGCTGCCGTTGTGGGGTCCGCTTTGGCCAGCAATTGCACTTGTCCAAGTGCAATTGAGGGGAACAAAAGCAACCCGGCCAGCAAAAGCCTCCCGCACTGCGAGACTGTCCTTTCCGTTCCCTCGAACCCAGTTTTCATGATGCTCTCACACTCAAGTGTTGACCGAACTGATGAGGAAAAACTCGGGCACGACACCCCACATTTCTCTCCATGCGGCGTCCTACATTGGGGCCGCCGTTCCATCCGACCACACGCCAGTGCCCATCAGGAACATATCGATCGGCTCCGGGTTGCCTTTGTACGATGGAGCCAGCAAGAGCGGAGATCCCGGGAACGGTTCCGACACTTCATTTGAGGAGTCGACCACATTCGCGCCCCATACCGTACCGAGCGGCATGTAAAACATAAGATGTGCCATGTTGTGCCCACCCTTATCTGTTAGGTACGCATCCTTGGACATCATGTAGCTCATCGCGCCAGCTTCGAGTTCCGGCAGTTCCTTTTTCTCAATCGCGGCCTTGACACTCTCTTTGACTTCTTCCTTCGATTTTCCAGCCAATACCAGTTTTGTCCTCATCACAGTGAGCGGCAGCACCGTGCGAGCGGCGGGTGGATTTAAGCAAATCGGACTGCGATTTTTAGGGTTCCAAAACTCGGGACTATCGAATGGATTCATCCACGCGCGTTCTACCATACAGACAAAGTCGTTCTTGCCTGCGACGGCGGTTTCGTAGCCGTGCGGCCCCAGAACCATAACTGTCGCATCGCGGGAAATGGACAGCGGAGCTGCGGTCCGTGCCAGAGCAATCTCAGCATTTCGATCCGCTATCAGATACTGATCCAGCGGAGCCATGCTGGGATACGGCGTTTTGGCGTCTGCTGCGCGTACTGGCGCCGCGCACAATACGGCAACCGACGCAAAAGTCCCGAATGTGATTATCCCGAATATCTTTCGGTTCATTTGATTTCCTCTCTCGATACGGATTCCAATACACCTTCAAGCCTATGATGCGGCAGTCGCTGCGGATCGTTGTCCATCATAATACCTACCAGTACGTATGTTATGGCAAAAAGTGTAAACATCGGGGCGAACCGAACCATCCGTTCCTCGCGCCAGGCCATGATTGCACCACAGAAACGGCGAGCTAGCCCCGGCCTGCCGCTCGCGCCCGGCCGCGTGCCGGGCGTAGCGACTCGAGGTGGCCGCTCACCCTTCTTTGGCCGGATTGCAACGTCCGTGGATCCTGCGAATTCTTTCCCAAAACGACGTACCCCTCCCACGCCGCGATCAGGAACGTAGCCGTTTCATTCGGATTTATATCACTCCGCACTACCCTGCGTTTCTGTCCTTCGCGCAATGCCTCCGCCATGGCGACGCGCCAGTCCCTATAAACGCTTGCCGTCCTAGTGCGGAATCCCTCATCGAGACCTGACATCTCTTGAGACAAGTTAAGTAAGGGGCAGCCCCGCTGAACGTCCTCTCTTTTCAGCGATTCGGATTTAATAATGCGGACCAGAACATCGATGGGATCCTTGGCGTTCCGTAAAGGCTGCACCCACTTCTGGTGAAGGTTACTTGCGATGACCTCGTCCACGACCGCATACCCAAGGGCTTCTTTGTTATCGAAGTGGTAGTACAACGCGCCCTTAGTAACGCCTGCTCTGGCCAGAATGGCATCTAGATCAGCGCTTCGAAATCCTGAGCGGTGTATCTCCTGGAAGGCGGCTTGCAACAAGCGCCCTCGCGTGCGCTCTGCATCGCGCGCTGTGACCCGGCTGCGTCTCGGTCTGTTTCTACCAGCTAACATACCAACCAGTATGCATGGTCGAACAACCAAAATCAAGCTCGAATATAGAATCGCGAAGCCCTGTCTGCAGAGTCTATTGAATTGGGTAGAGAGTCGAGCGATTCGTGACAGGAATGCGCGGCGGATGCCGCGGGTGGTTTCGCGTCCTGCAGCTAACTGTTTCGCCCCGCACCAACAAACATTCGTCACAAAGAACACCGATTCCAGGTTTTCCGGATGACAGCGTGCTCACACTAACTGTCAGAGCGCCGAGTGGTACCTGACGCACATCTATCAGTCATCTCGGCACCACGACTTTACCGGAGGAAGATGAGATATGAGCACGTTTAGACATTTGCGGAATTTCTGGATACCGTGGGTTACGACGATTGTTCTGGCTTGCTTCAGCAATTTGGGCCATCTGTACAATTGGAATTTAGGTTGTGCCATGGGCCTTAATAATCGCGGGTGGACAGAGATCATGGAGGGAAACCTGGTACCGGGGCAGCAGAATAGCGGGTCGGGGAAACTTCTAAACGGACGCGCAGCGATAGACATCGACGGAATCAATTTTGACCTCGGCACGCTCGGAGGGAAGAACAGTTGGATGAAACTATGGCGGGCTCAACGAGAAAGGAGAGGCAGTGGGTGATGCCGAAACCTCTGTTCCGGACCCGAACGGCGAAGACGTTTGCGGCTTTGGCACAGGACTTACGTGTCGCCCGTTTCTTTGGAAAAACGGTAGCATGAGAGCTCTCCCGACGCTTGGCGGAAATAACGGGCAAGCCAGCGCTATCAACAACCACGGACAAATCGCAGGATATGCGGAAAACGGGATCGTGGACTCCACATGCCCGCCTAGCACGACTAATAATCGGATTGACCTGCCGGTGTTGTGGGAAAAAGGCAAAGCCCAACCTCTTCCTACGGTGGGTAGCGATCCAGACGGGGTCGCGTGGGGCATCAACAATCAAGGCCAAGCT
>JBEKUD010000340.1:0-3601 GCA_049515395.1 Candidatus Sulfotelmatobacter sp. | reverse complement strand
GTCTTCGCAACACGGAGCACTTCTGGCGATTCTCGTAGGCTGCTGAAGGCGGCTTCCCGATGTCCGTCTGAATTGAAGACGAGCATAACGGCGGAGGTGTTCACGTGAGAAAGATTCGGTCGATTGAGGACTTGGACGCAGCCAGGCAGATTGAGGACGGCTTCGGCGCGCGCCAGAACTGACCCACCTGATATGCAGAGCACAGCATATCACGCGGTATGCGGAGTCCAGGAATATGCGGAGTCTCGCAGGCTGGGATTCGGCTGCCGTGAACAGGCTCAGTGCCTTGGTGCAGGAGCCGGGTGATCGCACGTCAGCATAATCATATACTCCTCCGGGGAGCCGTGCTGAAAGGCGGCTCGCTAAGGAGGCACCTTGTTTCGCCAGTATTTCGAGAAGCCTCGCGTCCTGCGAGGTATTGAACACGCAGATTTCCAATCGCATCTCGACTCGTTTGCCCAAGAGCTCGACGTCGTGGGTTTTGCCCGGGAACATGTCCGGAACCAGCTTCGAGCCGCTGCCCACTTGTGTGTGTGGGCAGGGAGACAACGGGTCACCGTGGAGGGTTTCAGCGACGACCTCATTTCTCGCTTTCGCCTTCACCTACCGCAGTGTCAATGCCCCGGACCAAAACGCGGCAGGTGCTCGCTTGTCGTGGGATGGGTGCAGCGGTTTGTCGAACATCTGCGACGAGTCGGTGTTCTGCCAGCCGTGAGCGTAGATCCTAAGGAGGCTCGGCCGGCCTTGCTTCAGGAGTTCCTGACGTGGATGCGGCAACACCGCGGGGTGGGAGAAGCCTCGCTGCGACGATATGAATACCATCTGGTGGATCTCCTGGATTGTCTGGGGGGTGATCCAAGCCGCTTTACGGCTGAGAAACTTCGTGGTTTCGTTCAACAACAGAGCAGGAATTACTCCAGCACCGGAGGGACGAAGAAGCTCTTCACGGCGGTGCGGATGTTCTTGCGGTACCTCACGATCGAAGGCAAGTGCCCGGCGGGGCTGAATTATGCTCTTCCTTCACTGGCCAGTTGGTCTCGACAAGGGGTGCCGCGCTGCCTGCCGGCGGCCGATGTCGAGACGCTGATTGCCGCCTGCGACCAGACTGACAAGGTGGGCATGCGAGACCGGGCGATCCTACTGCTTCTTGCGCGGCTCGGATTGCGAGCTGGAGATGTCGCGAGCCTCCGCTTACCGGACATTTCTTGGCCGCAGGCCACGATTCGGGTAAGCGGAAAGGGACAACGAGAAGCTCTACTCCCACTACCCCAGGACGTCGGCGATGCCATTCTCACGTATCTTGAATTCAGCCGTCCTCACGTCGAATCCGACCACGTCTTTCTGCGCTGTTGTGCTCCATTCCGGCCGTTTGCTCACGGTGGTCCTGTTTCCTTGATCGTTCGCCGCGCGTTTCTCAGAAGCGGCATCAAATCGCCGTCCTTGGGATCCCACATTTTGCGGCATTCGGTGGCGAGTGAGATGTTACGCCAGGGCACTCCCCTCTACGGCATCGCGACGGTCTTGCGCCATCGCTCCATCGAAACGACAACTATTTATGCAAAGGTCGATCTGAAACTATTGCGCGAAGTGGCGCAACCCTGGCCGGAGGTGCTTCGATGATGACTCAAGCATTGGATTCGTACCTCGCAGTCCGGCGCTCGGCTGGATTCAAGCTCAAGAAAGTGGAATATTACCTACGCAGATTTGTACGATTCCCCGCGAACGAAGGGCAAGCTTACATTTCCGCCCAAACCGCTATCGAATGGGCCAGACAGGGGACCTCGCCGGCCGAGCGAAGCTTCCGCCTCAAAACCGTTGCCTGCTTCGCCCGTTATCTGTCGGCCGAAGATCCACGGCATGAAGTTCCGCCAGACGATGTTTTTGGCGGCTATCAGATTCGGCGCCGGATTCCATTTATCTTCACGGTGGCCGACGTCAACCGACTCGTCGAGGCCGCTTCGTTGCTAGGGCCGCCAGGCGCTTTACGGCGCCACACCTACAGCACTATTTTTGCACTGCTGTCGGTCACAGGCATGAGAATTTCCGAAGCGCTGAATTTGCAGTTTGAACACGTCACTGCCGATGGCCTCTGGATCCGGAATTCGAAATTCGGTAAGACTCGGTTCATCCCGCTGCACCCGACTGCTGTCGCTGGTCTAGAGAAATACATCGTCCTGCGGCGGCGCGTGGCTGGAGCCGACAGGCACGTGTTCATTTCCGTCCACGGCCGAAAATTAGCTCATTCGGTGGTTCACTACGAATTCCAAAAGGTGGTCCGACTGCTTGAATTCCACCAGCGGCCGGGCCAACCGCATCCCCGTATCCATGACATGCGGCATTCATTTGCCACCAGAGCACTGGAGTCTTGTCCAGAGGGGCGTGATGCGATCGCGCGCCACATGGTGGCTCTGTCCACTTACCTCGGCCACTGCAACATTTGGAATACGTACTGGTACCTCGAAGCAACTCCCGCCCTTTTGACCGATATTTCCGGGGCGTGTGAGCGGTTTGTCCATGGAGGCGCGTTATGATTCCGATTGCACCCCACATCACGGCGTTCCTGAGGGAGCGCCTTCCTGTCGAAAGGATGGCAAGCCCCAATACCTGCGATACATACGCATACGCCTTCCAACTTCTCTTTGAATTTGCGAGCACAAAACTGAAGGTTGCTCCCTCAGACCTGTGCCTGGAACAATTGGACGCCCCGCTTATTCTTGCTTTCCTGGCGCACTTGGAAAACGGCCGGGGCTGCTGTCCGAGTAGCCGGAACGCTCGTCTGACTGCGATCAAGTCCTTCTTTAGATACGTCCAATACCGCGTTCCATCTTCTCTCGACCAAGTACGCTCAGTCTTGGCGGTTCCGATCAAGAATACTCAGTCGCGCCTTGTCAGCTATCTGACCGTTGAGGAAATGACGTTTCTGCTCAATGCGCCGGACCCCAATACCCGAGATGGTATTCGCGACCGTGGGATGCTCCAGTTGGCGTTTGATGCTGGTCTCCGCGTGTCGGAGCTTGTGCATCTTCGGCTCGATGATGTGTCGTTTCAGCCTACAACGCACATTCTGGTTCGAGGCAAGGGCCGACGAGAAAGGCAAATGCCGTTGTGCAAGGAGACCGCCGCCACCTTGCGCGCGTGGCTTGCCATCCGCGGCAAGGCACCCGCGCCGGAACTCTTCCTCAATGCGGCCGGCCTCTCCTTAACTCGATCTGGCTTCGAGTACATCCTTGCCAAACACGTGGCCAAAGCCGCGGCCCCTTGCCCTTCTCTTACCAAGAAACGCGTATCACCCCATGTGCTTCGACACAGCTGCGCAATGATGGTCCTGCAGGCAACGAAAGACCTACGCAAGGTCTCGCTATGGCTCGGGCACGCGCAGATGCAAACCACGGAAGTGTACCTGAAAGCGGATCCAACCGAGAAACTGGAAACCATAGAATCGATGACGCACCCGCATCTTCGCCGCGGCCACTTCCGCCCGGTCGATAAACTCTTGGCATCCCTCAGAGCCCCAAAGAATATGCGGAGCTAAAAACTCGTGTGCGGCTTCTCCCGCGGTGGCGGAGTCGCACACTCCGCATATTCCTGGACTCCGCATACC
>JBEKUD010000339.1:0-3638 GCA_049515395.1 Candidatus Sulfotelmatobacter sp. | reverse complement strand
GAGGTTGACGGAAAATCCACCGCGGAGATAGGAATGTGCCGCCTCCACCTTATGCACTTCGTCCTCGTTGAAGCCTGCACTGCCAAGGCCGCGAACGCGGAGACCGAACCCCAGTGCAACGATAAGAATCAGTGCCGCTAGTTTATGTTTAGCGATGAGGTGGGCTAGCATTGGTTTTCCAGTCCGCTAAAGTCCGGCTAGTTCACCGCGTCCAGCACGAACCCGTTAACGCGGTGCTGAAATCCCACGAAGTGCCCAAAGACGGGAGACGTGACATTGTCGTAGACGGCCAGCGGGTTCGAGTGATTTGTGAGATTGAGCGTATAGAGGCCGAAACGAATTGTCTTGGACTTGAGCTTGCCGCCGACAAAGGGCAAGTGGAACTCCCGGTAAACCTTCAGATCCAACGAGAAGAACTCCGGGAACCGTTGCGTATTCGGTTGACCGACGTAGTTTTGGAGAGTATCGATATTCGAGTACGTAAGGCCGCTATGCACATCGACCACCGGACTGACGCTGATATTCTTGGGTAAAGACAAAATCCCCCAGGCCACCACCCGATTGGGTATATCCTGCGGAAGGTTGCCGAAAGTGTTGGGGCGGATCACGGGCCCTTCAAATGGTACATACAGGGCTGCAAGCGTGTTCAAATCCCCGCGAGCATGGCTCCGAATATAGGACACGTTCACATCGCTGCGCTCGCCCGGTTTGTAGTGCAAGGTCTCTTCGAATTCGTGGTAATGCGAACCACCAGTGTCTTCCATGCCCAACAAGGCCGGTTGTCCTTGTGCGGCCGCCAGCGGCGTGACTACATATAGCCCCTTGGTCCGGCTGTAGAGATAGCTGGTGCGGAGCACCATATTGCGTCGAATTTCGCGATCCACTTCGACATTCCACGTGGTGTTACGTGGGCTCGTCTCGAGAGTGGAAACCGGGACCAGACCCCGCCCCGGTTCCATGAGGAGATAAGCGTTTTGCAAGCTTAGTGTACTAATCAAAGCCCCGGACGGGCTGTAGAAGCTTTCCACACGGTTGGGGTAGCTCAAAAAGTCCGCCACCGGCAACGGTACGCGTTCGTAGAAAAGACCGCCGCCGGCGCGTATGATCGTCTTGTGGTCTGAGCCTGGCGAATAGACTACCCCGGCACGAGGAGCAAACGCCGCTGAGCGGCCGATTGACTGACTGGACAAGCGCCCGCCCATGTCCAGAGCCAGATGGTCATTCAAGCTCCAATGGTCTTGCACAAATTCCGCAGCTTCGGTGTCCCGTGCATGCTGACGGTTGCCGCCCTGAAAGTCAATCCGTTCCGCCAGTGAACCGTCTTGCTGCAACAGTTCGATCGGATGCGAATAGTCGCTGCCGAGGTAAGAGCGGTGCGTCACAATTACGCCGGTCTTCAATTGATGGCGGCCGAGCCACTGCTTGAGGGGCAACTGATAAACCGGACCGAATTGATACTGGTTAGACGTTCTGGTCCAACGATCGAAGAAATTGCCACCCCAGCCCTCTGGCGTGATGAGCATGTCTTCAGGCCCCTGGCCATGTGCGTTGCTGTCGAATCGCGTGTAGCGAAACATCGTGCTCAGCAGCGCGCCCGAGGTAAATTGATAGCTGTCGTTGGCACCCAAGGACACACCCCGCACCCCGTCATCAGCGGATGCACTTTGGGGCACCAGCGCGCTGATGTCGGCGAATTGCGTGCGGATCGAAAACGTGTTTGCCGTGACAAATAAGAGATGCTTGGGTGAGAGCACCGCCTCGAGTCCGGTCAGCGCATTGAAGCCTTGCTTCCGGGTCTCGTCCACCGGCCATGGCAATCCACGCACAGGACGCTTGTTTACGTCATAGGTTACGGATTCGAAAAAGTTGAGCTTGTTCTTCAGCAGCGGGCCGCTGAAGTAGAGGCGCGGCGTAAAGTCCGAAACTCCGGCAATGTGATCATTCTTGACACGCAAGCCCGGGATGAAGTCGAACACTCCCCAGTCCCAACTGCCGGAAGGCGGTTTAGTCTCGATCGTGGTCAGACCACCCGAGAAGCCCCCGTACTCGGCGCTGTACGGAGCCTTGTCCACAGTCATCGACTGGATGGAATCCAAGGGTACGGGGATGGAGAAACTCCCTGTTACAGGATCAACAGTCTGCGCCGAGTCCACAAGCAGCATCCCCTGATTCTCCGGCGCGCCCTTGAAGTTGAGTTGGCCGTCGTGGGTACGCACCACGCCCGGGACCAGCGGCAGGGCCGCTTTAAACTTCTGCTCGGCCAGCGGCAGGGTGGTAAACTGCTGGCTGGCGACCGTGGCGCTCGAATCCGCAGTCTCTGTGGGAAGCGCGGCTGCCTGGTCGTGGACCTCGATGTTTTCAACCACCCTCTCCAACTCCAGGCCGACGTCTTCAATTTTTGTTTCTCCATCGCGCAGGACAACAGTCTCGCCGAACGGCTGGAAACCCTGTAGCCGTGCCTGTATTGCGTATGTGCCGGGTGACAGGTCCTTGAACTGAAAGCGACCCTCCGCGTCCGTTGTGGCTGTCAGGGATTCTCCCGTTGAAGAAGAGGTCAGGGTCAACGGCACGCCGGGGACCGGTTCGGCTTGGTTTTGTTGGTCGGCCAGCTTCACCATTCCCTCGATTGAAGGCCGGCTCGCTTCGGGATGGCTGATATCTGGGATCTGGGCGAACGCCACACCACCACTGACGATCAGGGATAAGAGCAACGTGGAACCAGCTATTCGTTTCTCGACTGGGTGATACGCTGCTCTGGAACCGTTTCGAACTGACATACTATACGCCTCCTGCGAACCGATACGTCAACGCTTGTACGCTTCTCTCGCGCTGTCGTACCTTACAACGAGAGAAGCAAGACCCGCCATCGCGGAAATACGATCAACCGCGACACGTAAAACTTTTCGAACTCTCCGGCTTCGGACGATCTCGATTTCTGCGATCACTTGCGTTGCTTCTCGGCACCTGTACAAGCACGGCATCTGCCAGATGGGTGTTGTCGGTTTCAGCGTGGCAGATAAATACGTTCAGCATCGCAGGTTGGTGTGCCTGCGAATAGGTTTAGAGGCAGGCTGGCCCCTGCGAGTGCGAACGGTCGAATCGGCGACGCGAGGGATGAATGGCTTAAAGAACCGGCGAGGATGGCAGATGCCGAGGCAGTTGACGAAAGTCGGCAAACACATCACTTTACGATTTGGAATTGCGCAGGCTTCAGACTAAAGAGGATATTAATCAGCCGTACCATGGAGTCTGGGAGCAGATACCGAAACGGAAGGCGAGAACAGGGCTTGCAGTTGCCTTGCGGGCATTGTTGTTAGAGGAAAGAAGTTTTTCACGGCCGTCGCCGCGACTGCGTGCGGAAAAGCTGTTTCACTCGTCGGTCCTCCGCTCGCCTACGTGCTCGCGCTCGGTGGCATGGTGCAGTACGAGCAGGCATCTCGCCGCTATGAATAGCCGGAAATGGCACGGGCTGTCTCTCGTGAGACTTGCGAGTGGCGCTCAAGCGTGACGATGAAGGCCAGGGACCAACACACCGCGACAAAGAGCTCGCTTCGGTGGTCGGCCGGAAGAATTTCAGAAGCGGCTGCGATTCAGGAGTTGCCGATCCTCGGCTCAGGCGGCTTCGCCCCGACACACGT
>JBEKUD010000338.1:0-3651 GCA_049515395.1 Candidatus Sulfotelmatobacter sp. | reverse complement strand
CGCTGACATAACCTTCGCCGCCGGTAACGTAAATGACCGCGAGCCACTTGCCATCACGGGACACCGTTATGTCCGACGGCGCGCCGGGCAACGGTACCGATTTGTAGAACGCTCCGCCTTGGGCGTCGCTGAAGAATATCGAGATGGCGTGCCCGGGGGAATTGCCGGTATACCACGCGCTGCCTGGTCCTTTTGCTACCCAGCAGGGGGCGTCGGTGGGATATGCCGGTGTCGGTCCGACTATGGGGAACACAGTCCGACTCTCATTTACAATGGCGAAGCTGTCGGTGCTATGGGCCGGAGTGAATCCCAGAATGTCTCCCCAGAACGCGGCTCCGAGAGGGACGGTATCCGCGTCGCTGGGGAGCGTTATGGCGGTGCTCGCCCCGCTGAGCGCCCCATGGTATGTGAGCGGCAGTTGAAGGACGGACCCTGACGTCAGGGTGACAGCCGCCCAACTCTTGCCAACCGCTATCTGCGCAGCCGAGATATCCGCGAGACCGACCACGGTTCCGTCCACATTGCCGGACGGCCACGCATGACTCTCGGCGCAATTCGCACCGACCACGAAGAGATGTTCCCCCGTGAGTGCGACAGAATCAGGGTTCGCACAGCCATGCGACAGCTTTATCGAAGACCCGACGCCGATGAAGTCGTCATAGCGCACCAATTGGGTTACGGTATTTGATCCGTAGTTTGCTACTGCTCCGAGATCGTCCTTGAACTGAAGAATTCCAGCGTTCGTGCTTGCGCCGCCCTTGCCGCCCGTCGGCAACATATCCACCAAAGATAGCGAAGGCGTGCCCTCGGTATCCAGCTTAAACACGGCTACATCGTTGCCGCTGGCGTTATTCGTGCTCGTGAGCACGAGTACTCTATGGTCATGCTCGCCCGCAAATGCCAGAGCGGTTGCGAGAAATACGACCGCCAGGATACTGCCCGCGCGACTCAGATAACATTTCTTAAGTTTTCGAAAGTTCATCGTGATCTCCTTAGAATTTGTGGCGAATGGATCCCCCGGTTACAATTTCGTGATACCCAAAGAAACAGGGTATTGTTATCGGAAGGTTGTTCGCTGCAGGGCGGAGAAAAGTTACGGTGCCAGTCGCGAGCCGATTGAGCCTTCCGATGGCGGGACCGAACAACGATTCCGTAACCTTATGGCGGCTTCCGTCGTATTCTTCCTGATGAGATGTATGAAATACCTGCTGATCGTGCGTGCATGGCGCCGGTAGCCAGGACGCGTGACCGCTTTGCTGCTGATGGTTGGATGGGTAACTTCTTCGCCATGGACACGGACAGCAATCTGGAAATGCTGATGGCCCGTTATCAACAGGGCGATTTCGCGGCGGCAACCGCCCTGATACATCGCCTGAGCCCGCAGCTACATCGGTTTTTTGTTGTCCAATTTGCGTGCCGCGGGGATGCGGACGACCTGTTGCAGGAAACCTGGCTTCGCATTCACAAAGTGCGGCACACCTACCGCGTGGGCGAGCCGGTGCTGCCGTGGTTTTACGCGATTGCCCGGCACATTCGCGTGGACCATTACCGAAAGGCAAGCCGGACAACGGGCCGCGAGCAGCGGCTGGAGGAAGCGCACGAGGTGGCGGGGGACCTATCGAGATCCTGCCGGGCGCTTGATTTGGAAACGCTTCTGGCGCCCTTGCCGGAAAGCCAACGCGAAGTGATCGCGATGTTGAAAATTGCAGGAATGTCATTGGAGGAGGTAGCGCGCGCAACATCGTCGAGCGTCGGGTCGGTGAAGCAGAAAGCCCACCGGGGCTATGAGAAATTGAGGGAGCGGCTTAGCGGCATGAGGTTGAAGAAAGGGCACGCTGGAGGTCAGTCGTGAAGGACAGAGAGCTCGACGAAATCCTGAAGCGAGCTGCTCAAGCTCCTCATGATGTGGACCCAGCGGTGCTCGATCGGGTCGCCAACTCGATCGGGTCCTCCCTTCGTCCGGTCCGTCCGCTACCGCCGCGATGGGTGCTGGCGAGCGGGCTAATCCTGATCTGCGTGGCCGTTGCTCTGGCCGGCGCGGCCCGCGCAGGATTCTACGGCATTGAAGAACTGAGCGTATTGGAGCGCGCCCTAATCTTTCCAGTGATGGGAATCCTCATCTGCCTGGCGGCTACGGCGTGCGTCAGCGAGATGATCCCCGGAACCCGTCGAATCGTGTCCCCGGGGATCCTGCTGGGAGTTGGCACCCTGACGCTGCTTGCTGTCTTTGCGTTCCTCTTCCGCGATTACCGGACTGAACATTTTGTGTCCGCAGGCGTCGTGTGCCTGATGACCGGCCTGCTGCACGCGGTCCCGACCGGCTTGGTGAGTTGGTGGTTTCTACGTCGCGGCTTTGCTGTGACCTCCGTTGCCGCTGGACTTGTAGGGGGCACACTTGCGGGTCTCGCCGGTGTGACGATGTTGGAGCTCCACTGTGCGAATTTCCAGGCGCTGCACATCCTGTTGTGGCATACAGCGGTGGTGCCTGTAAGCGGGGCTGCGGGAGCGTTGCTGGCGTGGGTGCTCCGATTCCGGGCAGATTCTGCCGCTTCCGAGCGCAGCACTCCCAAATGAACTCTGTCTTTGCTGAAGTGTTCAGGCGGCTCCCCTGCGGGAATCGGAAAAACTGCCGCTGGAGCCAGTGCGAGCCAAATCGTCTCCCTGATGTTCCCCTCCAACAACAGATAGACCGTGAGTCTGACCTGATTAGGGATTGTGCGACGCGCGTGGTACGGAGCGATCCTGCATGCAGACTCAAGCTTCCCAGGCGCCGCCTGGTCGATAACGACCAGGGAGGGCATGCAGTACTTCTTTCCGGATGGATACGGAACCTGGTATCCTCGCCTACAGGCGATCGTTGGGATCAGGGATCGTTACGGAAACAGTATTGCTATCACTCGAGACAGTAATGGGTGTGTTACCCAGATCCTCGGTTCTGGAGGACGTTACATCAATTTTGTGTCGGACTCTAGCTATCGGATCACTCAGGCCACAGATAGCGCTGGGCGCACCGTCCAGTACACCTATGACAGCGATGGCCGCCTGTCAACGGTCACTGACCAAAATAGCGGCGTCACCACGTATACGTATGACTCGAATGACAATATGTTGACGATTGAGGACCCTCGTGGAACCACCTATCTGACGAACGAGTATGATAGCAATCAGCGCGTAAGCAAGCAAACCTTAGCTGATGGCAACACCTATCAATTTTCCTGGACTACAACGTCTAATACTGCCGAGACATTTACAACGTCCGGGCAGCAACCGGCGGGATTGAATGGATCGCCGGGATCGATTTTGGCTTTCCGCTCCTGCACATCCTGCAGCGAGGGCTACCTCCCGCTCATATCCCAAGTCGATGTGACCGATCAGCGAGGCAATGTTCGCCGGGTGCAGTTTGGCTCCACGGGTTATATGACGAGTGACAGTCATGCCTACGGTGCGAGTATCCAGCAAACTACTACGTACCAATATTCCGCGGATAATCTGTTGGAGTCATCGACAGATGCTCTTGGACGCACAACGACATATACATACGACGCTAAAGGCAACCTGACGCAGCTTACAAAGCTCTCAGGCACGTCAAGTGCGGTCAGCACGTCGTACTCTTACGAGCCGATGTTCAACCAGTTGACGAGCCTGACGGAC
>JBEKUD010000337.1:0-3658 GCA_049515395.1 Candidatus Sulfotelmatobacter sp. | reverse complement strand
GGACCCGGCTGAAGAAGACCGCGGCAGGTCAAGAGACCGCCGGTCACGTCGCAGCGAAATCCGGATTGCGAGTACGAACCCATGCAGCTTGGTCCCGAATGCCAATTGTCTTGATTCTATTCATCGACCAAAAAACTGGTTCCGGGGCACTGCGGCCGATCCAGCTTGAGAGAGCGCCGTAAGAACGCCACCCGCGGCGATGCCGAGTTTGCCGCTGTTCCGCCGTTCATTCAATTCGTTCGCCTCGATGCGGATTGCTTCCTTATCGTCGAACCCAAGAGTCCGATTCACAGAGTCGCCGCTCGCAATACTGGGCTCCTCAAGATTCCGTACTTCCCGGGTCCCACGGGGATCAGCTTCGCGAACGCACTCGACCTGGCAATTCAGGATCTCAAGAGCCAAGGATGCGACCGGCTCATCATTGATCTGCGCGGAAATATCGGCGGCAGTTTGGGTTTCGCCCGCCTTGCGAGTTACCTGTGTGCGAGTCGGATCGCGATTGGCCACAGCCTGACGCCGAGCCGCCTCCGCAAAGGGTTCACCCGAGACTCCCTGCCGCGTGTTCCGATGCCGCGGACGACGCCGCAGTTCATGTTGGCCCTCGCCCGTTTCGCACTCCGCGACAAGTCCGTTATGCTCCTTACCCAAGGGTTAGGCCCACAGCCGTTTCACGGCAGGGTCACCATCCTCGTGAACGAATGGACCAACAGCGCAGCCGAGATGCTCGCCAGCTTCGCCTCGGAGAACCGATTGGCGACGATCATCGGCACCAAAACCGCCGGCAATGTCCTCGGAGCTGTGAACCAGAAAGTCGGCGCCGGATACTGGTTACGCGTGCCAGTCTTCGGCTGGTGCACACCCAATGGCAAGTGCCTCGAAGGGCAAGGTGTCTTGCCTGATCTGCAGCAAGATATCGATCTGGCCTCGCTGGACTCGGCAATCGACCAACAAGCGCAACGTGCGGCCGAAGTTCTTGATGCAGCCTGATGGGCCGCCAGCCCCTCGTGACGAAACACTGACAGCCCGGAAAGCGTGTCACCGTTTTATTTGGCTAGTCAACTTGCAGGAATGGCTCCCGTTGTCCTGCCAAAAGGTGTTATCAGAGTAGCGGAGCTTTTCTACGTAGACAGTGACATCTCCTAGCCCATTTGCGGATTGCAGTGATCGATCCATGATGGAGCTGTTATATTCTTGTCCTGGTTTGATTGGCTTATTGTTCTGGGAGACCAAAGCTTCGTGCTTGGTTTCTGCCCCCATCACATCGGAGTACACCACCACGCTTTCGACAGCCCTGATAGGCTTGGTGCTTTTGTTGAGCATCCGCATGTCAAGATAGTGCTTCTTTTGGCCCTCATGTATTACTTTGTCTGTTTGTCTTTCATACTCACTCGTAGTGAGGTCGTCGACGAGACCGTGACCGAAGCCTCCTTCACTCGAAGTTACCTTGGTAACGACTACAGGACATTCCTGCGGAGTTACGGCGGCCGCTGAAACTGGCTGCGTGGGAGTTACCTGCGAGACCGGCATCAGAGTTTGACCTGGAGCTAGTTCCAAGTACTCGGCCAGCTTCTTCGGGCCTACCGGAGCGCAAGTATCGAGCTTCGTGCCATCTTCAAACAGAAGGACCAGCGTAGCTGCCCTCTGCTGATCCTCAATCATGGCACGGGTTTCGGGAGGCAACCTACTCATGACTGTCGGTGACAACGCAGGCATCATCGTGTTAGGCTTCACGGAAACTACAGTGGCCCGCTTTCCGGCATGGGCAAGATCAGCTGTGTAGGTTCCCGGCTGACAAAGCGGCATACGCTGGACGTTCACTTCCTTTCCGACCAATTGGGCAGGATCTTGCATCGTGGGCTGATCCTGCCCGAAACTGATGGATGGCAGCACCAGCAAGAGAATTAATTCGAGGTTCTTCATGCGACTCCCGTGGAGCGAGCTAAGCCACATCTTTCGGGATCTCGCTTCATTCTGGACCTGCTCTTTCTCCCGGTCAAGCCGCTCGGCTTCGAGAGGGACGGAAAGGCTGTGTACGTACAGGCTTCCACTGATGGAATTATGATACGAGTTGCCGACGATTGCAAGGGCGCCAAAGGACGTACTCAGGTGCAATTCAAATGTCTCGGCACACGCTGAAAAGAGCGCCGCCGTCACCGGAGGTCCCAGAAGTCTGCCGGACGGGTCTCAAGCGAACTGAGCGCCGTTGTGCGCTTCTGTTGGTATTCTGGCGAGTTAGCCGTCACGGTCTGAGCCGCCACCTGGAAGGACAGACAGTAACTCTCCGAATGAGGTCTCCCCGGTTTGGGTTTACCAAAAGCGGATCCACCGGACTCCGGGCCAGAGACTCCCGGCACCGGCTTCCAGCCTGGACTCCCCGGCGAACATTCCGGTGGCACTCTGGGCTGGTGATTGTAAATGGAGAAGCGATACCAGTTGCCTCTCGCAGCGGGTTGTGGTATCTCGCCAGTGATCAGTGTGCTTAGGAGCCGTTCGACAACGACACTTGAACTCTGTTGGAATTCAGGATGGCGATGCATTGGTCAATAAACTGTTGGCTGGTCATGTCGGCATCCGCAAACTGCTTTATTGACTTCAGTGGCGCATAGAGTTCCAGCGTGTCCACTTGCGCCACCGTTTCGGAGACGAAGTTCCGGTAGAAGATCTTCTCAGTGATCTTCACACCTTCCAGCCCCGCATCCCCGGTAATCACAGCCAAGCTTTTGAGTAGGGTCAATCTCGAATTGATCACAGTTGCGACTCTGGCGCTCTCATTGAGCTTGATGGTATTGTAAACGGTTCCCGATAAAGGCAAGGAGAAGCCAATGTATGCTTTGTCTTTATAAGTTTCGGAACTAAGCGTCGCCAGCCCCTTCCCGGCGATCCGAAGCAGGGCCAGCTTTGAAGAATCGGGAATCTTCGATAGTTGCCCTGAAAAGATTGTTTTGCCGACACCGAACACGACGGTTTTGTAGTAGTCGCTGGCTTCAAAGGTGTCCCATTTTCCCGTGAACGTCAGAGCATTGAATCCCGTACTCAAATCCGATCCGGGCTGAAAGCGCAGTTTCACCCATGCCGTGTCGTTGCGAAGCTCCACGTCCGTATACCGCAGCTTGTACAACGGCCTATACTCAAACACCTTCGTAACGACAAACTCTCCGAAATATGGAAGTCCTGCTGTCTCCCAATGCGGAACTGCGATGACTGCATCGGTGTCAACGGTGTAAATCGGCGTACCTGTTGAAACCGAGGCATCCTCAGTCTTCCAGAAGCGAATCGGGACTTTCACCACGACTGTAGCTCCTTTAGGGGCGTCTATTGGCCACTGCTTTGCAAGCAGAGGTTGCTCATTCCACAGTGCGAAGAGAGAGCAGATCGCAAGAACAACACGGAACCGCATAATCGTTCAATATACCTCCAAAGAAGCTGCCCAAGGCCGCCCATGTCCTGCACAGACGGCGGCTCGGATACTGCCGCTCAGTAGTACGGAAGTTCAAAGTCAATTAACTTGAATTGCTCTGGATCATCAGCGTTGAACACGGATGAATCGAGAACTTCAATGCCGATTTCGGCAAACCTGTCGGCAGCTTCCTTGATGTGGAGGAACCTTTCAATTTCAGCAAGGCGAAGCGCGGATGCCGTTTTGGTCTCGCTGACGCAG
>JBEKUD010000336.1:0-3682 GCA_049515395.1 Candidatus Sulfotelmatobacter sp. | reverse complement strand
GCAATTGAAGATGCATCCGCCGGTTTGTCGCGAAAGGCGATTCCGAGGCCCGTCGCCAGCAGCAAGGGAAAGACGAATACCCAGAACACGACCTCCGGCTCGCGCTTCAACTCCAACATGCGCGCCATTAACAGGTGAAGGTATCCGGACCACCTGCCATTGCGCTTCGGCGGGCGATCCCGCGGAGCTGTTGGTTCCGCCACGGGCGTTTCCTGGGCAATACTCATAGGACGATTACCTACCGCGCCTCCGGTTTCCACTTATTAAGGAACTCGAGCAACGCTTCTGGCGTCAGGGATCGTGCATCCTCGAATTCACCATTTTTCTGGCTCACCACCAGCTTGCCATTACTCTCGACGACCGCCAACGCGGGAATTCCCTTGTTCAGCGGAACGTCGAACTGCCTCAGCAGATCGAGATTCTTCTTTTCATCAACTCCCATGTCGACAGGTACAACCTCATAGCCCGCCATAACCGCTGCGAAGTCGGGCCGATGAAACGCCAGATCGAGCACGTGGCAGTCATAACACCAGTTGGCACCAAAAACCAGCAGCACGCGCTTGTGCTGGGTTGCAGCTTTCTCCTCGGCTTCTTTAATCTCTGCCTGTGCGTCAGCATCCGCTGGATAGATATTCTTGTTCATGTCGGACGGCTGTTTCAGGTGAGGCGCATCCGCTCGCTCCGAGCTCACCAGTCGCCACTGCTCGCCCTGCTTTTTCCACCCTTGGCCATCGGTTATCCTTAGGGTCTGACCGTTCGGCAACTGCACCTCGGCTTTGAAAACAACACTAGTACCCCAGGGCCGGTCGATTACTGCAACGATTTCTAATTCCACGCTTCGCGCCTTCAGGCCCAGCCAGAAATCGACGTCCGCATCCGCGCTGGTCACGATGCCGTTCGCCTGAATCTTTGGGACCGGATCGTCGCTGTAGAGCGCCTTTAAACCCACCTCGTCTCCCGCGAGGACCGATGCCCTCCACCGCTCGAGCGGAGCGAACTCGCCCAGCGGGCCAGCCGCCGGAGTCTGCGTAAAGCCATATTCTCCGCCAAACATCGCAGCCGTCATTCCGACCAGAAAGAGCAATCGACGAAAATGTCTCATCACACTCGTGTGCATCCTCAATGACCTCGTATCATTCTTCTCGCAAATGCCGCCCCGTCAGCCGCACAAATACATCTTCCAGGCTGGCCTGACGAGTGTTCAGATGCTGCAGTTCACTACCCTGCCTTCCGACCGCATCCAGCAGCGCTGGAATCGTCAAGTGCGGCTCCTTCACACTCAAGGCCACCATGCCGTCATCCGCGCGCACGGATTCAACGCTGGGTAGAGCCCCCCAGATGTCCAGTGCTGCCCCATGCCCATTCTCGCTGACTGCAAACTCCACCACGTGATGACCGCCCAGCCGCTCGATCAAGCTGCCGGGTGACCCTTCGGCAATGATCTGGCCGTGGTCCACGATCGCCAGCCGGTCGCACAGTCTCTCGGCCTCATCCATGTAATGCGTGGTGAGTAGAACCGTTCCACCCTCGCGTTGAAATTCTCGAATAATGTCCCAGAGCTGACGGCGGCTCTGCGGGTCGAGGCCCGTGGTCGGCTCATCCAGAAAGAGGATTCTAGGATTGCACACCAGCGCGGTGGCTACCGCCAGGCGTTGTCGCTGCCCGCCCGAAAGCTTTCCAACCCAAGCGTCCGCCTTCTCCGTAAGTTGCAATTCATCCAAGACTTCGTCGGAAGAGCGCGGCTCACGATAGAAGCTGGCAAATAATTCCACGGTTTCTCGCACGGTGAGCTTTTCGGAAAGCCGTGTTTCCTGCAGCGAAATGCCTAGCCACTCCCGCATTTCGCGCGCACTCTCCCTCCAGGAATGGCCCAGAATCAATACTTCACCCGAAGTTGGTTCCAGCAACCCCTCGAGGATTTCGATGGTCGTCGTCTTCCCCGCTCCGTTGGGTCCGAGCAGACCAAAGCATTCCCCAGTTTGAATTTCGAGGTTGAGCCCGCGCACAGCTTCAACCTTACCGTCATAGGTTTTGCGCAGGTCGCGACATTGGATGGCTACAGCCACGCAAGCATTCTAACTGGGCAAGGGCTTCGGTAGAGTAGGGCACAGGCGCGTTGGGCGCGTTGCGCGGACGCACGGTTCCTGCGCCCCCTCATCGAACCGGACGTGCGGATTTCCCGCATCCTGCTCTTCGACCATCTTCGGCCGGCGGCATGCGCCGCAAGCCAGGCAGGTGGCTCACCCGCCCTACCATTTGGTACAGCCGACACCGTTTATACAGGAACTGATAGTTCCAGCGCTTCCGAGCGGACCGCCAACTGCGTTGGTGTTTGCGTCGGAGCCATAACTGCAGCTCACTCATCACAGCCCAATCGATCTTATGAAAGATCCGGTTGCTGTTGCCGACCCGGTAATTGGTACACCATCCATTCAAGGTCGGGTTCAGCTTCCGAATCACCTCACCGATCGACGCGCTACTAGGAAACGATCGAACCACTTCGCGAACCCGGTACCGGATATGTTGGCACGCTTTCTTGCGTGGCCACATGTACAAACAACTGTATCGGGAGTTTCCGAAACTCGAAGCCAAGAAACGCGAAACCCTCACCCACCGTAGTAAGGCGACTCTTGTCCTGATTCACACCAATCGTAGAGCCGCAAACTGGTTTTGGAGGCGTTCCCACGCCTGTCGAGCCTCTGGTTCCGTTCGCGCGAGCAGCACCATATCTAGGGTAAAGGAATGGCTCAGTGACTTTAGATGGCGCCTATCTGTTTCTGCGGGTTTCCCCTTCTGCAGTGCCTCAGTAGCGTCATCCTGGCCGGTTCACCATTCCCTTCCCTTCCCACCGGACGCTCAGTTTTCCCGAGTCCGGCGGTCCGACAGTCTTCGTCCCACAGCATGCGCAGACTCTCACTCGTACCTGATGACTCCGCTCCCGATGTAGATCATTCCTCGGGCGTACAGAGTCGCATTTGGGTATTTCTTCCACCCAAAGCCTCGGCCTTTGCTGCGATAGTTCAGATATCGGCGAAAGCGAGTGTTGATGAATCGCTGCAAGCGCCGGAAAGCATCGCTGGCATTGGTGTGGCGATAGTAATTGACCCATCCCCGCACCGTCTGATTCACCTGTTTCACAAACTCCGCTGGCCGGATCGGCGCCCGCCGCTTGGTGAAGCTTTTGATCCGTCGTCGGATGTTGCGTTGTGAGGATTTGCTAGGATGGATGTAGATGCTCAGTTTGCCGCTGTTGGGGGAGCATCGTTTCACGAATTCAAACCCGATGAAGCCAAACCCTTCGGTCAGCTTCGTAATCCTGGTTTTCTCGCGATTGATCGTCAGCCCCATTCTCAACGCAATTCCCGCAAACGCCTGAAGAGCTTGCGTTGCATCCTTGCGACAAACCAAAATTCCATCATCCGCATAGCGATGGAGCGTGGCCCCCAGTTTCTCCGGGTAGCCTCGCCGATGCCATACTTGATCCAGCAAATTGAGGTAGATATTGCTGTAGAGCGGCGAGATCACGCCCCTTACACAAAAGGTAATGTTGACCGTTTAATGCTTCGGAGCCGCCGTTTTGTGGCGGAGCCGAAGGAATCGGAATGCTGTGACGAATGGTGATGGTATCCTCGCCGACCAGAATTTCTTTAACCAGCAGTCGAACGATTTTTTGGCGTTCCAT
>JBEKUD010000335.1:0-3690 GCA_049515395.1 Candidatus Sulfotelmatobacter sp. | reverse complement strand
GGCATTCTCTTTTATTTCGGAATATTCTATTTGGCTGGTCTAGCCCGCTGGATGGTTTTGAAACGAATTATCAAAGAGATTAACCAACACCTCCCAGACAGCGAACAATATCCCACTTCGGTATGGGTATTTTCACCGAGGTCATTTCAGTCGCCGATTAACGAGATCAAAATTTGGCGGCTGCATCGGCAGTTCTTCCGCGAGAGCTACCTTCGATGGTTACACTTAGCTAGTTGGGTCTTGATGATTTTATTCTGGGTACTCGCCTGGCAGTTTGACCGCTCCCATTCCATCGCCCACCCAGGAGTCGTTGTTGCAACATCCCCATTACATTGACCCCGGAGCTGCGGGATTCTTTCCCGCTTCATTAGACTAGAATCTAGGTCATTGTGCCTCCCTCCCCGCAGTTTCAGAAATGGCAGAGGAACCAATTTTTCGAGGCCATCCAGGGTACCGGACTCGACCCGAGAGAATTCGAGTTCGAGGATGGTGATGCCGAAGTCCGGCTCATCTTTGGGTGGCGATGCAAGGCACTATGTCGGGCGCTACTTGGTCGGGGACGGCCCTGATTGGTCCTACGAGGTATATAGCTGGCAAGCTTTGATGCCACGCGTTACAAGGTGGCTTGAAGAAGTCAAACATGACCTCGAAACGCCGGATCTATGGGCTGAGCTTTAAGCGCGAGGCTGAGCTGCTAGGAGCGGGTTCCGATGAGATCACCAAGAATACGCCGTTCACTCCGGACGAGCAAAAAGAGATTGCAGGACGACTCCAAGAAATCGCGGAGCGCGTCGGCCGCACGTACTCTCTCTCTGTAGAGCAGACGCGAGTCCTGAATGCGAAGATCGACTATCTCATTGATGCTGCGGGTCGCCTCCGTCGGACTGACTGGCGCGGAGTTTTCGTTGGCGTCATGCTCACTTTCGTCCTTGCATCCGCATTTCCACCGGAGTCTGTAAGTAAATTCCTCCTAACGGTCCTTCGGGTCATCGGTCACCTCTACGGATTCCCCGAGTTGCCAGGCGTCTAGCAGACCGCAGGCCGTAACTGTTGCGAAATCGCGAGTACACTAATCATCGGGCAGACGAGCGCTTTGAGAGACGCCTGATAACAGAAGTTATCTTGTACGCCACGGCTGAACTTGCAAGAATAGCCCGTACATGGAGGAACTTTGAGCGTGAAGAAGCTCAACATCCAGCAGCTATGTCAGGCTGGCAGCTTTCTTCTCTGCGTCTTTCTGGCATTGCAAATCACAAGCGGTCTTGAAGGAACGGAATTTAGTGGAGGGTGGCTGACAGGCCCGCTGCTCTCAATGCAGGACATCGGAGCTGCTCTTTTCATCGTCGCTGTCGTCCTGACATTTGTGTTCCCCCGAGTTGCTGCCGCAATTGGGCTTGCTTCATCAGTGCTCTGTTTGCCGCTCTATTTGTTCTTTATTGCTCCAGTCCTGTTCGCTCAAATCTTCGCACGCAGGCACGAGTTCAAGGTCCAACCAGCTCCGGGGTTTCACTGGCATATGTGGCCAGTGACCGGGCTGCTCGCCCTCGCTGTTACGCTTTACGTTTGCATTCACCGTGTCGTAACTACTGGCCGGAAGCAAATCCCGCAGCGAGCGTAGGCCCTTACTGTTGCAGAATCGCGATAGATGGGATGAGAAGGTCGATCCCCGATCACGGATGGCGTTAAGCTACCGTTGATCAGCGCACTCTAAGGTGCAATCAAAACGGCTAAGGAGATCGACCTTGAAAAAGCATAACAACTCTCGAAAGAATAGTGAACTGACGTCGAAGCGTGCGAAGTCGCGGGGCCCGGTGCAGCGGGATACGAAGGAAGTGCTGGCGGAACTGGTGGGAAAGCTGAAGGAAAAGCTGGATCGGAAAAAGGTGGCAGCAAGGAGCACCGGAGAAGAGCATCCGGGTGGGGAGCTTCGCCCCAATCTCGACCGTCTAACGGTAGGAGTGGATCTTGGAGACCAAGGGAGCCATTACTGCATTTTGGGACTGGAGGGAGAAACGCTGGCGGAAGGACAGTTGCGGACGACGCAGGAGGATTTGGCAACCTTCTTCCAAGGGTTGAATGCGGCGCGTGTGGTGGTAGAAGTGGGGACCCACTCGGCTTGGGTGCAGGAAGTCATCAGCGGTTGCGGGCACGAAGTGCTGGTGGCCAACCCGCGGTTGATGGACGGATCGAAGCGCCGCAAGCGCAAGAATGATCGGATCGATGCGAATAAGTTGGCCCGGTTGGGACGAGTGGACCCCGAGTCGTTGTACCCGATCCAGCACCGCAGTCGGGAAGTGCGGCAGGACCTGGTGATGCTGCGAGCCCGCGATGCCTTGGTGGCGGCGCGGACGGAGATCATCAACACCACCCGAGGTTTGGTCAAGAGCATGGGCACGCGGCTACCCAAGTGTTCCAGCCGGAGCTTCGCACAAAAGGGAGAGGAGGCAGTTGCGGTGGAGATGCGGGAAGCGCTGCTGCCCTTGGTGCGTTTGGCAGCAACCCTGAGCGCTGACATTAAGGAGTACGACAAAAAGATTGAAACCCTAGGCCGGGAGAAGTATGGACACACGGCGTTATTGCGGCAAGTGAAAGGGGTGGGGCCGATCACGGCGCTGGCCTACGTGTTGACCTTGGAGAATCCGCAACGATTCGCGAAGAGCCGGGATGTGGGACCGTACCTGGGATTGGTGCCGAAGCAGGAAGACTCGGGAGAGAGCCAGCCGCAATTAGGAATCAGCAAAGCCGGAGATACGATGGTGCGCAAGCTGCTGGTGGGGAGCGCGCACTATATCCTGGGGCCATTCGGACCGGACACGGACTTACGACGATATGGGTTGCGGCTCTGCGAGCGTGGTGGGAAGAATGCGAAGAAGAGAGCAGCGGTAGCGGTAGCCCGGAAGCTGGCCGTCTTACTACACCGGCTGTGGGTGAGTGGAGAGGTGTACGAGCCGCTGCACAATGCGATGTCGGCACCGATCGCGGCGGCAGCCTAGCCGGCCAGGGCAAAAGGGGAAAGAGGCCGAAAGCGAGAGGACAATCGCCACGCGATTTGATGTGGAGGGCAGGACCGAAGTTGATGAAGCGAGAACCAGAGTCGATCCAGGAGGTTTGGCAGACAACGACATCCACCGCCTTGTTCGGGTGACTGCGTAGTGAGCGCTGGTCTATGAAGATCTCGCGATAGATGGCAGCCCCAACAATCCCAGGTTCATCACGGCAGTGATGGACCTGGGTATTTAGATCGAACCCCAACTTGCACCGGGCCCTTAAGCGGCCCATTCAGAGTGCGGATAGAAGCATGGCAACGGTGGGGTGGCGTCGGCCAGAGTTTTCCAGGAGGACTTGGTTCGAAGCGAATCCAGAATGTTCTGTGACCGCAACAAAACGATGCATGATGCAGAATTCCAGAACGGTAAGGCGGAGTGTGGATGCCAACGAGCAAGATCGAGAAAGAGCGAAAACCACTCCACTAAGACTAAGGAACGAAGCTCAACTGAACTGCGTTTTGCTTCGTTCCCAGCTCGATTGTGAAGTGACTGGCGGGGCTATCAAGGGTCAAGATGAACGCCCTTTCCGGGCGCCCTTGACAGCCCCGCCAGCCACCACCGGGTCGATACAACACGGAAGAGAACTAGCATTAGGCGGACTCAATACGCGGAAAACAGACAAGAACCGGGGTGCTGTGGGTCG
>JBEKUD010000334.1:0-3705 GCA_049515395.1 Candidatus Sulfotelmatobacter sp. | reverse complement strand
CTCCGTTGACGCGGATGTAGCTCCGCCCTGCGAGTTACATTGTTCCCGTCTTTACCCCGGGGATTCCTGCACGATCAGTGCCAATTGCTCGCTCCACCCAGCGGGAAGTTTCGAACCTATAAGTCACTCTCTAATCGCCGGCGAGACCGGGCCCTTCCAAAAAAGCATCGAATTCGAACTTCCTAGGCGCGGCTTGCTTACAACAAAAGTGTGCAGTAATGATGAAGTGCTCAGCTCCGAATGTAAACAAATGGATGCAGCAGGCTGTTTCAGGCTAAAGGACAGGCGGAACGGGCAATTCCGTGTCCAAACCGACCCCCCGAATTCGACCTATCGGGACGGTTTCCCAACGCTGACTTAGCCGATAGAGTTGAAAGAATGGACGTCTCGCAGAGGCACTTGGGCTTAATGCGCGATCGTTGCGCCCGCGAAGCCGAGCCTCAGCTCTGGTGCCCTAACGCTGACACGCTCCACCATCGAGGCATCCACCTCGACGGCCACTGATCTTTGCAACATCTCTACCGATACGACGAGCTTCCAGACACTCCTCTTGCGGAGCAAAATCCCTTCCAGTCCCTGCAAAGGGCCCGCTCTGAGCTGAACCCGGTCGCCACACTTGAGAAAAGGGTGAGGCTCCGCCTTGAGGGGACACCCAACCATTCTTCGGATTGCCTCGACTTCGGAGTCAGGAATCATCGACCTTTCGCCTCCGAATCCCAGTACGCTGTGAACTCCAGGAATCGTGAGGATTGGCTGCCAGCGATGCAAAGGGCTGCGGAGGAATACGTAACAGGGGAATAACGGAAGGGACAACTGCTTGTTTCTATCTTTCCACCGATGAACAGCGGTATAAAGCGGAAGGAAGGCCTCAAAACCCTTTCCCACCAGAGCCCGAGCGACGTTCTTTTCGTGCTGATGGCGGGTATATACTGCGTACCAAGCTGAGTCTCCGCCTTTTGTCGGCTCGTGCCCTTCTAGACTTAGCATAACCGCGCCTCCGCCTTACAAGAATTGAAACTAGCCAGGGGAGGAAAGCTTCGGGACCGGAGGCTCTTTGCCCCCGAGAATTGAATGAGTCTAGCGGGGCAATTTGGCAGCCCGCTCGAGTGTCATGATTCTAATTGATACGCTTAGGGTGTCAATACCCAAATCGTGGTGGAGTGCCTTCTCATTCTTGGCACTTATTTGTATCCGGCGGAGACGGTTGGTGGCGGAAAATCGGCTACAGACACCACTTTCGAGCTATTGGTTTTTTCGGATTGTATGACGATAAATGAGCGTCTGGTCCGTCTCCCCCACAGAAAACCTATCGCAGCCGAGTGCGGTATGATTCTAAAACGAAGAAGAAATGGTTCGGGACAGTCCGAGTCATAATCTTCACTTAGAACGTGGGGTTGCTGACTCCTGAATCCCGTCAAACAGAATGGTCAGCATGGTTTCGCTCCGATGATTGACATCCACTCCCATCTACTTCCAGGTCTCGACGACGGCTCAAAATCCTGGGAGATGACGCTCGAAATGTGTCGCTTGGCGATGCAGGATGGCATCACGCACATCGTCGCAACGCCCCACGCGAATGACACTTATAAGTACAGCCGCGATCGAGCGCGAGACCTTGTTGTCGAACTCGCAGAGAAGATAGGCGACCAGCTCGCCTTCAGCATCGGCTGCGATTTCCATCTCTCATTTGAGAATATCGAAGACGCGATTGCGCACCCTCAGCACTACACGATCGCTGCAAAGCAATATCTCCTGGTCGAGTTCAGTGACTATGGAATCGCGCCGCAGATCGGCGATAGCCTTGCGAGGCTTCAATCTGCAGGCATGGTTCCGATCATTACACACCCTGAGCGTAATGCGATCCTACAGCGGCGTCTGGAACGGGTTCTAGAGTGGGTGGACGCGGGATGCCTCGTCCAAGTCACGGCTTCTGCAGTCACGGGTGCCTGGGGAGTCGCGGCACAACGAGTCGCACTGTGGCTGTTGGAACAGGAAGCCGTGCATGTGCTGGCATCGGATTCCCACGATGACAAAAACCGCGAGCCCAATCTATCGAAAGCTCGCGATGCAGTTGCGAAGCGCTTTGGTGCGCACATCGCGCAAGCCCTAGTTTTTGAGAATCCGGCCGCGATCGTGGCCGGTCGGCGACTCAGCTTCGGCGAGCAAAATCGAAAGGCGAATCAAAAGAAGGCCTAAAAAGCGGCGCTGGATCATTTCGCGCCCGCACTCATACTCAAAAGCGTAATCAAATTCCAGCCGACCACTCCCAGATACATCAAATTCACCACCCACAACAGTCTGCGCACTCCCATCGCGATCGCGACCGCCGCGAGCTTACTGATCAGCACGCCCCGAGCGCGGCCAAACAATTCCGTAAAGTGGGCCACCAGAGGGTTAACTTCCATCGCTCCGAGGTGGAAGGCGTAGAGCGTGGTGACGAGGTCCAGAACCTGCAGCCCAACAAAGGTCCATCGAGAGTTCAGGACACGTTTGAATCCGTTGCTGCTTGGATTCGGCACGAGGCCGAGATAAGGTTCGGTTGAAATCGATGCCATAGATTCCCGTCGCCCGAATTGCTAACTCGCGTCCTCCTTAAGAACATATAGCAAAGCCGCAGAGTCCGTCCTATCCGAAAGGACATTTATTAGTGACTTTCGGAACCGCTGGAGTTGCCGCGTTTCTCTGAAAGTGCGGTTTGCGACGCAGGATCCTCGTTTCGCTACGGCAAATGGCGGTTGGTTTAAGGCATCCGTAAACGAATCCGAAGCTTCGGAACCGACTACGCTAAAAGGCTGTCTTGCCGAGTCACCTCTTCTTCTTGAGCGACGGTGCCCCCAGGCGAACACCCAGCAGAACTTTAAGCGCCACGGGCTTCCCCTCGATTTGTGCCGGCTGGAACGTCCAGTTCTTCAAGGCTTCAGTAAGCGGCGCGGTCATCTCCGTGTCCGGGGTCTCTTTTACGGATATCTGTTCCAGGCGGCCTTCGACGTTAAGAATAGCAGCGGCTACGATCATCTGGTGCGCGCACGCCGCGACCTGTGCCGCGGTAAACTCAGGCACATCTTTCAGCGTTACGTAGGGTGGCGTGAGTGTGGTACGAATGCGATCAGCTCCGGTGGGTTGCAGCAGAGCATACTGGAAGGTCCAGGAAGGAGCGGGGTCCTCGTCATTGGCGCGCATGTCGAGATAGACGGTGTAGACTTTTTCATTCTGAAAAACACCAAAGTCCGCAAGTCCGCCACCGCTGCTCGCCGTGGACGTTACGGTCATGCCGTAAGGCGTCTGGCGATGTGCGGTGACATTGATGTGCATGCCTCCTCCATCAGCGCCACTGTTTCCGTAGTGCCCCCCGGTGATCGTCATCCCAGGAAAGCCGCCCGCGCCTGCCGCGCTGCCCGCGCCTTTACCGCTTCCAACGGCCGTCCCGACTCCCGATCCTGAGCCGGTTCCAGACGCCGTTCCACGACCAGTCGCGGCGCCTTCTCCCGTCTCATTCAATCCTCTTCCCTTCCCGCTGCCGTACAGCCCACCTTTCCCGCTGCCCGACCCAGTTAAGTTCTTGCTGTCACCGCCGGCCGCCGCCGCCGCGAGCGCATCTCCACTGGCTACGTCGGTCGGGCTTCCGACGCCCGCAGCCATGGAAGGAAGCACACCGCTCTTCGATCCCGCGCCCGGTTCGGCGATGATGGTGGCTTCTCCTGGAGT
>JBEKUD010000333.1:0-3732 GCA_049515395.1 Candidatus Sulfotelmatobacter sp. | reverse complement strand
CTCCCGACCAAGATATCGTTCGGTTGACCGATAAAGTAGATCGATGAAGCATTGCCCGGGGTTAACCGCTCATAGAAATAGCCAAAACCGCCGCGCACAACAAATCGATCACTCTTGGTCGGCTGCCATGCAAATCCGACCCGCGGAGCAAAATCATGGAGAGGCACACCGTTCTGTGTGCCGAACTTCGTACTGTTTATAGTAAGCCCGCCCACGGGGGGCACGGGGTTAGCCGACGGAACGTAATTGGACGGGACCACAAAACCAGCCAGAGTGCCGGGGGTACATCCTGTTAGAAGTTGCGCAGCGGTACAAGTGGGCGAATTCCCGGGTATGGGCACTGTGTTTACTAAAGTGGGCCAGACGTTTCCGAGTTCTCCGTTCCTGGACGTCTCCTGCGCGTCGAAATCCCAGCGCAATCCCAAGTTCAACGTGAACGTTGGCTTGACTTTGATGTCGTCCTGCACAAACGCGTAGAAAGCGGTCTGCAAAAAATTAACATAGGCGGGACCCTTCGGGCCTCCGAGCGTAGCCGAAGTTCCTGAACTGGAAATATTGCTGCTCGAACTCCCATTCGTGCCAGGAAAAATGTTAGTGGGGCTGCAGCCAGCGGTGACTTGCGTAGGGGAGCAACCGGGCAAGCCCAACAAAAGGTCCTGGAAGGTTTGGAATGTTAGCGCTGCGGCTGAGTCCCCCGGAAGGCCCCCGTTTATTTGATCGCGCTCGGCCTCCACGCCGAACCGGAGCGAGTGCTTCCCGCTGTTCCAGGAAACTTGCTCGCCAAAGATTTCCGCGGTTGAATTTTTGTATGCACCGGCGAGAAGGAAATTCGTCCCGATAGTAAAACCATTTTGGGAGACGATAATTTGGTCGAGGTTGTCGATTGCCGGAGTTATCGGGGCGATGCCGACTTGCGTATCCGTAATCGGAATATTATTCGCTAATGTTGCGTCGTTACGCAGGAAAGAGATCCGGGCTTCGTTCACGACGTTATTGGATACGATCGTCGTGAGTTTCGCCATCCCGGTCTGCTGCGAATAAAAAGTGTTTCCGGCAGTACCGGGCAGGCAAGTACTTAGAGCCGACCCTACCGCCGCATTAGTGGAACAACCGAAAGGTATTTGTGTCGGATACTCTTCGTAAAACCATTTTCCCGACAACGTATTTTTACTATTGATCACGTAATCCACGTTTTGCAGAGCCTGATGATCCGTAAACCTGGCGGGGATACTGAATGTCGTGAGCACATATCCCGCAGTACCGGAACTGGGGACGTAATAAGTACCATCGGGGTTCTTGAGCCTAAGCACATTGAGGGCCACCGGGTTTATGTTCGATCCGTCACAGGCAACCTGGAGACCGCCACTTGAGCCATACCCAGGGAGACCGTGCCCGCCCGATGGACAAAAAGCAGCACCCAGCGCCGCCTGGAAACCGGCTGCGGTTCGGTCACCTGCCGGGATCGGAGGCAAAGTCGCAGCCGAAAAACCTTGGGTGGCAATTCCGTTTTTCTGCCATGTCTGCTGATACGACGTGAAGAAGAAAAGCTTGTCTTTCTTGATCGGTCCGCCGATGACTCCGCCGTACTGATTCTGGTTCAAAACTTGCCGGCTGTTATTAGGGACTCCATTGACCGGCGGCGACGAATTCCGGAAAAAGTCATTGGCATTCAGAACTGTGTTTCGGAAGAATTCGAACGCAGTTCCATGGAAACCGTTCGTGCCCGTCTTAGTGACCACATTCACATTGGCGCCCGGCTTGCGCCCGTAGCCGGCATCGTACAGCGAGGTCTGAATCTTGAATTCCTGAATCGCATCCGGATTTACAATTCCGATCCCCGAGTAGAAGCCAGCGTCGAGGGAACTTCCACCGTTGGAAGGATCGTTTACTGAAACACCATCCATTTGGTAGTTGTTCTGGGCCGTGGTAGCGCCATTGACAGCGATATCCTGCGAGCCTTTTCCGAGGTTGGCGGCGTCGAAAACGCCAGTATTCGCGCCGGCAGACAGTCCCAAAAGGTTGGTGTAGTTGCGGGCGGTCAGCGGGAGATCGACGACGGTCTTGCCCGCCAATAGAGTGCCCACCGTCGCGTCCGTGGTCTGAACCGCAACCGCTTCACCCTGCACCGTAATTTCCTGTGCTTGAGCGCCCACCGTCAAGTGGCCGTCCAGTACAGTTGTCTCGGTAACGTTGATCGTTGCCGAGGGGATCGTCGCCAGACTGAAGCCGGTGGCTTCAAACGCAACGCTGTAGTTGCCTGGCGAGAGCAAATTGATTTTATAAGTACCGTCCGCCCCGCTTGTTACCGTTCGCTCTTGGCCGGTGCCTGTATTTGTCGCGGTGACTTTCACATTTGCAACGACGGACCCTGTCGGGTCGGTCACGGTCCCTGTCAATGCGCCCGTCGAAGCCGTCTGGGCCTTCAGTGACGGAGCCACGAGAAAAAGTAGAGAAACAACAACCGCGCAGGCATATAGCGAGCACTTATCCTTGAACATCTGGCACCCCCCGGGGATTTCAGGCCTCGTTCTACAAGCTATTTGTTTCAAACGAATTGCACGAACGGCCAGCGGAACGGGGATCACCCAGTTCGGTCACCCAAACCGTGGCTGAAACTTATCTGTCGAATTGCTTTTGGAAAACAGTGATCTTATATGCCCCGGATTCCGAGGATGTCAAGGATTAAAGTAAATTGGTCGAATGCTAATTGAGTATTCGTAAGTTAACCGTGCGCGGACGGGTTCGTTGTCGAATTCAATCCGTCGATGATCTTGCCCCAAATCACTATCGCGAAAACACAACGTTACCTCCAGGGTTGGAGGGTTTTGAATGATGGCCTAACTCCATCGAAATTGAGAGGGCCGGCAGAAGGCAATGGCGGTTTCGGTCTGTCCGGCCTTTGAAAACACCTGACGATCCTGATCGGCCGCAAGCTACCGGTCAGCAAGGCGGCCGAAGCTCAAGCCGCCGCAGAGGGGGGTGGTATCGGGAAGGTCTTGCTGGCAGCTTGACATTATTTTGCGAACAGTAGACACGAAAGGAAAATTGAAAATGAAAAAGGCTCTGCGCGGAATCACCTCCGCTTCGAAGCCGAGCGGCGATGGCTGGATCGAATGTCTGACGGCAAGGAAAGCGCAAACGAGTCCACCACCGCATCTACCACAACGTGTCCATCCTCGTAGGCAAGCGCCTCTGCGAGCGCCTTTTCTGAGTCGCCAAGCTCTTCCAAGCAGATTCCTTTCGCGCCGAACCTGCGTCGCCGGATCTTAGCCATGGCTGGGCGACTGGCGCGGAGCGTCCTGGACAGGAAGGGGGGGGAGGCAAATGGAGCCGAGGCCCGGACTTGAACCGGGGACCTGTCGATTACGAATCGACTGCTCTACCAACTGAGCTACCTCGGCCCTGATTGTTTTCAATAACTTAGAAGCGCGTCCAGGTACGCACTTGTCGTGGGTTGCCCAGAAGCCGAAATCGCCTCTAAGACTGCTCACCACTTTCCACCAGTATCATGCTGATTTCACAAATTGGCAAGGGCTAGAAATACGGAATTTTGATATCGACGTGCGGACCGAAGTCCGCTGCTCACGATGAACCTTGAAGAAATATCATGATGACACGAGACATATGGGACGTTGCGCAGTTCGTGATCGAGAGCAACTCGGAGCAACTCGATAGTTCCTTGCGGAAACTCAAAGAGGAGCGGCCACGAGCGGCCGTCGTAACAGCCAGAGA
>JBEKUD010000332.1:0-3742 GCA_049515395.1 Candidatus Sulfotelmatobacter sp. | reverse complement strand
TATATCCCGGCCTGGACGGCATGCGACGATGGGTAGGGCTGGGCGTGATTGCCGACAACATCATCCAGATGGGGTGCTATCTTGCGCGACAGAGCACCTAAGTCGGTACAGTCCACTCGCCTCGCGCTCGAGAATGGACGAGCGCAAAATCACCACCCAAGACCATATCCGCTGCACATGATGTTAGCCGGCCTACGTCAGAAAGCGCATTTTTGCGACGGAAAGTAGCTAGTCTCTAGAGGTCCATCTGGAAAGGGTTTGTCAACGGCAAGGACTTCGGGATCGTGCACGGCCCGAAGGCCGCTATTTCTGCCCAGTTCAATAAACATCTTCTGCTCGAAGTGCAACCTCAGTAATGCCGACAAGCCAAGCTCGCTTTGCTTGTCGCGCGCGAACGATCTTCCTGCCTGCAACGGCCAACGGTGCCTCAAGGCCAAAGTCCACAGAGAAACGTGAACTACCAACTCGTGGACTTAAACAACACCGCAGTTCCAACCTCTCAGCATGCGTTTCATGGTGGCCAAGGGCAGAGTCAACGGGGCGGTGTTTGTCGAGTTTCTGAAGCGCTTGCTGCATCATGCAGCGCAACCGATTTTTCTCATTTTGGAAGGCGGTAGCTATCATCCCAGCCGGCCGGTGAAGGACGTGGCCCGCTTAAGTGGGAAGCTGCCATTATTCTTTCTGCCACGCTACTCCCCGGAACTCAATCCGGACGAGCAAGTCTGGAATTACCTGAAACCCCATGGTGTGGCCAAAGCTGGGTTGCGTAACGGGAAGGAACTGAGAAAGTACGTCCGGGCACGTCTTGGTTCGCTACAAGGGCTACCCCCGACCATCGGCATGTTCTTTCTTACGCCAGACACCCAGTATGCGGCGGCTTAACCGTAATCTGTGTGAACCTACTTATGACCGACTTAAATTAATATTCCTACAGGGCGCCGGCTTATGGGTCGCCCAATAACTGCAAGGGCCAGCCGCCACCGCAGTGAATAAGGTGAGGAGAATGATTCCGATGCATTTGCCGCGAGTACGAAAGCGAACCATTGTATTGTGCTGATTTTGATTGTGGGCATCGTTGTTATTTTGGGGGGATGCGTATCAGGTCGACAAGCCGCGACGTGATGCGGAACGCCTGATCCACACGCTCGAATGGGTCCAGCTGGGACATACGCGCATTGAAGAATTGGCCCCGGCCCTGCGCGGCGCTGGGCTCACCGCGACATCCAAATGGAAACAATGCCAGGCGGACTTGAGCAGACCCTTCCGAGTGGAAGCGCCTGGTCCGCCGGTCAGCCAGTGGCGCATCGTCCTTAGCCGGTAGTCGGGAACCCCAATGTGGTTGCGAGGTAGTCGCAATTAACAAGCTTCTCCATGGCCTGAGATTAGCTCCCGTTGCGGGGCTTGTTGCGCAAATCGATACAAGCGGAGAAACTGTGGATCAATTACTTGTATTGCGATTGGGGCGAACGGCGAAATTGCCCTTGTTAATTTTATTGGCTCTGAGCGAGAAACTGTAACACCTGCTGATGGAATGGGCATTTTGATTCTTGGGGATTCTGGATACACTCCTCAGGATGAAAGGGGCGGACTGGAGCAAAGTGTTGGGTTGGCCGGGGTATCGGGTCTACCGGCACGAGATCGATGAGCTGGCCAAGAGGCTGAAGCTGTGGGTTCGGCGCAAGCGAGGAAACCGGAAACTGATTTGCTCGGGGTGTGGGCGGAAGCTAGCGGAAGCCTATGACAGCTACGAGCGCGAGGTGCGAGATTTACCGTGTTTCGAGTTTTGGACGACGGTGGTGGTGGAGTTGTATCGGGTGCGCTGTCCAGACTGCGGGGTGAAGACGGAGAAGGTGCCGCAGTTACCGAGCAAGGCGCCGTTCAGCAAGCGCTTCGAAGAGGCGGTGGGGTTGGCCTGTGAGAGCGCGGCGGTACGACGAGTGGCGCGACAGTTTGGCTTGGCCAGCAGTACGGTGCGTGCCATCGACGTGCGCTATCTGAGTCGCTGGTCGGAAGAGCGAAGGAAGCCGGCGTTACGCCAGATGGGAGTCGATGAGATCTATCTGGGGAAAAAGCAAAAGTTTCTGACGGTGGTGAGCAATCTGGAGACGGGGGAACCACTGTGGTTCGGGGGGGAGCGGAAGAAACAGACGCTGGACGAGTTCTTCGAGAAACATCTGAGTGCGTTTCAACGAAGTGCGATTCGAGCGGCATGTGTGGACATGTGGGAACCGTTTCGGCAAAGCCTGGAGCAGTGGGTACCGGAGTGCCGGATCATCTACGACAAGTTTCACATTCTGCAGCATGCCAGCCGAGCGGTGGACGAAGTGCGGCGTGCAGAGTTCTTCCGCAAAGGAGGAGCCGCGCGGGATCTGGTACGAGGGAAGCGCTGGCTGCTTTTGAGCGACTGGCTCAACCTGGATCGCGGCAAGCGGCGTCAGTTGAACGCCCTGTTTGCTCTGAATCGGCGCATTCTCAAAGCCTACCTGCTGAAGGAGAGCCTCTTGCACTTGTGGGATTACAGCTACGAAAAAGCCATGTTGAGTTATCTGCAGAAATGGATCGACCAGTTACGCTGGCAGCGGCTGAAACCCATGGAGAAACTAGCCGGCATGTTGCTGGCTCATCTCGAGGGCATCCTTAACTACTGCCGGACGAAGGTGCCGATGGGTGTGGTGGAAGCCGTCAACGGCAACATCAAAGCTCTGCTCCGTCGCGGCCGTGGTTATCGAGACATGAACTATCTGCTGCTGAAGGCGCAGCGCTTGGCCGCCACAAAGACCGAATTCGTCGCTTTTCAGAAAGCCGCGTAGAATGCGCACTCGTACAGATTGTTGTGCAGAACCATTTTATTCAGCTAGAAGGAAAGGCCACATCGTGTGGCCGAGACACCTGCGTGCGGCGTTGGTATCAATCCGACGGCGCGCCTATGAGGATTGCCATAGAGGTATCCTCTTCGGCCTCTCCCGCAGAGCGCAATCGTCTACTCAACTTCAACACTTCTTGTTTGACGAGGATTGGTGGCCGCAAGAACGTGAACGAATTGTTGCCAATTTCCGATGACAAGTGAAGGAGTGGATCTGGATGCCACGTTGACTCAATTCTAGAGCAACAACGAATTGCTCCGTGACGGGTCTTCCGCCGGTGGGATATGCAGTATGGTGCGCTGATCCGTCTGGGAACTTATTCTACGGTCGAGCTGGAGAAGAGCACGCAGGACAAAAAGAAAGGAGCAGCGAAGTTGCCTTCGCTGCTCCTGGCTTGTACCCTCCCCCAGGTACTTGCCAACTACTAGTTCGCCAGCGGCGAAGTGGTGTAGCAAGCTGTGTTGACGATCGCGGTAGTGCCACCAGCGGAAACCGCCGAACGCACCACACCGTCTTCAACCGCGCAATAGTACTTGCTTCCACTCGACGCGCTCGTCGGTGTCGCAGTGGTGAAGAACTGGGTAAGCTGGCTCGTTCCTGGCGCAGCGGCATACTGATAGCCGCTCTTGCCGTTGGTGCTGGCCGTGGTGCCGTTGCCGCCACCGTTGGTGGCCAGGTTCTGGTCGATCAGGCAGGCGCCAGAGGAGCTCGGCGTGCAAGGAGCAACTCCGCCCAAGGTGATCAAGCTGGCTGCAAAGCCGATGGTCGGATAAGACGCGGCATAGCCGATCTCGCCGGTCACGATGGTGCGCTCTCCGGCGGCCGCGGACGAATCGTTGGCTGCCATCTTGGCGCGCATCAGGTTAGGAATAGCGATC
>JBEKUD010000331.1:0-3758 GCA_049515395.1 Candidatus Sulfotelmatobacter sp. | reverse complement strand
ACCGCAGTGAACAGGTGGACGCTAGCTTCCGTGTCACCGGCAAAGCGCCGGAGTTGTGGCACGCCGAGACCGGAAAGACGGAGCCCGTGTCTTTCAAGATCGCGGACGGCCGCACCACTGTGCCGTTGAAGCTGGAACCCTGGGGTACAGTATTCGTGTTATTTCGCAAGCCGGCCCGCGAAGCCTCCCGCACGCTGCCCACCAGGACCGAGACGCTGCTCGCGACCGTGGATGGCCCATGGAAGGTCAACTTCCAACCCGATCGCGGAGCGCCAGCGTCTATTTCTTTGGACAAGCTGTCTTCATGGAGCGATAACCCCGACCCGGGAGTGAAATACTTCTCAGGAGCCGGCACTTACACAAAGACCATCGACGTTCCTTCAAGCTGGCTAGAGAACCGCATGCATCTGTTGATTGACCTGGGCGAGGTGAAGAACCTGGCGGAGATAGCGGTCAATGGCAAGCCTTTAGGCATTGTCTGGCACGCGCCGTATCGCGTGGAAGCAACCGCTGCTCTGAGGCCCGGTGCAAACGACATATCGATTAAGGTGACGAATGCGTGGGTCAACCGGCTGATCGGAGATCAACAATCGGATGCGGCTACGAAATACACCTTTACAATCGTAAAGCCGTACAAGTCGGATTCAACGCTGCTTCCTTCCGGCCTGCTTGGGCCTGTAGCCATTTACTCCGTTGCAGCGCAGTAAGAACAGGTCGCCAGAATATTCATGAGGACTCTTGTGGATAGACGAACATTCTTACAAGCAACCACATTTGCGGGCGCCTACACTGTCGGATCGAAATTCGCCGGTGCCATACCCTGGAGTACCCGGCAAATTCTGTACAATTGGTGATGAGATAAACTCGCATTGTGAATGGAACATTGGGAGGAATTTTCTGCCAGCCGGCCGTTTCAATTGCCGTTGTTTGGAAAAGGGCCTATAATATATATGTTCTTCGGATTGCCTGCGCAATCTGAGCTTAATCACAATAGGCGATGTGCCCAATGACCGGTAGACTTGGGTGATCGCAAGGTTGTTTGGCACCATAAGACCAGACCGGCTACCGCGTGACCTCCGGGTCTGTAACTACATAATGTTTGTCTCTAGACTCAGGAACTGCTTCGGCGGTTCTTTTTTGTTTGTGGGGATGCCCCAGAAATTCTCCCAGACTCTCGCTTCCGAATCGCAACTCTATTCAAAATCACTGACCTCTAAGGTCAAGTGACAACTCACCTTCCGCACACCAGACAAAGGTGTGGACGCGTCACGCCATGACCGCCTTCCACCCGCTGAATCGGACCATTTCTGTTCGACCCATGCGGCTCCATCCTCAATCAGCCCCTCTTTCGTGAACTCAACCACGCCGGTTGAACGAAACACAGGCCAACACCCCCCTGCGACTCCAAGTCGCTGGACAACCCATGCCTTCACAAGGAGTTTCACTTGAGATCCCCAGAAGAATCAAAACTCTTCATTGTCTATCAGAAGCTCGATCAACTCCATTTCAATCCCAACAACGCCCGAATACACTCGAAGCGCCAGATCCGGCAGATCAAAGCGAGTATGAGTGAGTTCGGCTTCACCAATCCGGTTCTGGTCGACTGCAACAACACGATCGTAGCCGGCCACGGCCGGGTGGAAGCTGCGAAACTTCTCGACATCACGGAGGTGCCGACGATCCGGCTCGATCGGCTCACCAAAGAGCAGATTCGGGCATACATCATTGCCGACAACAAGCTGGCCGAAAACGCCGGCTGGGACAAGGAAATCCTGGCGATCGAACTCGAGTACTTGTTGATGCTCGAAAATGTCGACTTCGACGTGACCATTACGGGCTTCGAAGTACCTGAGATCGACGTGGTCCTTGAAGAAGCGAGAAGCACCGCATCCAAGGAGGACGAAGTTCCTGAGCCGGCATTCGACCAGAAGCCGGTCACAAAACCAGGTGATCTCTGGCTCCTGGGCAAGCACCGGGTAATCTGTGGGAACTCACTCCGCGAGTTGACCTACCGTGAATTGCTCGGCAGCCGCCGCGCGGCCATGGTATTTACCGACCCTCCGTTCAACGTGCGGATCGACGGCCACGCGACAGGGAACGGCGCGATCCGGCACCGCGAGTTCGCGATGGCCTCGGGAGAGATGAGCGAAGCCGAATTCGTCTCCTTCCTGAACAACTGTTTCCGCCTTATGGCCGGCTACAGCGCCAACAACTCCGTTCACTACATTTGCATGGATTGGCGCCATGCTGGAGACATCATTGCCGCCGGCAAGCAAAACTACGACGAGTTTCTGAATCTCTGTGTCTGGGTCAAAAACCAAGGTGGAATGGGCAGCTTCTACCGCTCGCAGCATGAGTTGGTGTTTGTCTTCCGCAAAGGCAAGGGCCCGCACCGGAACAACATTCAACTAGGCCAGTTTGGCCGCAACCGGACCAACGTCTGGCAGTACTCGGGTATCCAAACCCTCTCGAAGCAGAGCGAGGAAGGGAATCTCCTGGCCCTGCACCCAACGGTCAAACCGATTGCCATGGTGGCCGACGCCATTCTTGACTGCTCCGCCCGCGGCGAGGTTGTTCTCGACGCATTTCTGGGCTCGGGAACGACACTGATGGCAGCCGAGCGCGTGGGCCGCGTCTCGTGTGGTATCGAGATCGACCCGATCTATGTTGACGTCGCCATCCGCCGCTGGCAGAAATACAGCGGCGAAACGGCGATTCACGCAACCACTGGAAAACGGTTTAACGAGATTGCAACCGAACAGGAGGTGCACCATGGCTGATGAAAACGCGCTGTACGCGGTCGGTTACGGCAAGCCACCGAGCGAGGGCCGATTCCAGAAAGGACGATCTGGTAACCCCAAGGGGCGGCCCAAGGGCTCGAAGAACCTGGCCACGATCGTTCTCAAGGAATCCCGGCAGAAAGTGCGCATCAATAGCTCTCGCGGCACGCACGGTGACGAAAGCCGAAGCCACGGTGATGCAGTTTGCAAACAAATCGATCCAGGGCGATCTGCATGCCGGCTGCAAATTTATCGATCTCATCGAACGCTCGGAAGAGAGCGCCAATTCAGGTACCGGTTCGCTTAAGATCAGCGATCTGGACCGCCAGGTTCTGGAGAATCTCCGCAGCCGGATGACGGGTCTCCAGCCGACGAGCATGAAACCCAATCAGGAGGTGTCAGAGTGAGCAGTGCGATCCAGTTTACATTCGAGGAATATCAAACGATCTTGCGGAACGATTTCACCAGCTTCATCGAACGCTCCTTCTATGAGCTCAACCCGCAAACCACCTTCATGGCCAGCCCATACATTGAACTGCTCGCCTCAACTCTGGAAAAATGCCGAACCGGTAAATCGAAGCGCCTGATTATCAACCTGCCTCCGCGCACGTTGAAATCCCACGCGGCCAGCGTCGCCTTCCCCACCTGGCTGCTCGGGCACGATCCCTCAAGACAGATCATCTGTGTAAGCTACGGGCAGGATCTGGCTGACAAACACGCGCGCGACTGCCGAACCCTGATGAACAGCCAGTTCTATCGCGGTCTCTTCCCCAGAACGGTTCTTTCACCAGACAAACAATCGGTGAATGAATTCATCACGGAAGTCGGGGGTTTTCGCATGTCAACGTCGGTTGGCGGAGTGCTAACCGGCCGCGGTGCGGATGTGATCATCATCGACGACATTCTAAAACCGGATGATGCCCTCTCAGAGGTACGACGCAAGGCAGCAAACGAGTGGTACTTCAACACATTGTTAAG
>JBEKUD010000330.1:0-3764 GCA_049515395.1 Candidatus Sulfotelmatobacter sp. | reverse complement strand
CCGTGTAGACCGATACCGGTCGCCCGTGCTGCTTCACATAACAACCCAGTTGCCGCAGGTTCTCCTCGGTCGAATCATGACCCACGAAACCCGCAGTCAGGCGCGACGTAGCATCATCGATCATCGCGATCAGGTACAGCTTTTCGCCTCGCCCTTCCAGCCAATCGTGCTCCCTCGTGTCCCACTGCACGAGTTCGCCGTAGCGCGCCCGTCGTGCACGCCAAACGTGCGCTCGTTCGACCCGCGCTCGCCGCGCCCGCCACAGCTTGGCCTCGATCAACCATTGCCGCAGGGTCTCGCGGCTGATCGTGATCCCGTACTGCTCGGCTAACTCTTCCGCCGCCAGCGTGGGGCCGTAGTCATGCCATAGCTTGGCCTGCTTTTTCTGCCGGTACAGCTCCACCGCTCGCTGTTTCACCGTTTCTGACGTCTTACGATTCGACCGCCGGCCACGCAGACCATGCCGCAATCCTGCGTCGCCACCTGCCCGCAAGCGCAGCAGCAGTTTCCGCACCCAGCGCACGCTCAGCCCCAACTCCGCCGCTGCCTGTTTCTGGGTGATGTGTCGTTTCTTAACTTCGTGCAAGACCTTCAGTCGGTCCCGCTCTTTCGCCGACATCCACAGCCCCTCTCCTGATTCCGCCATACCCCATCAAAGCGGAACTTTCTACTTTGCACAAAGAGGAACTTCTCATGTTGCGGCGACAAGGTTCCAGTCACTATTGACTAAGCCCCCTCACGAGCGTAAAGTGCCGCCCCTTGGGGAAAACCGCTCTCAATTATGCGTTGTAGGTGACACGCCCCTCCGGTTCTTATAGTATCGGCCCAAAAGCAAGCCTATTCCATCGCTCCAATTCGCACTTCCATGGAGGAAGACAATGTTAAAAAAAACATTCAGGTTTCAGTGCTTCGCCCTAGGCCTTGTGCTTGTTAGTTCAATCCTCGGAACTGGTCGCATGGCCTATTCAGCCACCGGTCAGTTGATCAAGAACAATACGCCTCCATTCGTCCGAACCGCCCACAAAATTGGTCCTGCGGACCCATCCCAAACCATCGAGATAACGGTTTGGCTGAATGTTCACAGTCGGCAACAACTGGATTCGGTTGCGGAGGACCTATATGACCCAAGTTCGCCGCATTATCGCGCTTGGCTGAAGTTCTCTCAAATCGCGGCCGACTACGCACCCACGGCTCAAGAAGCCAAAATGGTTACGGAGTTTCTGTCGGCTCACAAATTGTCCATAGTGCTGGCCGATCCCGACAACTTTTTCGTCCGAGCACGAGGCACCGTTGCACAGGTTTCTGCCGCATTCCGTGTTCAAATGAGCAATTTCAAGGTGAACGGAAAGGTAATACGCGCAAACACCACTGATCCTTATATCGACGGTGCCGCCGCTCCCTTCGTGCATCTCGTTTCAGGACTTAGCAATCAGCAGTCTGAGATTGTTCCTATTCAAAGGTCCACTCCCTCAGGTAGCGCGTCTTCCTCGCAATCGCCCGCTGCTGAATCGGGTTCTTTTTTCACTTCGGATTGCTTCCACGGTCCCACTAAGGATGTTCTTACCACCAGCGGTGGACTCCCCGCTGCTATAATACCTGCACCGGCAACCTGTATGACAGCACAAACATCGGCGGCTGCGGATACACTCCACCGGAAATCCAAACCGCTTACAACCTCTCCGCGCTGTACAAAGAAGGGTTTGATGGGAAGGGCCAAACCATCGTCATTTTCGAGATTTGCAATACGGCTACGATCCAGTCAGATGCCAACGCGTTCTCGGCGCGGTTCGGCTTGCCAGCTCTCACGTCAGCGAACTTCAGCATCATCGGATACCCTGTTTCCGCCCCCTGCGACTACCCGTCCGTGGAGGAGAGTCTCGATGTGGAATGGGCGCATGCCGTCGCGCCAGGCGCTAACATCGTTGTCCTGGTCACGCCTAATGTAGTAACGAATTCCGGGTTTGCTCAAGACATCGACATCGCCCTGCTCTATGCCGTCGCTAACCATTTAGGCAACGTGATCTCGTTCAGTTATGGCGTACCGGAGGTCACGTTAGCACCCGCCGACCTCGATGAGACAAACCTTCTCACCGAAGTTGCAGCCATCTCCGGTGTTTCTGTGAACGTCTCTTCAGGAGATGGGGGCGATACTGGGGAAGTTCAAAGACCTGGTAGTGAAAAACTGAATTACACAGAAAAAGCAATCCCTGCCATGGTCTCGTACCCTGCGTCTACGCAATACGCGACCGCAGTGGGCGGCATTTCTCTCGCATTGAATAGCAGCAACGCGATCAAATGGCAGGCCGGATGGGGTAACAACATCAACCTTCTGGATAATTCAGGCCTCGTGTCGGATCCTCCAGTTGGGTTTTTCACCGGTGGTTCGGGCGGAGGCAGCAGTGCGTTTTTCTCCAAGCCGGGCTTCCAGCACACGCTGCCCGGGAGTTTTCGTCTGATACCGGATATCTCCTGGCTTGCTGATCCGTACACCGGTGTTGTGGTCGCAATAACGGAGCCAGGGGTCTATCCGCCTCTGGAATGGTTCCCTATCGGAGGCACGAGCGTGTCTTGTCCCATGTTCTCCGGCCTCTGGGCGATTGCAAACCAAGAGGCTGGCATACCACTCGGCCAAGCCGCTCGGTATGTGTATTCCATGCCGTCTTCGACAATTACAGATATCGTTCCGGTCGGGTCGAGCACGAATGTGACTGGCACCATCACGGATGCGTCGGGCATTACGTCCTACACTGCCTCCGATTTAGCTCAGCCGCTCGATGGCACTACGGTATTCTACGACGCGCTTTGGAATGTACCCCTGAACGAGGGCACCGTGGAGCTCGTCACATTCGGAACGGATAGTCATCTGCAAACTGCACCCGGTTGGGACGACGTCACCGGCGTTGGAGTACCCAAGCCGAAGGCATTCGCAGATTTCTTCAAACCATAGCTCAAGCATTGCAAAATGCGTTACAACGGGCCGCCCACTGTTCGGGCGGCTTGCTTTCATCAGGCGGAAAACGATTGCTCAGTAACTTCTGTTAAGTCATTGAAACTCGACCTGCCCGGAGCAGATTGGATCGTATGGATCGAGTAGAATCCATCGTACAGATCGAGCGGAAGCAGGGAATCCTGACCGTGGGGCATGGCGACTGGGGTGACATTTGGATCAAATAATCCGGAACGCGTTCTGAGTTCGTCATAACTTGCTTCGGGTCAATTAAGGTCACGGCCGCGTAAATCCCCCGTCGTGGAGCACCTTTGACGGTGCGGTTCGTGGCCCAAAGTCGTTGATTTTGCGCATCGCGGCCTTAACTCCTCGTGTGCCCATACAGCCGTTTTATCAATGGCAAAACAATAATGGTTATTGTGGCGAAGTGAGCATGATAGAAGCCGGACTGGCAAACGGGCAATCGGTCCGCAACCTGTAAACGGGGCCCTTGTGTCAAGCCGCTGCATTACAGTTCTGGTTACACTATCCTGTCGTTTGGGCGTTTCGCCTTCGCTCGATTCATCGCCGGGCGCGGTACACTTTGTAGTCAATCATAAACTCAAGTCGTCGCCAGTTGGAGTAGAGAGATCGTGCTGGCACTAATCGTTTTGTAGACTGCGGGTATGTGTAGGTCAGAAATCGCCTACTACAAAGTAAGCGTCAGGCCAACCACATTCTAGGCAGGGGAGAATTTGTGTGTTGAAGTAAGCAGCATGAGCAACGAACAAGTTGTGGCCCCGAAGGGGCGGCGCACGGCTGCCGAGATTGAGCAGAT
>JBEKUD010000329.1:0-3780 GCA_049515395.1 Candidatus Sulfotelmatobacter sp. | reverse complement strand
CCTCCTTGTAGCAGAATCGTTCTCGACTCCACTGGCCGTGAAATTTGCCGCCACTCGGGCGGGTGGCGCAGCCTTTGAGGCGGTTTTGAAGTTCCGGGTGGCCGACTGTTCGTGGGTTTCGAAGAGTCGGGGTTTTTGATTTCTTGTCCGTGCTCGCGATTCAGTTTACCGGATCGACTCGGATAATTCCGCCCTTGAAATTCGAGTAGTACGAATAGCTGCTCCAGGGCCAGTCCTTCGGATGAGCGACCAATTTTCGCTTCAGCGGATTCATGTGCATGTAGTGAAGCTTTTCAACTCTTTTCTTCAGACTCCAGACGTTGAAATCGTAGAAGCGGCGCTGCCAGAAACGCGGCAGAGAATCCTCGGCGCTTGAAAAGTTCAAATGGAACTGCGCGGTGGACTTCCGCTTTTTGCAGCGCACGCGGCGCGAAACGCGCTGTTTCAAGACTTGTATTACGGTGGAAGGCGTTCCTATGGCCGGCTCGGATATGAGCAAATGAACGTGCTCGGGCATGACGACGTACCCGACCAAGGAAAACTGGTAGCGCTCCCGCACGTCTGCAAGTATATGCACGAAGACGTTCCTGGCGCGCACCGAGCGGAGGAGAGGCAGTCGCCGATAACAGGTGAAGGTAATGAAATGGAGATGGCCGTGTCCGTAGTGGCGAATGAGTTTATTGGCCATGGAAGACAAGAGAAGTCAAAACCCCGACCCTCTAAACCCGAGAGGGTCGGCCACCCGTCGAACCGGCGTCATATCTCAAATTGACAAACAACCGGCCGCCTTTCATGAAATAGTCAGCGGCCGCACCCAAATCGTGTTGAAAAACATGATCCAAAGAACCAGGCTCACAGCTCATCTACGTGGAATTGGTCAGCTGTAGAGTGACTTGGTTTCCCTCGAACCGATAATTCCCACTTGCTGAGTTACAGTCGACTTTAGCGCTCAAGATCCCATCTGGCTCGAACCGAAGGATGTAGCGTTCAGGGTGGCTGGGACGAGCTTCGGTGTCATTGCTGTAGCGACTGCGCTGCCAGTGCCATTGACCGTACATGATGGCCCGAATCTCGGCGGTTTTCTGTCCGGCAGGTCGAGAGCGTGGCCTGTAAAGCACCGCCGTGAGCGCCGCGTCCGACTGGCGCTGGATTCGACAAGGTCCTGTTTCGCGCACACACTCGACGCCATCGGCTGGTGAGAATGTCGGTTGGCGTGACGCGCTGGTCTCGGAATTGTGCAAAATTGACGTGAGCCGCTCCGCGGCAAGGTGCCCCAGAAACTCCTCCGTCAGACCGATGCTCGGTCCTCGGCGGTCGTAACAACTGGCGCGCTGTGCGTTACATACGACGCCTTGATCCGGCGAATCGAGTCCCCCTGGCAACTTCGCTTGGGCAGTTGCGGATGTCGCTGCAAGCGAGATTCCGGCGAGAACGGCGAGCGCTGCCGTGAAATTCCTACCCGAACAAATTGGGGTTTTCAGTCTTTTGCCTTCGAACTGTGAGCGGCTGTCATAGTGGTTGATCATGTGACGGGCGACCCCAAGCTCGCAGAGCGCAGTGCAATTCCCAGTCTCCTGATCCCGCGTGAGCAGGCACGTGGTTGGAGGGGATGGTGGCGGCATACCCGGGTTTGCTTCGGTGCGTTAAGGGTGTAGTTGATAGAGGTTGGCACCATGACGGGGGAGTCAAACGGAACAGCAAGGGAGCTCCTGCCGTTCGTTCCGAATTCAGTTTGTGCGACGATAATGTATGCATTCATAGCTCCCGCATCCTGGTGTAGCTGAGGTTAGCTGAACCGGAGCCGCCACCATTTCTTTGATATGGGAACAGCAAGACGGAGACCAAGCCACAGGTGCAATTTCGATTCTGCAAGCTGTCATTTATCAGGAGATTACGGAGGAGATCCCGTGCAACAAGATCCTGATGCTGTCCGACATGTCGGAGCGCCTCCGAAATGTCGGACGGAATTGCCTGGGCCTTCCCAACTTCATGATTTGGAGCGGGCACCGAAAACCGGCGCCGCCGTGGGCACAATCGTTGCCAGATTGGGGGTCTCGCGTCGGTCAAGCATCACTCGATATTGTGACATAGTTCACATACGTAGAAGAGGAGGACTTATATAGTGACTACTGTGAGCAAGTGTTCAGAATTGAACAACTTCCCAACTTACCCGTTCTAGCTGAGGAGAATTGTGAACCGAAGGCCATTAGCCACGAAGCCAATGCCAGAGTCTCGGAGCAGGGACGACAGTGAACGCACGCAGCCAACCCATCAGCGGGGCGAGATAAGAAAAGCGACTAAAGAACCCAAGAAAGGGCGCTGTTTCGATCCCCAACTGTTTCTTACGAAAGCGGATCTGGGAACATCCGTGGCGGGATACCGGCCCAACCGAAAAATCTTCTCACAAGGCGATCCGTGCGACGCTATTTTCTACGTTCAGAAGGGCAAGGTGAAGTTGTCAGTCATCTCTAAACAGGGCAAAGAAGCGATCATTGCAATTCTCGGCCCTGGCGATTTTATTGCTGAAACATGCCTGACAGGACAATCGTTGCATATGGCTTCGGCTACGCCCATCGTTCCCAGCATTGTAATGAAAATTCCTAAGAAAGATATGCTGCGCGCGCTCCAAAAGGAGCCTGCACTTTCCAGCCATTTCATATCGTATCTTCTCTCACGCAACAGGCGTATCGAGGACGATTTGATCAACCAACTCTTCAACTCCAGCGAGAAACGGTTGGCTAGAACACTCTTGTTGCTGGCCAACGTAGGTAAGGAAGACAAATCGGAGAACGTCATTTCGGATATAAGTCAGGAAACTCTCGCGAAAATGGTAGGCGTATCTCGCGAACGAGTGAATGTCCTTATGAATAAATTCAGGAAGCTTGGCTTTATAAGCTACGACGGTGGGCTGGAAGTTCACACCTCTTTGCTGAGCATCGTCCTCAAAGAGTAGTTGAGTCTGTGTGTGAGGTTCAACGGCAACGGTGGTAAGGCTTTTCAAGTACTATGATCAAAGTTACGAACCATTGTGACCGATATCACAGTCGGTGTGTCACGTTGTGATACCGTTGGCAGGCACTTTCAGGTAATCGGGCCCCGCGTATTGGATAGGCGCTAACAGGTTAAATTCCACTGGTGATTTAAATTTCATCTTGAGAGCCAAGGTATCGCAATGGATGCGCAATCACAACCGATCACCCATGCGGAAAACCGTGCCCGGTTCGATCGATTCATTGCAGATCTCGCGGTGAGATTTATCGATGTTCCTACCCATGAAATCGATCGGGAGATCGAATCATCCCTGAAACTTATTTCCGAGACTTGGGGATTCGACCGCGGCGCTCTGGCGGAATCGGACGTGGCAGCCAAAAGCTTCGTAGTAACCCATTCGTGGGTCCTGTCCGGGGCATTGTCGAGCCGTGGGTTCACGCAGGACGATGTGCCCTGGCTGACGGCTAAGATCCTCCGTGGTGAAGTAATTCGTGTCGCGCGCAGATCCGACCTTCCAGAGGAAGCTGCGAAGGACATGGAAACGTTCCGCTTTTTGGCATAAATTCCGTCCTCTTCATCCCGCTCAGGATTGGGGGCAGGTGTTTGGATTTCTGGCCTTCGCTGCTACACGTAGCGAGCGCGAATGGCCGGATTCACTGGTGGATGTTTTGCAGCGTATTGCGGGTGTGTTTGACAACGCCCTTGTCCGAATGCGCTCCGCTGCGGCGCATTTGCAAAGTACGGAGCGTACGAACCTGGCAGTCGAGGCGGCCGAGTTGGGCCTGTGGA
>JBEKUD010000328.1:0-6846 GCA_049515395.1 Candidatus Sulfotelmatobacter sp. | reverse complement strand
AACGAGTTGCACCGCCTCATCCAAGGTCGGTACATCGCCGAGATGATGCCCACCCACCCCGATAGCTGAAATCTGGGCACCGGTGCTTCCAAATTTTCGATAGATCATGTCCCCGCCTCCACTGCCGGTCCTGCTGTTAGTTCCCCTGACCGCGGTGAGAATGATTCCAGGGTTCAGCACAACGCCGGCCATCGCGGCGCTTTGATCAAGTAGTTGTACGCATGTCTCTTTACCGTATTGTTGAGCCCGGCTTAATCAAAGAGACCCAGGCCCCGGTCGCCCTGAGCAAGATTCTCCCTAAACCCAAACCTTGCATGGAGGGAGCCGGGATTTGAGGTTCCCTGTCGACAAGCCGCAACCGCTTCTCTTATCATCAGCCCTTGAACTAGTCCTAACCATCCGGCTTGCCGGTACCGCGCTGTACGAACTTCAGAGATCCCGCACGACTTCCGACAAGAACCACGTCCTGCGCTCGGTTTGGTCAATCCAGACCTCGATCAAACTGGCGGTCGCGACGTCATTATGTTTATCGCAAATTTCATGCGCGGAGCGGAAATAGCGAGTCAGTGCTTGGTTATCGCACTTGAGGTCGGCCAGCATTACCTTCGGGGCGACGTTTTCGTCGTCATTGTCCGATAAGCGCTGGTGCCGGGAGATATCGCCTATCGACCGCAGCGTAGTTCCCCCAATTTTGCGCGCACGCTCGGCGATATCGTCGGTCATGGCAAAGATCTGCTCAGCGTGTTCGTCGAGTAGAAGGTGATAGTCCCGAAAGTGCCGCCCCGTCATGTGCCAATGGAAGTTCTTGGTCTTCAAGTACAGCGCGAATGCGTCGGCCAGTAGGCGACGCAGTTCCGCAGTGATCTCGGCGACGCCTTGCGGGTTCAGGTCGGTTGGTGTTTCGTGCATTGCCAGGGGTTTTTCCCTGGCTTGAGTCGTAGCTTCTTTTGCCATTTTCAGTTTCTCCTCCATGTTTAATTCGAAACCCGGTCCGATCGAATCTGCCAAAACCTGCTTAGCGGCCTCGGATCAGAGATCCTACCCTTGACACCGCAAGATCCTCATAAGAACGCCACTGCTAGCGGACGAGAGGTAGGAAGGAGCAGTCGCGCGTTAATCTGGACTTGTGATACCTGCGTGCGATCAAGCGCAAACGGAAGGCCAGACGGGACGGTTCCGCGCATCTTGCTGCCCTCGGTATCGCTCCCCTTTTGCTCAGAGCAGGCTTTGCCTTCCGCGCCACAGTCCGCAAGTTCGTGGACGGTGTAATGATCCACCGTCCTCCGACTCAGCGTTGGGCGCCTGCTCTAGGTCGGCATCTAGTCCGCCGGATAAAGGCCCTCAACCCTCGCGCGCTCCTGCACAAGGGCAAGAACCACATCGATTACCGGTGTTTTCACCCCGGCTAGCCGTCCCAGTTCTTGCACGACCGTCACAATCGGATCTATCTCCATTGACCGGCCGCGCTCCAGGTCCTGGAGCATGGACATTTTATGGCCAATTGTAGAGGCAGCTGCCGCCAACCGGCGGTCGGCCATTTCGGATGGGATGTGAATGCCGTGTGCTTCATTTATCGCTTGCGTCTCCGCCATCATTGCCTTGCAGAGTGCGCGCAGGCCGGTCTCTGTCGTGATGCGGTCGAGTGTCGTACAAGTCAGAGCGCTGATCGGACTAAAACAAATATTGCCCCAGAGCTGGAGCCAGACATTCCAGCGGATATCCTCACGGACCACCGGGTCGAAGCCGGCACCGGACAAAACCTCGATGAGAACCTGCACGCGGCGAGCCAGACTCCCATTGGGTTCGCCCAATGTAAATCGCTTAAATTCCTTGTGCTCCACCACGCCGGGTGCAATAACTTCGCTGGCTGGTTGGATAACACAACCAATAGCCCGTTCGGGGCCGAGGGTGTCCCACAGCCGCCCACCTGGATCGACCGATTCGAGATGGTGTCCTTCAAACGAACCACCGCTTTTGTAAAAATACCACCAGGGAATGCCATTTACTGCCGTGACAATCGCGGTATCGTCCCGCAACAACGGGAGAAATGCCGCAGCGCTCGCATAAGCCTGATGTGCCTTCAGCGCACTGATCACGATGTCCTGCGGACCAAATGTTCTTGGGTCATCGCTCGCCTCAATTCTGGCGATCTTCGAGTGGCCCTCGGTCAACAATTTCAGACCGTGCTCCTGGATCGCCTTAAGATGTGCGCCGCGGGCAATGGCACAAACGTCATGTCCTGCCAGCGATAATTCCACCGCGAGATAACCACCAATCGCGCCAGCTCCGAAAATGCAAATCTTCATGTTGATGTGCCCCCGTTCATTCAACGCATCAGCGCGGCACGCTCAATTCGGCGAGGCTCGCTCCACGGGTTCTGCCGCATCAGCACCTTCAGCGGGCCGATTAACGCTGGTCTTCGAGCAGATATGCCACCCGCTCCTCGCTGGCTCTTGCCCAGGCCGTGTTTGCTGCAAGGCCCAGCCCCAGCACCGCGGCGCCGCACGCTGCCAATACCCACCAGATTGCGTGCGTCGCTCGGGTGAAATCCGTCCCTTGCGCATGGCTCGCTGCCACCACCGTTCCGGATACCGCCACCCCCAGAGCCACGCCCACCTGCCGGCTGGTCGCTGCAATCGCGGCGGCGACGCCCGCCTGCGACAGCGGCATTCCAGCCACTGCACTGTCGCTGATGGCAGGATTCACCATGCCGAGCCCCACACCGAAAAGCGCGTACGCCGCCAGCAGCCATGCCGCGGATGTCTGTTGAGTCAGTCCGGTCAGTATCAGGGTGCTGATGAGAAATCCTACGCCGCCAGCCAGCAGGGAAGGCTGCGGGCCGTGGCTTCCGACCAGCCGTCCTGACCATGTCGCGCACACCACCATCGCGACCGCCAGCGGCAGCGTGAATAGCCCCGTGTGAAAGGCGGAGAATCCGCGCACCTGCTGCAGGTACAGCGAGTTCAGAAAAAGAAAGCCGCCAAAGCACGAGTAGGAGCTCAGCGCCAGAACCATTGCGCTTGAGAACGGCACGCTGCCGAAGAACCTCAGAACCCCGAGCTCCATCCCGCATGCGGTCCTTGAATGACAGCCCACGTGAGCGTTGTCAGCCCGGTCAGCACCAACGTCTGTCCCACCGGATCGAACCTCCGCGCCCGCTCTGCCTTCGACTCCGGCACAAACAACGCTGCCAACAGCGCCGCCGCAATTCCCACCGGTACATTGATCCAGAAGATCGACCGCCATCCCATCGTCTCCGTCAGCGCCCCACCGATCGGCGGGCCAATCCCCAGCGAGACGCCTATCACCGCGCCCCAGATACCCACCGCACGCCCCCGCGCCTTCGGCTCCGGGAACGCATTCGCAATAATCGACAGCGCTACCGGGTTCAGCATCGACGCCCCAACCCCCTGCAGCGCGCGGTGTCCAATCAGCTGTCCAATCGTCCTGGCCTGACTGCAAAGCAGCGATGCGAGCGTGAACACAGCTAGCCCGATCTGAAACACCCTCCGGCGTCCGAAGCGGTCCGACACCGATCCCGCCAGCATCAGAAAGCTCGCCACGACGAGCGTGTAGGCATCGAGAATCCACTGCAGCCCCGCCAAACGAGCATGCAGGTCCTTTTGGATCGCCGGCAGCGCGACGTTGACGATCGTCGCGTCCATGCTGAAGATCAGCACGCTCATGCAGCAGATCGCCAGGATCAGATTCGGATGCTTGATGCGATTCGCAGGTTCAACGGCAGCAGTGCTGCTCGTCGCATGAAACAATAGGTCCGCAGTCCCCGGCATGGTATCTCCACTCACACGCTTCTACGCAGCAGTGCGCACCGCAACTCCCACGCTTCCAGCGCTTCTGCCTCGCGCATAAACTTTAGGAAGCGTGAGCCCTCTCTGTGGGTCACGCGGATACGATCGGCACGGTGAATCTGGCCCGAGGCCATCAAACTCGGCAGCGGCTCCGCCCCACGCGAGCCTTCGTGCTCGAGCCGACGGAGACTCTGCGGCGAAGGCTGCTCCGCGGCGAGTGCCACTGCCAGAACCGGCGTGTCGTTATCGCGAGACAGAAACCTTTCTCTGACCCGCAGCGCCCACAGACAACACTCAATGAGGAGGTGAGGCAGGAACAAGCAACCTCGTATTAACCTGTACTCCCGAAACCAGCAGGCGATGAACCGGGCATTTGTTGGCAATTTCTAACAGCCTGCGTTGTTGCTCCTCGGATAGGTCCCCAGCCAAGGCAATCTCCACATCAATCAGGTCCAACATTCCATCCTTCGCGTGAGAATCAGCAGGATTCTCAGCGCGGACACTCGCATACGACACGGCGGCCTGCACTCCCTGAAGAGGCCACTGCTTCCTTTCGGCGTACATTTGAACAGTGATGTTGGCGCACGCTCCCAGAGCGGCCATCAGCAACTCGTGCGCCTCGGGACCCGCATCATTACCGCCGATATCGGTCGGTTCGTCCGACTGGAACACATGAGAGCCAACGGATATGTTCTGGGCGTATCTCAAGGGCCCGAACTTTACGGTTACATTTCTAAGCATAGTTCCTCCCTCCGTTCGCTATAATTCAATCCGCGCAGATGAATCCTCGATCCAACGTGCTACGCTACGCTACCCTGCACACCGCGGGAGATCGAGGGCGTAATCCTCTTCTCTGTTGATGGTGCGGCGCACTTGCTGAACAAACCCAACGCAATCATGACGACAATGGGAGGCAGTAAGGCCGCCCACAACCGGAAATGTGAACCAGCCATTCCGGACAACCCTGCGCCGACAACGAACCCTGCCCATACGCTTGTTTCAATTCGAGCGCGGGCGAGATGGGAATCCCCTGGGCATTGGCTGTCCGGCAGGGGTATCCGTCCCGCGGCGGCAGCGAGATGGCCGCCTATTCTGTTCAGCGTGCCCGTCACGAAGGTGAGGCTCACCGATTCTGCGCCGACCTTGGACAATGCGGGGTTCATCATACCCATGGCCAGGCTGAGCATTGCGATTTCGGCATAGGCATTCCGTAGGCCATGCAGTTCAAGACCAGCAACGGTCGCAAGCAGGATTGCAATCGCACCGAAGATCAGTCGATGGGAATGACGCGCTCTGGATTGACCAAAGAGAGTTCCCAAGAAACTACCCGTGACGAAGGACACAATAGCTATCGCGGAAGGCAACGCGGCATGGATATTGTCCTGTCCACTCCTGAGGCCGGCAGTCGTTGTATTTCCGCTCATGAACGATACATAGGTTCCCAGGATAAGAAGTCCGTAGCCGTCCAAATAGCCTGCGATCAAGGCAAGGAAGACGGCTAATGCCCACTGTACACGTGTCTCATATAAAGGTATCTTCATTCTGGCTCCCCAACGAGTGCGACCGCTTTTCCATGCCGGCGGCTACAAGGTCGGCGAACTCAAGTTTTCTCGCGACGAAAGCTGCCCAACGGTGAATCGCCAGAGGTAAATTGCGCAGCAAGCGCGCGCCGATCAGGAGACCCCTTTGCCGTGCGGGGGAATTCGGCGACGATGTAGATCCGCTCGGGAACTTCGAAGGCACTGAGTTTCGCGCGGCAGTAGTCGCGCAGTTCAGCTTCAGTCGCTTCCATTCCCGGACGCAGAATGACAGCCGCTTGTACATTCTCTCCATACATTGCGTCGGCCTCGCCAAACGATGCCGCTTCCAGCACCTTCGGATTCGACAAGAGGACCGCGTCGATGTCGCTCGGCGAGATCTTCTCTCCGCCGCGGTTAATGATTTCCTTGAGCCGGCCTCTCACAAAGAGATAGCCGTTCGCGTCCCGGCTACCGAGATCGCCACTGCGGAACCATCCATCGACGAAGCTCGCGGAGTTTGCCTCAGGATTGTTAAGGTATCCCGTCGTAACCGTTGCCCCCCGAACCCAGATTTCGCCGATGCTACCCGTAGCAGCGTCCTTGTTATCTTCAGTGACGATTCGGATCTCGACTCCAGGTGCCAGTCCGACCGACGACATCTTGTTGGATCCATGGACGGGTAGCGGGTTGGACGACACCTGATGAGAAGTTTCTGTCATCCCATAGGCAGAGATCATGGGAGCTCGGAACGTGACGGCAGTCGCGGCGGCGAGTTCTTCGTCAAGCGGTGCGCTGCAACTGCGGATGAATCGAAGAGCGACAAGTGAGGAACCCGGGTACTCGTGGGAAGCACGATTAAGGAGAATGCGGTGTATGGTGGGCACTGCCGTGTACCAGGTCACACCGAGGCGGACTACATCCGGCCAAAATAAGTGAGCCGAGAACGCGCCGGTACTCGGGAGATAAGCGCTGCCGCCGCTGGCCAGAGTTGACAGCAGCCCCCCCAAGAGCCCGTGGCCATGAAACAATGGCATCACGATGAGCGTGGCGTCCTGTGGGGATAATTCATACCCAGAGGAAATACCCTGAACCGATGCGAGAATATTGCGATGAGTCAAGGGAACAATTTTTGGGGCGGAGGTAGTGCCGGCGGTAAACATCAAGAGAGCGACATCCTCACCGTCGATTGGAGCACTCGTTTCGACTGCCACACCGGGTGCTGGGGTTTGTCCGTTCTTATTCGCGATAAGCACCTCGTAAGCACCGCTGGAACTCTCGATACTCATGATCCAGCGAGCTGTGCTTCCGGCGATGGCGTCCGCAAACTCCAGCTTGTTTGCCAGGTGCTTCGGAGCGAGCACGCCATGCGCGGAGAGTTGTGCAAGTCGGGTGCCCAATTCGGGCAAGGCGAGCGCCGGGTTCAACGGAGCAACACGAGCGCCTGACGATACCACGGCGAGAAGACCTACCACAAATTCAACACTATTGTCCGAGACGAGCGCGACCGTATCGCGTGG
>JBEKUD010000327.1:0-3873 GCA_049515395.1 Candidatus Sulfotelmatobacter sp. | reverse complement strand
AGTCAGGGTGGGCTCGGGCCTACTACCAGCAACAGCGAGATCGGGGCAACGACCACCACGCAGCGGTGCGAGCGTTGGCTTTCAAATGGCTTCGCATCCTGTTCCGTTGTTGGAAAGATCGCGTTGCCTATGACGAAACCAAATATCTGGCCGCACTCGTTAAGCGAGGCTCACCACTGAGCCACGTCGTCGTTGCAGCCGCGGGAACGAGCTTTTGAAATCTTGTGGATTCTGAGTGGAGGGGATTGGAGGGCATTGTCTCAGGCGCAAAAAAACACTTGCCACACTTACTCAGATGTCTGATTGCGCCATTTGACCCGTCTGAATTTCCGGCAGTCCAAAATCGAAGATGTGCTAGCTTTCTTAACCATGCAGCGACCAGTCCTAATCGTCATTGACATGGTGAACGATTTTCTAGCGAAATGGTCTCCGGCCCAAAAACAGCAACTCGTCGGGTCGATCAATGAGCTCGTCGTCCTAATGCGTCAACATGGCTATCCAATCATTTGGGTTCGGCAGGAATTCGAGCCTGATCTCCGAGATGCCTTTCCAGAAATGAAAGCCAAGGGTATTCGCATCACCATCAAGGGGACGGTCGGTTGCGAGATTGCTTCAGAGCTGGCAACCGCTCCATCAGACCCTATAGTAATTAAGAAGCGATACAGCGCGTTTTTTGGTACTCAGCTCGACCAGATGCTTCATCGATTGACGCCCGACGTGCTGATTCTCGCGGGGATTAACACACATGCCTGCATTCGCATGACGGCCATTGATGCCTATCAGCGAGACTGGAAGATCGTTGTGGCAGCAGAGTGCGTCGATTCCTACGACCGAGAGCACCATGATATTTCGATGAAGTACATGAAGGACAAAATCGCTACGCTCATGACCAATCAAGAACTTCGCTCAGCGTTTGCCGCAAATTAGAGTTAGTTGGCGATCTCAAAAGCGGCGACTTTCTTCTCCGGTCCTCAGCACCACACCCAAGGTACGTTTCTGTGGGAAAGGAAGTTCCATTGAATGATGGAGCTAGCGATTGTAGGGGAAGTAGTGCCTAGTTGCCAGTGCTCAGTTGCGCGCCGATATTTGGCGTCAAATCTTCAATACCGAGGGGCTTGGGTAGAAACCTGTTCTCGTTCTGCCGTAGCTCAGGTCCTAACTTTTTAGTTGACAAACAAACCCGACCGGCAGTATCGTCCTAACACTTTAGGAGATGGGGATGGGTAAGAAAAAATCCCAGCAGCAGCTCACGCCGCTGGAGTTGCAGATCATGAATGTCTTGTGGGACCTCGGCCCCGCGAACGTGCAAACCGTGCAGGAAAAACTCGCGGAATCACAAGAACTGGCCTACACCACCGTACAGACCATGCTGAATGTGCTCCAGCGCAAGGGTAAGGTGCGGCGAACGCTTCGTGGCAGGGCGTTCGACTATGCACCTCTGTTGACGCGTGACAAGGCAGCCAGCAATGCAATCGGGGACATGGTCGATCGCCTGTTTGGCGGCTCCGTGGATGGACTTCTGATGAGTCTGGTAAAGAGCCGGCAACTGGATCCAAGAAAGTTGGAAGAGTTGAGCAGCCTGGTAGAGCAGCAGGAACGGGGCAAGAAGGGAAAAGCCGATGAATCGGATTAACGATATGGTTGTCACCTACGTGGTAAACGCCCTGTGGGTTACATGCGTCGTCGTAGGGGTTACCGCGCTTCTTTCACGAGCGTTGCGTCGCGGCCCCGCTTCCTACCGGCATGCGTTGTGGGTTGTCGCGTTGCTGCTTGCGGTGGTGCTTCCGCTCGCCAGTCTGCGTGGCTCTCGAATCGATGCCAGGCCGACGCCCAAGTCGGTTGCAGAGGCGAGCGTTGTGCAGCCTGCTGAGAAAGGCATGACTGGCACCTCATGGGCTCTCTGGCGGCGAATGCGGCATGGCGGTGAGGCACTCCAGTTCGGCCCGCTCTGGGTTGGACTGATCGCAATGCTCTACCTGTGCTTCGTTGCCTACCGGGCAATTCGCCTTTTTTGCGGTTGGTGGGGTCTGCGCACGATGTTGCACCAGTCAAGTGAGCCTCAGGTTCCGCCCGCGATGCGCGCCATCGTCGAGCGCTGTCAGTTGTTGTTGAACATGAGACCTGTACCCCTATTGTTGTCACGGGAAGGCCATGGGCCGGCAACGCTGGGAATCCGTAACCCGATTCTGCTTTTGCCGGAATGGTTTTTCTCGCAAGCGTCGGAGGACGAACTCTCTGCCGTGCTGGGTCACGAACTGGCGCACATCCAGCGACACGACTTCGTTCTGAATCTGGTTTACGAACTTCTGTTCTTGCCCATTTGCTTTCATCCTGTCGCTGCTCTGATCAAGGCACGCATCGATCAAGCACGAGAATTGGCTTGCGACCAGATCGCAGCGCAATGTTTACCCTCGCCTACGCAATATGCGCGCTCCCTCTTGAGCATTGCCCGGTCCTTGGCGGTGACGCCCCGTCCGTCAACGATTGGCTATGCCTTGGGACTGTTCGACACAAACGCCTTGGAGGACCGCATCATGAATCTACTCGTACAAACCAGTTACTTTCGCAAAACGTGGACACGAGTCTTGGCCCTTGGCGCATCCGCGCTCTTGGTAGCGACTTGTCTCGGACTATCGGGATTCTCCGTTCAGGTCGCCCAAAACCAGAACACAGACGCTGATCTGCAGGCATTTGTCGGCACTTGGCAGGCGAAATTCAAGGGCAAGACTTTTCAAACGATCAAGCTTGCGAAGAAGCAGGACGCGCTAACCGGAACGGTCAGTCACGCCGATATAATTGTTGACCCGAAGAGTGGGGAACTTGCCGACGTTAAGGCACCCGCGGGGGATGACACGATCAGTGAAGCCAAACTGACCAACGGCACGTTGCTCATCACATCTGAGGATGTCCAATTTGAAATGAGACTCACGGGAACGAATCAGGCGCAGCTTCAGGTAGTGATCCCGCCCGAGGTCACCGGCACCGTTCCGCCGGTCAAGCCATGGAAGTTGGAGCGAGTAAAGGCCGGGCAATAACAACGGCTAGTTCCTTGGTCCGTTGCGGGTGCCCCACTCATCGCGTTTCTTGCGATGAGCGGGATACTTCGTGCTTCATCCACCGCAGTGTCGCTTACGCCGCCATCTGGCGCTCGATCGACGAAGAGCAAGACCGAAAACACAGCGACAAGTCCTGCCATTATGCTCTTGCGGTAAATCATGCGGACCCCGTTCCCTTCGGGCGCTGTTAGTAGCCGATTGGAAGCTTACGCTTCGAAATCCGTATACCAATTGACGGTAAATCGCGATTGCACTGGAGCAGCCAACAAGGTTGTGAATCTCGTGGGGTGTAAGTCCCCACACCACCACAATTGCCTGGGCGGGTGGTTAGCAGATCCGATGCATGCGGAGGCAACGAAGCATGTTCAGCTCGGACGTAAAAGCCTCGGCTGCCCTGCGGTGATAAGCCGCAGCGGTAGGGACGATCTGGGAGGCGAGCAAACCGGCGCGTCGGAGCTCGATCCCAACCATTGACGAGTTCATCCGCCTAACTTTGAAAGTGATTCCGAATCGCCCTGATCCACTCCGACAACATGGGGATGTGAACTCTGCGTCGAATCGGCGGCGCATTGGCAGCACTTTGTAGCCAGTGGACAATCGCGACGGCTGGAACGCGCGTCGCGACCGAGTCCACCGAAGCGTAACGGACTACCTGGTTGGGATCAATCACGAAGACGGCCGGTTTGGCGATGCCGCCTCTTTCTCGCGAGTTGTAGATGTCCCAGTCCTTGACGACGCGTCGTTTCGTATCGCACAAAATCGGAAACGGCAATGAGAGCTGAGTTCGCAAGGCCTCCGATGATTCGCACGAATCCAT
>JBEKUD010000326.1:0-3911 GCA_049515395.1 Candidatus Sulfotelmatobacter sp. | reverse complement strand
AGAAAGCTTCACTCTACCGGCAATTCGCGGACGGATTCGTGGAGGATTTAAGAGTACGAGGGCATCAGGATTCGGTGCAGAGCACGCACTAAGAGGCAGCTTTTGAAGAATTCAGTTCCTGCTGCAGCTCTCGCGTGATGATTTGCAATTTCTCCAAAAGGTCCTTGGCGGCTTCGCGGCGAGACTCGGAAGGAATCGAGAACGAGAAACCTTGACCGGCCGCTGAAGTCGAGAAAATGAAGACGGTTTGTTGCTTCACTTCCATAGTTCTCTCAGTTCTCTTACTTAGCTCTGAATTATATTCCATGGCCCTAAAGCCAGCAGAGGTTTACCCGAGTGGGGGAGTCGATAGCCGTTCGAATCCCATCGTTATGCCTCCAGACCGCTGTCTGGTAGTCCATGACTTCTGGCCGCAACAGGATGGCAGCTACAGATTGAGAGATGGATACACGCTGCTGGCGAACGGACTCCAGCCGGGCGTTCCGATTCATTCCATGGTAAGCACAAATGTCAACATAGCAAACATCGTTCCGTCTTACTCGATTGCGAGCATTAACGTTACGCTGGGACGGTTTTTTGTGACGCTCGCTGGTCCGAAATTGAGCGCAGCGCAAATTGCGCAACTGGTTTCTTACGGGGTCACCTTCGTTGGCGTTACAACGGCAACCTGGCTGAATAATTTCCCGCTCGCCGTTCTGGGCGATTTTGCAGGGGAGGAACCATACACCACGCTTGGCTTCACCAACTCGCCGACCGGGATGCCGTTCAACTATGGGCCAGCCACGGATACCGGCGCGACAGTCAGCCAAACGCTCGGGCCGCCGACACGCCAAGAAGTCATCGTGTTTTGGCAAGGAACTACGCCCTACCTGCTGAATCAGCAGACGGGTATTGTGATCACTCCCATCATCAAGGGCACAGCCATCCAGTCCAGTTCCCGATTCTGCTACTTCTATACCAACGGTCATCTACATGCTTTCAATGGAACCGATGCGAAGTGGTTTGATGGAACGTATTGGCGCGATATCGGATTACCAACGTTAACCGCAGCGCAGGCGGCGGCGATTCAGTTTGTCATTGGCGATGCTTCGATTACGACCGCCCAAGCAGGCTCAGTAGGACTCACTGCAACAGGCGGCGGCCATTGGAGCGGGTCGGATAGCGTCAAAGTTTTCTTTGCTTTTTTCGACACTGCGACCAATATCCTAGCAACTTCGGCCACAGCACTGGGAAGCGGGCCTGTGACCATGGCAGCGGGGAATGAAATCTCGGTTACCGGCTTGCCCGTGAGTCCGATTTCTACTGTGGTTGGGTTGCTGGGATTTCAATCTGCGGCCGCGCCAGGGGCGATTTTCGCCATTCCGTACACGGGAGGCGTGCTGGCCAATCGAATCAATAACGTCACAGTCGTCGGGAATACAGTTACGATTAACCTTCTTGGGCATGGTCTGGCCACGGGCGCGGTGATCACGCTTGACCAGTCTTTTACCTCGGCCCCTTCGTTCGGTCCTTTTGCGGTCACGGTTATCGATGCCAATAACTTCAGCTTTCAATCGAATCAGGCATCGCTCTACACCGCGGCGCAACTCCAGGGCGGCGCGGTATGTAAACTGATCGTAATTCCGCACGGCACAACCACCGGAACGATTGACCAATCTGGAGCGTTAGCACAGGGCGTTATCTTCAATACTGCGGGGCAAAATCTCCTACCCTACATGAATGACCCCACGCAGATATCCGGCCTTCCTGCATCCTCGGTCGGCGGCGCGCAGCCGGGCTATCAGTTCTATGCGAGCATTTACAACCTTGTGACCGGACACGTCGGCAATCGCACTCCACTCGGATTTCGCTTTGACAATATTTCGTCTGCAGCGAGCATTCTGTTTTCCGGCTGCCCCATCTTCACAGATTCGGAATGGGTTTTACTGCTCGGCCGAACTGGCGACGGCGCGGAAATTCCGTATGCCATCACTGATCAGTATGGCAATTGGCAATATGTGCCGAACAATCAGGCAACGTTTACGTTGTTTCCTTATTCAATCGATGGCAGCTCCGAACTCCCTTCCCGAAATTATCCGCCGCCAGGAACGCTCGATTGCAATTATCAGTATTCACTTCTTCCGGGCGGAGCGCTGCAGAATCCGCCGATCAATGGGACCTTTACGAGCGCCTGGGTGGAGAGTGATCATTGCTGCGGAGTTTTGGCGGGATCTCCAACCATTTACCGTTCGGGCTCGGCGCTCGACATGCGCGAAGGCCAATTCGTCGGATTGCCGGAACAGAGCTGGGACCCAGCCGACATTGAAACCTTTCCCACAGGAAATCCAGTGGTGGCGGGCCACGGCTATCAACAAGAGTCGTGGGTTTTCTCCAAGGAAGACTGCGGCATCCTGATGGAGTTGAACGGGGCAACTTCTTGGCAAGGACCCTACAATGTCGGAGCAGCGGGACAACATGCTTGGGCGCGGGGCTGGCAGAATCTTCCCTTTTGGGTCACGGGCGAAAAGCAGCTTGCAACGGTATCACTTGGCGGCTGGCAGCAACTGGCCGGGATGACCTCGACCGCGAATGCCGGACCCATTCTGATCTCGGGCGAATACGAAGCCGCGCTTTTGGCCCAGATCGGAGACGCCTATCTCAGCCAGACGGAGGTTTGCTACATCCGCAAGCCGCTCGAAATGATCGAAGTGCTGCGCATCAAATGCTTCGACGTAAACGGAAATCCCTTCACGATCATTCACGATTTTAATTTGCGCGATGAAAAATCTCCTTATGGACAGGCCTATCAGGAAAACTTTGCGGGCTCTTTGGTTGCTCCGCTCCTATTTCCAATCACCGCCACGCGAGCCAATGGTCAGTTGACGATCATCCTCCCGACTTGGACCGGTTTACCTATTGTTATTGGAAATGCGTACTTCTTGATCAATATGACCAATCCAGCGCTGAATGGGTCGGCCACTCTTATTGAGGCAGTTTACGTCCGCCTCGGCCTGAACTTAACGTTACAGCTCACTTGCACGCAGGCGGGACCAGATGTGACGACGCCCGCAACCGGAGACATCGCCGTCAGCGGTTTTACGCAAGAGGCCATCCGTGACGTAAACCAGAAGCCTCAAGTAGTGGCTGGAGGCAGTGACGGAAATCTGTACCAGCTTTATTCGGGCGGAAACGACAATGGTACAGAGTTCACGGCGCAAGCCTTACGCTTGGTGAATATGGGACCGCAACGCACGGCGGCAAAGTTTCTGGAGTGGTACGGCGACCGCAACGCGCAATGGTATATCACGCGCAAGCTGAATTCCGCTTTCAACGTCATGCAGATGGATAATTTGACCCAGGAATCCCCGGAAGAGGTGCAAGGGCAAGACGGAGACAGCCGCTGGAGCGTGGCCATTCCACATCCAGAAATGGTGCACGCCTACATTCTTCTGCAACTGACGTCGCACTCAGCCGATGGCACCACGGCGCTAAGCGTTCCGCCACACATGCCGGTTGAAATGTACGGGAGAATCTGGCTGGTGGCTCCGCAGTTGGGGGCGGCGAGGCCGAGATAGTGGCGAAATCCCTGGTCACAACTCTGGCCGGCGGCAACTACATGGCCCGCGCCGTCGAAAAGGCGAACGTCACCAATTTGACCCGAGTGAGCGGAACTGCGTCTTTGCCGGAAGCACCAAGAGACGTGCAAGTGCAGCCAGCGGCGGGCGGAGTTCTGGTCAGCTGGAAGCTTCCGGTCAATCACGACAACGTGGCCGGCTGGAGAGTCTACCTCAACACGGAATCGAATTTGGCGGCGCAGATCCGCGACAAAGGTACAAGACAGCAATTTATTCCACTGAGTTCGGGCGCGACTCCGCCCACTTCTAACATCATGGTCTCAGCGTTTACCACGCTCGGACGTGAGAGTGCAAAAG
>JBEKUD010000325.1:0-3936 GCA_049515395.1 Candidatus Sulfotelmatobacter sp. | reverse complement strand
CTACTGACCTGTCTTGCTCGACTTTGATCAGACGGGATTTGCACCCGCTAGGCTGGATCAAGAGGTTTCACTGTCTTATCATCAGTTCCCCCTCCTCCGAGCTTTTCCCAACGCGACGAAGACCGGAGCCAGCGGATGTTGCAGTGGAAGACGGCGCACGCGGTTCACGAGGAGATCCTCGGAAGGGGGCGGATGCACTGGGCCACCCCGCGGGCATACTGCAGGTAGACATCTTGTGGGGTGACCTGCACATAGCGCAGCGTGGTCTCGATGTCGGCGTGACCCATCAGGTGCATGAGTGCGGGCAGGCTCATGCCGGCGCGCACCCTATCCGAGGCAAAGGTGTGTCGAAAGCGGTGCGGGTTTGCGAGCCGGATGCCGGTGGTCTGGCGATGGTAGCGGAACAGAGAGCGTAGTCCTGCGGGAGTCATGCGGGTACCGCGTGCGGATCCTTTCAGCACGACGAACAGCGCAGCGGAGCAGGGATTAGGCCGTTCCAGCCGCAGATAGTGATCGAGCAGTTGAGTGGTTTCCGGCGCCAGCGGGAGAAAGCGAAGTTTGTTGCTCTTGCCGTGAACGCGGAGCTGCGCTTCGGAGAGCAAAACGGGTTCCGGATTCAGAGCCAGCACTTCGGCGGATCGGAGTCCATGCATGAGCATCAAGCCCACGATGGCCAGGTCGCGCGCGGTGTGGAAACTGGACCAGAAGCGCGCCACTTCATCGACCGAGAGCGGCACGATGTTGAGCCTAGGCTCCTTCACTCGCAGCCGGCTGATGGCTACGCGCGGTCGGCCCAGGCCCATCGCCTTACGCTGCAGGAAAGCGTGCTGAAACCCGTGAGCGACTTGATGGGAACCAGCAGCGCAGCGTCGCAGATCTTCCTGTCACTGTTTGAAGTAGCGAAGCGCAACGCATCCTGATTCAAAAATCTTTGAGTCAACAAGCTTTAGTTGTTGTCTCTCCGCCAGGCTTACACCTTCGAGCAACCGTCTCCCTTCTCCCACAACGATTGGCCCGACGACAAAACGATATTCATCAACTATACCAAGCTCCATAAGTTGTGAAGGAATATCTACGCCACCGACTAAAATATCCTTGCCTTGTTCTTGTTTCAATTTAAGTATTTCGTCGCGAAGGTTCGTACGAACAATTCTCGTATTTCTATCTTCGGCGCTGTCTAATGATCGTGAAAAAACAACTTTCTTGATGGAGACAAATGTTCGAGCAAATTCGTTCGATGCTTGTGACATAGACTGGCTTCTTGCGACTTCAGGCCAGAAAGGAACCATCAACTGGTAGGTTTTGCGTCCAAAAACGAGCAGGTCAACATCTTGCATGAGGTGCGTGAAATATTTGTGTGTTTCTTCATCAGCAATTTGTTTGGTGTGGTCGCAGCAGCCATCCAAGGTAGTGTTGATTGCGAAGATTAGCTTTCTCATTGATTGTCCTGACCTCTTTTAGGTTCCAGTGCTTGTGAGAGTGTGGCGCTTACGCCGCGGCGTCGTTCGAAGGAGCCGGTCCGCAAGGGCCCGTTGGGTCTGTAGGTGCTTGTGATGACGCCCGAGGACACAGCCTTCGTGCCGGACGAGCGCGAGTTCGCGTGGCGGGGCTCCATCCGAAAAGAAACGTTTGCCAGTGCCTAGCAGGACCGGAAAGACGAGCAGCAAAACCTCATCAGCGAGCCCGTGTTCGAGCAGCGCCGGTGTCAGTGTCGAGCTGCCCCAGACGATCAGGTCCGGCCCGCCCTTCGCCTTGATGCGGCGAACGCCTTCGACGATGTCCGGCCCAAGGCCCTCGGCTGGTCCCCATCCAAGACTGTCCGGCCTGTGGGTCGCGACGTATTTCGTCGCCGCGTTCAGGCTGTCCGCCATCGGACTTTTCTGGGCTTTAGGCCAAAAGCCGCTCCAGATATCGTAGGTTCGGCGGCCCAGCAGCAGATCGAAAGCCTCGCCGTGAGCCGCGAGGATGGCCTCTCCTGCTTCCGGGTCGGCATGCGGCCCCGCCCATCCGCCATCGCGAAGCCGTTGGTATCTTCCTCTGGACCGCCGGTGGCCTGAATCACGCCGTCCAGCGAAATGTGTTCGATGATCCTGATCTTTCTCATAGGGTCTCCTTTAATCCTGTTTAATTTGCAGGTTTAGCGACCTTCCGTTCCGTCTGACCACCGTTGCACGGCAACCACGAACTCGGTCAGGTGCTCCGAGGTGTCGGTAGAAGCAAAGATGGGAGAACCCGGCAAATTCGCGCCCCAGGTTGCGGGGTCGGTCTGCGAAAAGTAAAACATGAGGTGCGGAGGCCAGTGTGCGATGCTGTCGCCGCCGTATCCTTGTTTCGACATCATGAAACACATCGCCCCCGGTTCCATCGCCGGCAGTTCTTTTTTGTCGACGGCGGCCGCGATGGTCTCGTCCGTCTGAGCTTTCATGCGTCCCGCCAGGATCAAGTCGGTCCTTAAACCGCCGATGTGCTCCTTGGTCTCCAGGTACCGCCCGTCGGTGATGAGCACCTTGCCACCGGGTTGCGCCCGCAGCGATTTCGCGCTGCTTGCCGGGCGCAGACCGCCAGCGAAGATCCTGACACCGGCAGCGATCATCTCTTCGTTGAGCGCGTCGATATCGCGGCCCATCGCCGCTTCGTCCGCTGCGGACGGGTTGAAGTTGTCGGGCAGGTGAATCGCAGCCAAATACGGGCTCGTGAGTTCTCCACTCTCCGGTGGCGGCTACATAGACGTCGTACGAGGCGTCGCGAAATCGACAAAGCGCGGAGAGTTTTTTACTGCTGGCCCAGCTCAGCGCCGGCGTCGCCGAACTTCTTTTGGATCTCCTTTTGGATCTCGGGATCGAAGTCGGTTATTTCGAACAACCGGCGGACTTCGACCATTTCGTTATCCGAGCCGGGGATGCGGGAGGCCCATTCGAGCGCCTCTTCGCGCGACTTCACCTGAATGATCCAGTAGCCGCCGATCACTTCTTTCGTTTCGGGAAACGGTCCGTCGGTGACTTTCGACTTTCCGCCTTTGAAGCTGACACGTGCGCTCATCGTCGCGGGCGGGGTCAGACCGTCGAGCGCGAGCAGCACGCCGGCTTTCTGTAGTTGCTCGTTGTACTTGCCCATTACCTCCATAGCTTTGAGGTCGGGTACCGTGCCGGGCTTTGCATTTTCGTAGCCGCTGGGAAACATGATCATCATGAAACGCATGGTGTTCTCCTTGAGTGTTGTGCGGACACCGTATCAGGACCGCTACTTTATAAGAGCTTGAACCGCACTGGGCCTGGAAAGTTGCGAGGCGCCGGGTGCGCGGTGCGGCTCCACTTACTAGTCGAACGGGGCTGCGGGGAATCGACACGCGATTTGCAGATTTTTCGCGTAGCGTATCACCCGGGAAACACTTTCTGGCGGGCCGGTTGCCCGGCCTTCACCGTATAGTCGAACGGTCCCACCGGAATTCGACAACTCGTCGAGGTTTTTATTTTAACTGCCGAATCCGCTCTTGCAGGAATTGCCGCTCTGGTTCCTGTTGGGTCAGCGCCGGAGCTTTCTCATAAGAGGACCGAGCCTCGGCTGTCCTGCCGAGCCTGCGGTACATATCCGCACGGGCTGAATGCGCCAGGTAATAATTTGCCAATTCGCCATGTTCCAACGCCGCGTCGATATGCCTCAGACCGGCCTCTGGACCATCGCGCATGGCAATTGCCACGGCACGATTTAGCTATACAACTGGTTGGGTCCGTTTAATGCATGATTTGTCGCCCTTCCGGGTGTCGTTTTCTGATTCGACACCAAGACGCAGATTCTCAGCCGCGGAGGTTAATTCGGCTCTCCACAAGAAAGTGACGAAGTAGGCATTTTAAGCGGCTTTTTCGAAGGTGGCGAATTCGGTCTTGGTAGCGGCCAGTCGTTGTGCCTTGAGCAGGAGATAGTAGATGTCACGGTAGC
>JBEKUD010000324.1:0-3998 GCA_049515395.1 Candidatus Sulfotelmatobacter sp. | reverse complement strand
TAGGCCCTCGCTTGTCTTGCCATTTCTGATCAGTTTCGAGCCGGCTTGGTCGAACCAGATTGCGACTGAATCCTGCTTGTAGGCCTCAAGCACGGCATCCCGCAGCGCGAGCGTGTCGTGGCTGGAATAACGCGGTCTCGTCGTTTCGAAACGGAGAGTCGCCTTCACGTTCCCCTGATTGTCTGTCTCGTAGTGCTGCGTGAATGTGGCCGGCCCGATGTTCGTGGATTTGTCCTCGGGCAATGCGCGAAGAACGAACCCTTCGGGAACGGTCACTGTGTATCGCCATTCCGTTGAAAGGGGCTCCACGTCTTACTCGGCGGCGCGAGCTTGTTCGGCTCGCGTGTGATTCTCTTGCTGCTGGGGAGTGAGCTTCTCCCCTTCGGTCTTGGGATCGGTGCGAAACCAATTCGGGAGACGGCAAAAGATATCGCTAAACGGGATGTAGACAACGCCGTCGTCGACGGCAGTGTCTCCCGTCTTCGCCTCCGCCATTTCGAGTTTGAGCGCAAAGGGCTTCGTCAAATCGTGCTCGTCACCGTGACTGATGTTGGTCAATGCCTTGGCCGAGTACTCGTTCTTGGCGTACTTCTCCAGGTCCGCCTTGGTCTCGCGCGTAAGGGCATCACCGTAAGTTGACCGATAGAGGGCATCCACATCGCCGCGGCTCAGCGAAGTCTCCGTGATCTTTGCTGCGCCATACGGTTGCATCGCCACATCTCGAAGTTCAACCAGTTCATCGCCTGCGGGTGCTGCTTCGGGTGTTCTTGTCAGTTCAGTCGTTCCATCCTTTATCACCAGGGCCAGGCGTCCCTCATCCATGTAGGGAAGCGTTCCCACGATAGTGAATTCTGCCGTCGCGTCGATCCACAGCGCCCCCGCCTTTTGCGTCTCCGGCACGTAAACAATGGCATGATCGAACGAACCCATGCCGGGCAGATCCGGGTCGGTATCCTCTCCGGGCCCGCTGTCGAGCAACGCCATGTAGGCCGGAATCCCCGCGCTCCGTAGCATGGCAACCAGCATGGCGGCCTTGTCCTTGCAGTCGCCGTAGTGACGCTTGAGAACCTCGGTCGCCGACACCGGTCGCAGGCCCGCTTCTCCGAATTCGATTCCTGTGTATCTGACTTCTTTATGAAGCCTCGCAACAATCTGTTCAATTGCCTCACCGCGATCTGCAGCCTCGTGCGGAACCAGGTTCCTTACTTTGTCGGGATCGATGTTGACTTCTGCAAGTTGCCGGAAACCATTTGCAATCGATGCCCACGATTCGCCGGTTGAGAAAACGACGAAGGGGCCTCTTGTCTCGTGTGTTGGCAAATCGATGTCCGATTCGGCTTGGCCGGGAAGATAACCCTGTTCCAATGAAAAATGACGCACGTCGCCCTGCACCTCCTCTTTCACCTGGGCGTTGGGCATGCCGTGCACCTGGTAGCGAAACTTGGTTGACGCCGGCACATCGATCGACAACTCCACGCGGATGCTCGGAACACTGCGGGAATATGTATCTGTATAGACCCTGCCTTCGGCAAAGTACGGTGCCGTATCCGTGACCGTCTCTTCCTCTTCGACAATGGATCCGACCGCAATGCCCGGCAGCGGGACCTTGTGGATGCGATCGTCGACGTACGTATCCTCGTCATCTTCACGCGCTGGACCATCGGTGATCGTTTTTGGATCGAGAATACTTACCTTCCCGTCGGAGCTAATGACTCTTGCCTTGATCTCCGGAGGCTTTTCATACCAGGGAAACCACCTCATACGGATTTCGGACCAGTCTTCGATCCCGTCTTCCGTCTCCACTCGATAGATCATCGTGTGTTTGTAGGTGTTGCGCCCCGCCGTGTCGATCGAATAGGCATCTCGCTCGAAAAAGACAGTGGCTTCCATGAATGGTTCGGCTGTAATCTTCGCTGCCGCCGCCTGGATCTCAGCCGGAGACGATGTGAATCCGGCGGCAGGGAGCGGCCACTGCGGCTGCTGTGCGGCACAGGTTGAGATGAGGAGCGGAGCGAACACCAGCAACGTCAGGGCATGAAGACGCAGATATCCTGTAGACATGCGGCACCAAGGGTTTCTTTGAAACGACCCTATGTTACCGCAAGTTCGCTTTTTGTGCCTTCGATGGTTCGTTCACAGCGGTTGGCCGTGATCAGCAGCCCTCAGACCGCCAAGTGTTCCTGGGGAGGAGGCGGCCGGCGATTGCCGGCCTCTGAAAGACAATCGTCAACGGCAGGCAGCTTGGAAGGACCCGCTATAGCCGTCCTCGTTCGCCTCGTCTGACGTTCGGTCGCAACGCCTTCCACTCCAGGAAGTGTTAACAGGCCCTAATTCGACTTCTTGGTGAACGGATCTCCATCAAGCGTAATGGTTGTCTGGTTCACCCAGATCACGCTCCAGCGAATGTGGCCGGGCGCGAGAGGCATGGGATATTGGAGATCGAGAATCCCTCCTCTGGCCGAGGGGGTCTCCCAACGGCAGGTTCCGGAGTAGACGACCTTGCCGTTGACCATGAAGCCGCAGGTTCCGCTCTGCTGAACCACCAAACCTTCCGTCTTGTTGGCCCAAGTGCCGATCGGCGGCGGCGCGGCTTGCGCCCCGGCCGTCTGGATACTCGCGACGCCCAGCAGCATGCATGCAAGAGCCAGGCAAAGTGTACTCAATGAGAAGGACCTGCGAACGCTTTCCATTTTCTCGAACAACCTCCATTGCGGTTGATGAAACCTGTACCTGGGGGGACGTGATGTGAATGTACCACGACAAGGCCGCCCGATGCTGCATTCGCTGACATTTGCGAGCCGTCGTTCACGCTCTGCGCGAGCGGTGCGTTAGCTTCGGTGGGCCACCCGCCAAAATTCACAGTTGACAGGGACAAAAAATTCACTACCATATGGTTGTGGATAGATTGGATACAACATTTGCGGCTCTGTCTGATCCAACCCGGCGGGCGATGATCGAGCGGCTCTCACATGGGCCTGCCTCTGTGCATGGATTGACGGAACCGTTTGCGCTCTCGCAGCAGATGATTTCAAAACATATTGCCTGCCTGGTGCGGGCACGGATTGTGATCAAGACGAAGCGTGGGCGAGAGAGTGTCTGCACGCTTAGGCCTGAGGCGATAAAGACGGTCAGCGACTGGGCGATTTCTTATCGCCGATTCTGGGAAGAGAGTTTCGACAAGCTGGATGTAGTGGTGAAGCAAATGAAAAAGACGGAGGTCAGAGATGACAAGAGACACGGTCAATGAGACAGAACGGTTCGTTATCACAAGAGTTTTTGACGCCCCACGCGAACTGGTTTGGAAGGCGTGGACAGACCCAAACTATGTAATGCAGTGGTGGGGGCCGAAGGGTTTTACTGCGCCTTTTTGCGAGATGGATTTTCGCGTGGGAGGAAACTTTCTCTGCTGCATGAGAGCGCCGGATGGGCGGGAGTTCTGGAATGCTGGTGAATACCACGAGATTGTTCTGCACGAGAAGATCGTTTCCTCTTTGTACTTTTCCGACCCGGAGGGAAACAAGGTTGAGCCTGCGCACTATGGAATAGAACATGAGGCCATGGACGATGCGCCCAATGTGATTACCTTTGAGGATTTTGGAAACGGCCAAACGAAACTCACCTTCATTGGAAATGAATCGATGGAGAGCGCAAGAAATAGCGGTGAATTGGAGGGCTGGAACCAGATACTCGATAAAATCGCGGCAGTTGTTGCGGGCCTGGCGCAGACGAAATAAGAGGTTGAAATTTTAATGATCGTTACGCGCGAGATACTGAACGGAAAGGCGGGTGGTGCAGGTCTCGGGAAGCAAACTCTCCGCCGCCGAGGGGTGCCCCAGGTCCGGGGCCCCCACGGACGGGTCTTCGTCCGTGGGGTGGAGATCTTGCTCTTGAGACCTGGGATACCGATCACATCCTCCGGGGCGGGTGGCCCTCCCCATCTGAGCGACGTGTGTTCTCCCTAAAATGAGGGTGCCCCGTCCTGACTTTACTAAAGGTTT
>JBEKUD010000323.1:0-4027 GCA_049515395.1 Candidatus Sulfotelmatobacter sp. | reverse complement strand
GGGAAACTTCTTGTTGAGGTGCGGCCTCCATCCGAGCGGGGAGAGTCGCAAGGGCAAAAGCCAAGATAAGAACCATCTGTACTCTCGAGCTTTTCATTCCTGTCCTCAGGGCCTAAAGTCGACTATCTACTTACTCAAACTTCTGCACACTTCGCTGCGTTCCTTGAATTACTTCCATCGCATAGGCGCGTGGGGGCGGGGGTGGCGCCGGCCTGGAAACTTTCTTGCTGGTAGCAACCGGAGGAGGCTCCGGAGGCCGCTCGGAGGCGAGTAATTGATCCAGCCGCGTGGCATGAACGGCAACGTTTTTCTGATCGACACCGCTCCGCAGCACGAACTGCACTGTTCCTTGCGCACTCGCGAGTGTCAGCTTTTGTGAATCCTCCGGGCTCAGCAGGAGGGTCACCACGTTGACCGTTTCCGGCTTGCCTTGGGGATCTGGCTCGGTGGTCTGGCCGGCGGTCAGGACCTCGACGTCTTGCAGAATCGTCTCGGTGAGGGGTTGCGAATTCCCCGACTGTGCGTAAGTGGCCAATACGTCTACGCGGGAACCGGGAAACAGAAAGCCCGCGACGCCCACGATCTCATTCGATTTGACGGCAGTGGCTCGCATTCCAGGAGGGATTTTCGAAGCCAGGCCGATACCCGAGCCTTCCGCCGCCAGATCCCGCTTCAAGATCGGTTCTTTGGCTCCCATCGGATAGAGCAATGGACGCCCCACTACATCTTCCACTCTTGAAAAAGAACCAGTCAATTGCATGTCGAGCGGCCACTCCGCCAGGACAAGATCTTTTGCCGACAGAGTTATCCCGGGAGACAAATCAGAGGCGGCGGCGACAATCCGCGTGACCTTGCGGTCGGCATTGCTTGACCGCACCCGCCGAACAAAAATATAGGTAACGACAGCAGCCAATAATGAGGCCGTTAACAAAGCCGTTAATACGCGTCGCAGGTCCGTAAATCACCTCCGCCAAAAAGCATGGCCAACACAAGCTAACGTTCCAACCGCAACCGCCAATCCGTAGGGGATTCGCACCGTACCTGGCTGCTTAATATTCAAATAGGGATGGGGGCGTAGTCCCGAAGTCAAATGATGCTGAGCCAGTGCCAAGGTGTTCAGAAGTGCCTGCCCGAGTTGCCGGTAAGCCAGCACGTACCAGACAGCAAGAATTCCGCCCGCAATGGCGCTGCCGATGAGGATGGTTTCTGTCTGCTTAACTCCGGCCCAGGCTCCCACGGCGGCCATTAGTTTGACATCCCCCCCGCCCATCCCTCCCAGCAGGAAGAGAACGTAAAAAATGCCGCCAGCCAACAGCAACCCGGCAAAGCCACCCTTGAGTCCGACCCATCCTAACACGACGCCTCGGACCGCGAGCGCAGATCCCAGTCCGCTATAGGTCAGCCAGTTTGGTATGCGCGCCCCACGAACATCCTTCACGGCACCCACAACAGCAACCGCTAACGCGCACATCAACAGATATCGCTCCACTGGCTGCTCACTCATGCTGGACAACTTGCATTCCTGGATTATTAAGTCGGGGGTGGGGGTAAATTTACACACTACAGGTTCTTTGCCCTTGCAATTTTCACAAGGGCAAAAGAACCCCACAGAAGCCAGTTCTAGCCAAGTGCGCTTGTCAACATGCTGCCGACAGCCAGGAAAGCGCTGTTCAGACCGGTGGCCAAGCTGTTCATTCCCGTCACGGCCGCGAACGCAACCAGAGCGAGAATTAACACGTACTCGACCAGGCCTTGCCCCGCCTCGTCGCGATGTAGGCGTACCCATGCGTTTAAGAGTTGTATTTGCATTGTTTCCTCGTTCTCCGCGCAGTTCTTCGAATTGCCCCGCGCTTCCATTGAGCGCAGGGCAAACCGAACTTTTGTTTTCGTTCTTACCGTTTCTAGCCCAGTGCGCTGGTAAGTTTAGAATCGACTGCCAGGAAGGCGCTGTTCAGACCGGTCGCCAAGCTGTTCATTCCCGTCACGGCTGCGAACGCAACCAGGGCGAGGATCAACACGTATTCCACCAGACCCTGACCTGCTTCATCTTGGTGCAGGCGAATCAGTGAGTTCAGAACTAGGTTTTTCATACTTGTATTCTCCTTCGATCGATTTGCCGTTCCTGCCCAGTGTGATCCTGTTCCTGCATATCCCAAAGAGACGGCCTGGGACAAGACCGTACGCCTTCCCCTATGGCATGTAGGACGCCAAACTGCTCCCTGCCTGATGTTTGGTACCGACATTAGATAAAGCTTTTATATACAACAACTTGACACCGGGTTCGGATCAAAAGCGCCATTCGGAGCTAATAGCGGCCGGCATCAGGGCCTGAGACTGGTACCTTCAGGAATGTTGTGAGCTGTCAGCGTGAATACGTTTGTTTACACTTGCTCAGGGGTATCGCCTTCGCCGAATCAGGGTATAGACGCAAATGGCTTCTCCGTTGATGTTCAGTGTACGTGGACGAAGACTTCGTCGGCGGACGTCGTTTCTCTGATAACATCTCGGGTGGCGCTAGGCTCGGACACAGCCCCTCGGACGGGCGAACAACTGGGTCATAACCGAGCCGCGGATCGAGGAAACTCGGCGCCAGCTCAGAACCCGACACGGCCAAGCCCGATGCTCCAACTCGACTCGACCGCCGAACCTCAAACTTGTCCTCATCTCTCGGTTGTAATGCCGGTCTATAACGAGAAAGCCACGATTCGCGAGATTCTACAGCAAGTTTGCAGCGTGGATATAAGCAAAGAAGTCATCATTGTGGATGATGGTTCGACCGATGGCACCACGCAATTGCTGGCTGAGTTAGTGAATTCCGCCAATAATTCCTCTGAGCTTCATGCTCCCGGAGACCAGCCTGCCGGAGCGTTGTGGTCAGGGGTTGACCGGTTGAGAGATCTGGGACGCTTGAGAATTTTTTTTCAGCCTACAAACTACGGAAAGGGAGCCGCTCTTCGACGCGGTTTCAAAGAAGCTGTCGGGGAGATTGTGATTATCCAGGATGCAGACCTGGAATTGAGTCCCGTCGAATACGCCAAACTGATCCAACCCATCGATGAAGGCAGGGCGGACGTCGTTTATGGTTCGCGATTTCTGGGGAAGCCACGCTCCGGCGTCCCATTGATGCATTACTTAGGGAACAAAGTCTTAACCAGTGCATCCAATCTGGTTACGGGCCTTAAGCTTACCGATGTATGGACTGGATACAAAGTTTTCCGCCGGCAAGCCTTACAGGAAATCGACATCCGTGAGGATCGATTCGGATTTGAGCCCGAGATCACCGCTAAAATTGCGCGAAGAGGATGCCGCGTTTGTGAAGTGCCAGTATCCTATGCTTTCCGTTCCCGCGCCGAAGGGAAAAAAATCGGATGGAAGGATGCGATTCGAGGGATCTGGTGCACGCTACGCTACAGTTTCTTCTGACTTGGAGCTCCGCGGGTTTTGCAGGACAGCTTTCTCTTCAGGCCATCGAGTCATTGCCTACGCGCTGCCGGCAATGTTTCCTCCCATACATGTACCACGCAAACCAGACCAGACTGCTCCAAAAATAGATTCCACCAGAGAATGGAATCTTCGCTGCCAAAATGAGCAACAAGAGCCCGTCTAACGCCGCGAAAATGGCTATTGCCAGGCGGGTCCACAACGTCATTTCTTGCTGCTTCTGCAGGCCAAAAATACACACCGAAGCCCAGAGAACCGCGGGAAGTAAAACCACTTCGTCCGGCAGCCATGAGTAAGGCGTGGTTAGCACAGATACAACCATGAGCGCCAGTCCATGACGTCGCCAATCCCAATGCAACCGGTTTTTGAAATAGAACCAGAGACCCCAAAGCAAGCCGAGCATCATGGGGATGAACTGCACCCAAAACCAGCGACGGAAAAATAAGAGCCGGAGTACGCCGCTCAAGGCCGGAATAAACTCGTTTCCAATGGAAGCTTGATGAAGCATCTGTCGATAGTCATAAAAAATCGTCGGATGCAGCGCCCACGGGATCGCCGTCACGATGGCCAGTGCGATGGCAAAGCC
>JBEKUD010000322.1:0-4033 GCA_049515395.1 Candidatus Sulfotelmatobacter sp. | reverse complement strand
ATGTATTTGAAGGCAGCGGTCGACGACAAGGGGAAGCCCACGGCGTGGCTGCAGAGATCAGTCTTTCCACCGATCACCTCCATTTTCGATGTGAACGCTGTTTATGGCGATCCGCCGCACCTGGCACAGGGTTGGACGGATCTTCCCTATGATTTGCCCAGCATACGCATCGAGAATGGTCCTGCGCAGGCACATGTCAGGATTGGATGGCTGCGATCAGTGGCCAACATCTATCACGCGTTTGGAGTTCAGTGTTTCACAGATGAGCTAGCCCATCGCGCAAATCGTGATCCGGTGGAGTATCTGTTGGACCTTATCGGCCCCCCGCGCACATTGGACTTCACCAATGTGCAGTATCCGAACTACGGTGCGGATTACAAAACGTATCCCTGGGAAACCGGACGCCTGCGGAAGGTCATTGAAACGGTCGCCGACAAGTCCGGTTGGGCCGGAAAGAAGAGCGGAAAGGGACACGGATTTGGATTCGCTGCCCATCGCAGTTTCCTGACTTATGTAGCCACGGTCGTGGAAGTGGAGGTAAGTGATGACGGCGAGATCCGCATCCCGCGCGTCGACACGGCAGTAGATGCGGGGATTGTCGTCAATCCGGAAGCGACTCGGGCGCAATTCGAAGGCGCCGTGGTTTTCGGCACGAGCATCGTGCGCAGCGGAGAGATCACGGCCAAGAACGGCGTAATCCAACAATCCAATTTCAATGATTACCCCGTGGCCCGGATCAATGAGGTTCCGGCTCAGACGAACGTCTACATCGCGGAGAGCTCGGCCCCGCCCGCTGGCGTCGGAGAGCCGGGAGTACCGCCGTTCGTCGCCGCGTTTTGTAATGCGATTTTCGCTGCCACCGGCACGCGGGTCCGCGATCTGCCGCTCTCGAGCAATAGCAATTTCGGCTGAGATTACTCGGTTCCGCTGAACAAATTATCTTCAATGAGGGCAGAGAAAATCGCTTGCTCTCCCGTGGAGGTCCGGAGCTGCAATGAAGCAAGTTTTAGATGAGACACGGGTAAAGTGGGCATTAGCAGTTTTTCTTGCCCTGGTCGCCGGCTACTTGGACGGCTATGGCCTTCGTGTCCTGGGAACTTACGTCTCGTTCATGAGCGGAAACACGACTTTCGCCGGACTAAGGAGCGGACAGGGAAATTTTCAAGCTGCCTTACCTTCCGCAATAGCCATCGTGTTCTTCGTCACGGGTAGCTTCTTGGGAAACCTCTTTAGACAATCTAGGCTGCGTTATTCCCGTCGCCTGATCTTCGGTGTGATTGCAGGGCTGCTTGCGACCGTTGTTGGTCTTGAACGGCACGGGCTGTGGAGTGCCCCTGCCGAAATCGCGCTACTCAGCGTGGCCATGGGGATGATGAATCCTGCATTAGCTAAGGTTGGCGCAGAATCGGTGAGTCTCACCTTCGTGACTGGCACGCTGAACAGGATTGGCGGCAATCTGGCTGCAGCCGCGGGGCGGAAACCTCTGACGGAAGGACAAGGCTCAGGGGACTCCTATCTCGCCCGCGCTCGAATTGACGCAAGTGTGTGGTTGGGGTTTCTGGTGGGCGCAGCGCTGTCCGGAATGGCAGCTTCGCATTTCCAGATGTGGGCTCTGCTCCCTCCCTGCGTCGTTATGATTGCCTTGGGTCTGTTCAGCGAGGACGCCACACCATCACCAGAGAAGATGATAACGTCTCCGATCTCCGGTGTGGGCGGCGCGTTGTAATTAGGCGAGCATACGAGCATCCATCCGATGCCGGGAATCGTATCCGCTCGCCGACTCGGCCCGGATTCCAGAATGCATGCGCAGCAGATCACCTGTTTTCTCGACCATCATGCTCGCGTTGCTGCATCGCCTTTTCCAATTCTTTTTCGTGATCGGTAAGCAGAGAATGAACCTTGCGGTGCGTTTCATAGCTGATAGCGTGAATCTGCGGACCATTTGGCGAACGCATGGGTGTGAGCCACGCGGCTCGGACTGGTTTTTGCCTGGACGTATTAGCTGGAGAGAGTATCTGCATGGTGATGACGACAGCAGGAATAAGATACGCGAAGGTCACCCAAACCCACATCATGGAGCCGGCGAGTTCCTGGTCCCTCAGCGCTGAGGCATTGAACCCCTGGGGGCTAGATGCGTATGTGGGATAGACAACACGACCGCAAAAAGTTAAAAATGCCGAGAGCGCATCGCACGGTATCGTGGCGAGGAACAAATACAGGGGAACAAACCACCGATGCCACCTCGCGATACTTGGCCACGGTTGGACGACAGGCCACCAGAAAAGAAGCCCGGCAACGAAGAAACTTACCTGCTCGAAGTCGTGCCAAACTTCGGATTGGAGGCATAGATCGAAGGCGCTGGGAACGTGCCATACGATCACGCAGACGGTACCGGCGAGCCAGCAAACAACCGGATTGGCGAGAACGCGTCCAACTTCATGGATCGGTAAGCACCGTAGAAGCGAATCCAGCGCAGTGGTATCAAAGTGCTCAGGCAAGCTGTTTGCGAACATGGCAATGCCGGCGGCGGGCTAGCAATAAATCCCACCACGGGAGACTTGTGGTGCTCGGTGAACGAACGTGACGGCTTGGGGGACAACCTTGTGCCCGATTACATCACGCATGTGGAGGAAGGTGGTTTCTATGGCTGGCCATGATGGTACATCGGCAGCCATCAGGATCCGCGTCATGAAGGTAAGCATCCGGAGTTAAGTGATAAGGCCATCGTTCCCGACGTTCTGCTGCAACCCCACAACGCTTCACTCGAGATGACGTTCTATGAGGGCACGCGATTTCCGACTGAATATCAGGGAGACATCTTCGCGTCCGAACATGGCTCATGGAACCGATCGGTGCGTGGCGGATATGAAGTGATTCGTGTACCTCTACATCAGACGAGCCGAGCCAGCGGCGAGTATGAAGATTTTGTGACCGGCTTTGTAGTCGACAACGGACACGTGTGGGGAAGGCCGGTCGGCGTTACTGAGGCTCACGACGGGTCGTTGCTGGTAAGCGACGACGGTTCGAATTCAATCTGGCGTATCAGCTACACAGGCACCGATAAGGTTTCTGGTCCGCGATAACCCAGCGGCTCTGGCAGATGCGGTGGAGCTAGAACCAAATAAATCCAAAGGAGAAAGCGAAGATGTTAAAGGAAGCTACAACTCAAACGAATGAAAAACGGCAGGTACTGCGAGAGACACCAACTGATCTGAACCGCGAAGGCGTCGCCGAGATTACGGCTGACCTGCGTCGACTGCTGGCCGACACATTCGCACTGTACTTGAAGACCAAGAATTTCCATTGGCACATGACCGGACGGCACTTCCGCGATTACCACCTTCTACTTGACGAGCACGCAGAGCAACTCTTCGTCATGACCGATGATATTGCCGAACGTGCGCGCAAAATTGGCGGAACGACATTGCGGTCGATAGGCGATATCACCCGCCACCAGCGCTTGACGGACAACGATGACGAAAGCGTTGCCCCGCTGGGAATGCTGGCAGAGCTTAACGCCGACAATCAGGCTCTCACACGCTATCTCCGCTCTGCTCATGACCTTTGCGAGAATTACAACGACGTGGCGACTGCCAGTCTGATCGAGGTATGGATTGATCAAAGCGAGCGCCGCACCTGGTTCCTGTCGGAAGTGGTGCAAGATTTCTGAGACTGTCGTGTTTCGAACTCTCATTGGAGCGGCATGAGTATCACCTTAACGAAATCGCTGCGTTTTGCTGAGTTTGGACCGCCGTCGGTGTTGCGAATCGAAGACGTTCCGGTTCCGGAGCCTGGCGAGGGGGAAGCACTCGTTCGCGTGAAGGCAGCAGCGATCAACCCCAGCGACGTCGGGGATGTCGCTGGACGCTTTAAGAAAACGACTCTACCGCGAACCCCGGGCCGGACTTCGCCGGCGCGTGTCAACAACTTTGAGACACATGATCCCGGAATTTACTGAGGTTTAATTTCTAAGTTGAGCGGCTTTCTTGGTTGAGAGTGAAATGGAGAGCGACGTTCTCCGTTAGTTCATAGA
>JBEKUD010000321.1:0-7007 GCA_049515395.1 Candidatus Sulfotelmatobacter sp. | reverse complement strand
CGGCGGCGAAGTGGATGGAATCCACGGATTCGCGAGGAGGACGTCCTGTTGTCGGGCCCCGATCGGCATAGGGGGAGTGTCACCTCTCCTCCCTGTGCCGATCTTACGAAAGAGACAGTTCTGTGGTGCCCCGATTGTTTTACCAGTAGTTGTGACACAATGTTCCTTTACGGGGAACCGGTTGGTCCAGCAAGTATGAGGAAGCTGCTCCCTTCAGCCTTACTCATTTTCCTTGTAGTACTGCCTACGGCTGCGTCTGATCAGGACGATGCTGCAGCTGACACCGTGGCAGCAACATTCATGCAAGCCCGTCAGGCAGCGAACCTATCGAAATTGGAGAGAATGGGTAGGAACACCTTTCGTGAAAAGGTGTGCAAGCAGGACATGCGCTTTGCTTCCGGCTTGATCATTGACGTCGTTTACCAAACGTCCGATCCGGCGCGCTTACCTGAGGCGGCTCAGCGACTGGCGAGGTGGCCAGATACAAGCAAGACTGCGGCTCGCTTTGGAGTTGGCGTCTGCTCCTTGAACAATGGTTCCCTTGGGCAACCGAGATATTCAGTTCTAATAGCAACCTACGAATCTCGCTTGGCTAGCTTCTGGCGAATCTTCTGGGACTAGCAACGCCCGTGTCCGACAATCGAGACTAGAGAGCCACTGAGGACGGAAAAAGGTCCATGCTGCCTTAGCCGAATTTTCCCCAAATCCAACTCGCTTAGAGTTTGGCGAAGTTCAGCGAGCAGCGCGTGGTGTCGAAGAACTCAACGATAACCGGATGTTCAGCGCTGCATCGAGACAGACCCCATGACTTATGAATTAGCGCCAAGGCTTACCAAACTGCGAGAACATGGCGTATTACTCCAGACCGATTTGCACTTGCCGAACGTCTGCGCCTTGGTGGCAGGCGAACCGGTGCGCGGATCGTGGTGGGCGCTCCCGCGCAGTCACGAGATTTTTTCAAATGAATTGCCAGTTGGCTGTACATCCGGATGTGCTGATGACAAAATTGATTTCCGGCAAGATCACCTACCTCCACCGGGCACTCTGTCCGGCTTTTGCTGCGATCGGTCGCTCCCGGGAGAGCTGGCAGATCGACGGTTTGTCGTGCGAAGCTCGCAAACTACTGGCCGAAGTGGACCGTAAGACAATCCAGACGGATCGTCGTGTGAGTACCCCGGCAGCGGAACTCGAATTGAAACTCTTGGTTTACAGCGAGCAATTGCACACCGAAGTCGGGGCACATGCGAAGCGCCTGGAATCGTGGGATCACTGGCTAGTGCGGACCGGCTATATGGGAGAACAAATTACGCTTACGGGAGCTAGGCTCACGCTGGAAGAGGTCGTGTCATCCCGCAACCGAAAGTTCCAAGGCCATGGCCGTTTGCCTTGGTTGACATAACCACACGACGTATGATTTTTCGTCCTGGAGCAGGCTCTCGTAGTTCCAGTTCAATCTCTGCTCGCGTCCTGTCGGACAGGTAGTCAAGCGGTGCCGCTGAAGATTGCATCTACGGTGAGGCCTCACTTTTCACGGAGCCATTCGGGAATGTAGACGCGATTCTTGTTTCGCTCGCATCAGAGGCGGAGTTCACGCGAGGCGGCATACATCTCTGGCGTGAGCTGCAGGTGTCCGACCCGCAACTCGAATTCAGTGGCGAGCGCGGGGACGGGCGGAAGGGGGCGAGGCACGTCAGGAGGCTCGATATCCGAATAACCTTCGGCATTCCAGTCTCAAAAAATTGTCGAAGACCGGAATGTGAAGGCCGCCCTTTTCAAAGACGAATTTGCACGAAATGAGACAGGCCCGCCACTTGAATTCCTCGGTCCCGTGTTTCTTGCCATAGGCGGTGATGTCTTCCTGGGAAACGCCAAACACCACGGCACCTATCTTGGACCAGACGCACGCACCCGCACACATAGCACAAGGTTCATGTGTGGAATACAACACGAAATCCGGTAGGTACCGGCCATAGCCGGAGCAGACATATTTCAATGTTTCCAGCTCCACGTGCTTGATGGATGAACCTGAAGTTTTTACCCGGTTGCCAGCAGATGCGATGATCACTTCCCGATTTCCAATGAGCTGCGTGATGACGGCTCCGATGGCATAGTCGCCCCGGTCGCGGGCGCGCTTTGCCTCCGCGATCGCAAGCTGCATAAACTTTTTCTTCGGTTTGTAGCTGCGAGGAATCATTTTTTCTTACCGACTCCGAAGGTCCTAGGACGATTTCCTCGCACGGACCTTTCCCCATCGTGCCCGCTGTGCCGCCGCGATCTTCCTGCGGGTTGATGCCGACATGGTGCGCCTCACAGGTGCTGAAGCAGTCGTTTTCGGTGCCCGTGCTGCGGGCTGGGATCCATTCCGAGCATTCGCCCATCGCGCCTTCTGCGCCAGCGCCATGCTTCGCCGCGAAGCCGCCGATATCATTCGTTTCGGTTGGTTTGTTTTCCGAGATCTCCCAAAACCGTTCAACGACTCAATTACTGAGATTGCTTGATCCAACTTCTCCATGTGCAGCTGTGCGTGCTTGCGCTCTTCTCTAAGCTCCTGAAGCGCATTGGTTAGACTCGCCGTTTTCGCTCTTCCCCCTCAAGATTTACAGCGACCTCATTGTATAACTAGGTATAACCAACCCGCACTAGCAAGAGCGGCCAGCGCAGCCGCGACAGCCGAGAGGGAGAAGTTGGAAAGGCTTCGGGTGGCCGCTGCAAATGCAAGGATGCCACCGCATGCCCATTCAGACACACTTGCGCTCTCTGGCCCGCGTCCTGTCGGACAGGTAGTCAAGCGGTGCCGCTGAAGATTGCATCTACGGTTAAGCCCCACTTTTCCAGGAGCCATTCGGGAATGTAGACGCGATTCTTGTTTCGCTCGCACCAGATGCGGAGTTCGGGCGAGGCGGCATACATCTCTGGCGTGAGCTGCAGGTGTCCGACCCGCAACTCGAATTCAGTGGCGAGCGCGGGGACGGGGCGCGGGGACGGGCGGAAGGGGACGCCCCCAGTTAGGGTTGCCGCGTTTGCGAGTCGTGCCGGGAAGCGGAAGAACGACCGGTATCGCCATAGGCCCCGATCATACTCCGAGTTGGGTGACTCCGGCACCTCCGAACCGAAGGCGCTAGTTCTGGTTATTGGGTCAGACTGGCTAGCTGGCAGCTTTGCGGCGTTTGCGATGGGCATGCGGTGAACGAGTACGCACGCTCATTGCCCGAGCATCGGCAGGTTCTCGGCAGTCGCCCTGCGAGTCGGGTTTGCTACGCTCTGGACGGCAATTTTGTAGGATGGTAGGAAAAACCGCACAGCCCAGTCTAGAAGCCTCGAAACAGCAGCTCTTCAAGAGCCATCCGTCGCACCTGCCAAAGGTCGCGCTCCTCGCCATTCACTTTCAGCCTGCAATCGCCTTCGTCACTAAAGGTCGCGGTCACGTCAAACATCGGGTTACCGTTGTCGTCCCGCACTAGAATCGCGTGCTCGGCAAGGCTGAATATTACCGACCTGCGCACATCTTTGGCTTCCAGAAGAACCGTAAATTCGCCGCCATGTTCCACCACCGAAAACTCATAAGGAGAATTATTGGGGCGCAGCGCGTTGCGAGTCTTAACGTCCTCTTCAACTTGTAGTGTGAGCGCCTTGAATACTTTGGGCAGAGCACATGAGGAACGCTCATTCACCCAGTTGAACTTCGGCGTGTTCTTCTCCACTTTTCCGGACTCGGCTTTTTCGGTCACGCTTCCTCATTCGATTTCATGACGTGGACTCTGGATCGACGTAGATAAAGATGTGGGCTGCATTCAGGGAAACAGTAAAAACCTGAATTTTAATGCCTTATACCCTCCGCCGATCCTCTGACACTGTTCGTCTTCGACAGTCCAGTCCTCCGATCCCTGTGCAAGGGGAACGTTGTATCACATTTGAGATGCTACAGTTCGCGGATGATCCAGACTGTTCAAAACGGCTCGGTTTGAAAACAATTCTGAAACAATCTTGGTGATGCTCAGGGGGCAGGCGCTAGCGTACGCGGCGCCGCGACCAAACTACTATTTGGCACTCGGCGATTCGCTCGCGATAGGGGTTCAGCCGTCGGCGAGCGGAGAGGACATCAGCACGAATCTGGGCTATGCGGATGACCTTTACGCCTTGTTCCGCACACGCGTATGCCCAGGCTCGGCTTGGTCACTCTGACATCGGGTGCGAATGACATCGATGTCTGCATCAGTTCGACAGGAATCAACACCACCTGCGTCACAACGGGACTCAGCACCATCGGAACCAACCTTCCTCAGATCCCCGCCGCACTACGCAATGCAGCGGGATCGAACCCGCTCATCGTCGCCATGATTACGACCCCTTCCTGGGCGGCGCGGAAGCTCGGACCGAACGGACAGGCACTCGGCCGTAACATCACTTCAGGCGACAACCACGTTTAATGGGCCTACGCGCAACATCGCCGCTTCGTCCATTGCACCGGCAAAGATCATCGACTGCAAGCTGAATTCTGCCGTCGCGACCTACGTCCATGCACCAGTTAGGCCTCGCCTCCAGACTTCGCGCTCGTCAACTACTGCGAGGCAAGTGCCTTGGACTTCTGAGGACATAGCCGAGAAATGCCAGCCGGGCAGTTCGGTCCCTAGTTCGCCTGTCTCGCCAAATACTCGGCATCCCAAAGACGCTGCAACAAGAGCGCTGGTCATCGATTCCCACCTCGGCCCCGAACTCCCTCGCTTACGCTCCAAGACCAACGAACCCGAAGATGTGGTAAGGCCCATGCTTTCGAGGTTCCGGTGAAAAGCCTGCCTGCGACTTAACGCAGAATCAGGGTCACAACCACGGCTGCCAAGACTAGTTTCACCAGCCACCCGAGGGAATAAGCCGCAATAATTGCGGGGTGCAGTTTGATAAACATCGCATGCACGATGAGTAAGGGCAAAGGCCCGAGAAGCCAAATCGCGACCGCCAGTTCGACAGTCGCGCTGTACGAGTGCAGATCGAGGCGGGCACACAGGAGGGTGAAGACCGCGCAGGTAACGAATGGTAGAGGGGCTGACCAAACGATAGCTTGCATTTCTCCCTGACCGTGCGGAAACCGCCAAATCTCGGGGTATTGGTTATATCGGTTGTAGAGCCAATCGCCCATGAACAACCAATCGGTCAGCGATGTCACGAAACCCCCGGCAAACACCGTCAATGCCACGCGTATCCAATTCATCTAAGTTCTCCAGCCTCCCGCCTCCGGTGGAGACAAGTCATCGCAGGGGAGCAGCGCCGGCTTTCTGGCAGGCGCGAGCGGTCCGATTGATCGCGGCAGACCGATACGCCGAGCCTCGATCTCGTGGTAATTCTTTTCCCAGGTCTTGCCGCCATCTGTAAAGCGATCGGCAGTCCATGAGAACCGATCCGGGTGGATACATGGTAGCGAATTCGCCAAATGGGCGGAGTCGGGCTCATGACGGCGAACTTCCGTTCGATCAGCATTTCGGAGTGCTCGAAGCGCGCAGTCCCTAAATCCTGAAGCCCCGTGCCTTTCTCCGCGGATATGAGCTCCCACTGATCAAGCACCGCATTGAAGGCACATACCGTCGTTGTGGAGTAGCAGGTCTCTCCGTTATCTCCGACGATGCGGTACTCATCCACGATCTGCCCACCCTCAAGGCGTACGGCACTCCAGATAGCCAAGAGCTGGGGCCGCTACCCGCGGAACGTCACCGCCGACTCAAGGCTCTGAGCTCCAAAGACTCACTCAATCCTGGGCGCGCACGGCTTCATTATCGATAGGATTGAACCAAGTCTTCCTACTGTCGTTCGAAGTTTCAAAGACGCAGGAAAAGCTGTCTCTCTTCAGGTTGTAAAAACGAGCGCGGGTAATCGTGGGACCCTTCGTGACTTCATCAAATATTTGACCATCTTGGGTTCTTGTTATACCCGCATCCCACTCTCCGTTCCGGCGTCCAATCATAGGAGACGGATGTGTGGTGGCTTGGAAGCTCCACGTTCTCTTGTCGGGATTGTAGGCGCGATCGGTCTCTGCCAACACCGCCGTACCACCCCCGCTTGCCGGCGAAACGGCGCGCAAAGGATCGCGAACGAGCGCATCTTGGCGTTCAGTCTCGCGCGCCCGACAGACCGCGGCCAGGAATGCCGTGTCCGAGATATTGCAGATCAGGGGATCGGCTTGGGCCACGAAATCAGTCTCCTGCGGGAGTTTACATCCCCCCAACCGGTTGCGCTCGACAAAAACGCCCGCGAATCAGAGTTCCGTTGGCGTTCACTTCGACTGTCATGAGGAATCGAATCTTGAAATCGGCACTACTGCATCGGCGAAAAATCCGTCGGATGCATGTACGTCGAGTCCTCTTTTTCCACCAGCTTGTTGGCCTGCTCGGGCCTGATCACCTCCTGAAACTCCGGGTCGGCCACAAACGCGGCCCAGTTCTTGTTCGCTTCCTCCCGGCTGGGATACGCCAAGACATCGACGAATGTATTGTCCCAAGCCGGAGCACCCTCGGGTATCCAGTAACCCACGACCTTCAGATCGTGTTTGGCGAGTAGCTTTGAAGTCGTGGCGCGAAACCGTGACTCCAGCGCCGGCAGTTTGCCCGGCACCGCATGATAAACGCGAAGCTCGAAGACGCGATTGCTCTCGGCCCTCACTTGATTCACGTACATCAAGCGGGCAGTAGCGAGCGATCCAGCGGCAAAGGAAACCAGGGCGATGGCACAAACAGTCCATCCTTTCGATGTCCAGCGTTTGAATTTCCAGCGGTTGAGTGTCATGGAAGTCTCCTTTTTATCACCGCAAAGTATCGAATAGATCCGCGACGAGTTCATGCTTTCCGAAGGACAATCATCGGGTTCACGCCGGTTGTGCTTCCCAAGGGTCGAAGGTTCCAACATTCCAAACGTGTCCTTCGGGATCGCTGCAGGAGAATGCTTTTGCCGCCATGCCCCTTCTCTTCAAGATCGATCACCATCTTGGCACCGGCAATCCTGGCGCGGGCATAGATTGCATC
>JBEKUD010000320.1:0-4049 GCA_049515395.1 Candidatus Sulfotelmatobacter sp. | reverse complement strand
TTCTCCCCTTTTGGACGATTCCTCGAAGGCTCACTTTCTTGGCGTAACCTCGCCCGGACAATCCGCCGCTCGGAAAGACCGTTGCTGCGGAAAGTCTAACCAGCAGAAACAAAATAATGCGAAATAGACAATTCTTGTAGGGCATGGCTGAACTGCCGAATTGTCACTGGATCAGCGGACACCAAAAGCGCAAGGCCATTGCCATAACCGGACCCGCTCGTTGTAAGATCGTCTCTCATGATTGTCCTCCGCTCGCTTGCGACTTGACACGCGCTTCGGAATGTTCGGCTCGCAGTTTGTCCGCAACCTGGTCGGCCACTAAAGGCTTGCTGAAGTAATAGCCTTGAATCTCGTCACAATGATGTGCCCGTAGGAATGACATTTGTGCTTCGTCTTCGACTCCTTCGGCAATGACTTTGAGATTCAGGCTTTTTGCCATGCTGATGATTGCAGTTGTAATGGCCGCATCATCCGGATTCAGCGCGACATCCCGAACAAACGAACGGTCGATCTTCAGCTTGCTAACCGGGAACCGCTTCAAATAGCTGAGGCTGGAATAGCCAGTCCCGAAGTCGTCAATCGCCAGGGACAATCCCATGTTCTTTAATTCCTGAAGAACTGAGAGCGTCACGTCGGCGCTGGATAGCAAGAGACTTTCCGTTACCTCCAGTTCGAGGTATTGCGGGGAGAGGCCAGTCTCGAGGAGCACCTGCCTGATAAGTTCGGAGAAGCCCTCTCGACGAAACTGGACCGCCGACACATTTACTGCCACCGACACTGCGGTAAGGCCCTCATCTTGCCATTTCCGGGCTTGAGAGCAGGCCGTCCTGAGCACCCATTCACCGATTGGTATGATCAGTCCACTGTTTTCTGCAATCCGGATGAATTCATCCGGTGGCACAGGGCCCATTTCCGGGTGTTGCCACCGTAGGAGCGCTTCCAGGCCGGTGATCTTTCGAGAGGCAATATTCATCTGCGGCTGGTACATGAGAAAGAGTTCTTTCCTGTCGAGCGCTGTTCGCAAGGTGTTCTCCAAGTTCAGCCGCTCCACTGCCTGAGCGTTCATATCCGACGTAAAAAACTGAAAATTGTCGCGTCCATTGTCCTTGGCGGTATACATGGCGGCATCGGCATGCTTGATGAGGGTTTCGCCGTCCGTACCATGTTCCGGGTAGATGCTGATGCCGAGGCTGCAACTAACGCTGAGGGAATGACCCTGGATTACCATTTCAGCAGTCAGTCCTTCCATGAGCCGCTGAGCGGCAACCGCTGCGTCGGCAAAGTCCTTTACATCGTTCACCACGACGAGGAATTCGTCACCTCCGAGCCGGGCAATCGTGTCCTGTTCGCGCCCCCATGCTTTAAGCCGTTCTGCAGCGCCTTTCAGAAGGAGGTCGCCGGCCGAGTGTCCAAGCGAGTCATTAATGTTTTTGAACCGGTCGAGATCGAGGAAAAAAAGTGCAACCTTGCTTTTTTTGCGGCGAGCACCGGCTAGTGCCAGCGATAACCGATCGCGCAAAAGAGTCCGATTCGGTAATCCCGTCAAAGCGTCGAAATAGGCCAGGGATTGAACCCGTTCCTCGGCGACCTTGCGCTCGGTGATGTCAACGAAAGTCCCCTCGATAAAACTGGCGGTACCTGAATCGTCGTCAACGAGAGTTGCATTTATCATCGCCCAGGCGGATTCACCGTTTTTGCGCCGATATTTCGTCTCGTGGTTGGTGAGGCTCTTTTCCGATTTGAGTCTTCTCAGAAACGACTCCCGATCAGAAATCATCTGGTAAATGTCGGTAATCGGAGTGGCTAAGATTTCCTTGGGCGAGTCATAGCCAAACATGTAAGCCGCGGCCTGATTGCACTCCAAGATGCGCCCTTCCATCGTGGTACGAAAGACTCCCGCCAGGTTGCGCTCAAACAGGAGTCGGTAGCGCTTCTCCGACTCGCGAATGGCTTGCTCGACCTGCTTGCGCTCTGTGATATTCACGAACGTGACAACCGTGCCGATCACGTTTCCGTCCCGGTGTATAGGATGGGACCAGTATTCGGCTGAAAAACTGGCACCGTCGCGGCGCCAGAGAACTTCAGTGTCGATGTGTGTGCCATGCCCGCGGCGAAAAGCTTCGTAGATGTGGCACTCCTCCATGGGATAAGGCGTTCCATCCGGTCGCGAGTGGTGGATCAGCTCGTGCATATCCTTTCCATACAGGTCCGCAGGCTCCTCATAGCCCAGTAGGCGGAGGCAGGCGGGGTTGCAAAATGTGCATTTGCCGTGCAGGTCAATACCGTAGACTGCCTCGGGGACCGAATCCAACACCAGTTTTACCAGTTCGTTGCTCTCTCGAGCATCTTCTTCCGCTCGCTTGCGCTCGGTGATGTCGTAAATTGTGAGCACACATTCAGTTCCGCTGGATGGCAACTGCAAGCGACGAGACCGGTATTCGGCGGGGAAGTAGGTTCCATCCTTTCGCCAAAATAGGTCACCGACGATATGAATCTCCCGCGGGCAATCGAGTACTTTGGATAATGTGCACTCCTTGGAAGCATAGGTGGTTTCATTCTGCGAGCTGTGATGCAGCAATTCGTCGAGGTTTTTTCCGATTATTTCCTCGGTCTTATACTGGGTCATCTTTAAAAGGGCGTCGTTGCAGAACGTCACGTTTCCTGCTGTGTCCAACCCGCAGAGGCTCTCGGTAACGACATTCAGGAGGAGCTGGAGTTCAGGCTTCGACTCGCCGGGGGAGCTTTTTAGTAACTGACTCAGGGGCATGATATGAGGTATACCTCCAGTGCCGGAAGCGACTCAATATTAAAGCCGCCTATCTTTATTGTTTTGCATACTTCTCGGAGCAAATACTCATAGCTAAGCACGGAACCGTATTCATGCAGTTCTTTTGCGGGCTGGGGCTTTGAAATGTCTGTTTTCATTCTTTCTGGTGATCGGTTGTACATTTTCTCTCTTAGCTCGTCGGCGGACTGTTTTGCTTGCGCTGTTGTTCTGGAATTGTAAGCCCAGAACAATTCGGTGTTGGAGCAGACTACCAAGTCCTCACGGGTGTCCGGGACAGAAACAAAGTTACCTGCGCGAACGCAGCAAAAGAAGGCCCGTAGTTCTTCAATGGACCAATCCGACATAGGCGATTCAATTTCCGAAATCTTAGGAGTCATGAAAGAAACCTCTCCCTCAACGCTTCAGTTAGGGTTCATCCCAATATGAACGCGCCCTACCCTCGATTACACCAGACATTGGGTCGCCGCGAGCGAACTTCGGTACTATACATCCGCGCATATGCCACAGGTACCGAGTTATGTCCCTTTGTTGATGCGCGGAGGTATAGCACAGCATCGGCAGAAGGGCGATGATGGGGGTTGCAAGACTTGCCGGATTTGCGTTGGTGGATGGAGGAAGCGATGAATCTCGGGGCTTTTCAATGATGTTCGGAGATGTTGTGAGCGAAGCCTCAACCGAAGGGAGATAGAGGGACAATTCCAGCGCCTATCACTCGAAAAGCTCGCCGCATACATGAGGGTGTCTGAATCGTTTGACGAAACTATGATGGGAACTGTTCGCAGCATCGCACCCAAACGGGAGCCTTCGTCAGTCGAAAAGCTGCTTCGTGGTTAGAAAGGTATACCCGTGGGCCAACGACTCGGGCTCCTACTAAATAGTAACTGCCGCGTTGAAGGATCGGCACACTTACGGCTCTCATCTCAGGGCAGCCCGAAAACTACCCCCTTCCGAACCAGCGCGGGACAGGGCTGTGCAGCGATATGTGGCAACCTTATTTGATCGTGATGGCGGAGACCAGTCAGGCTTTGCATGTGCTCGATCGCTTCCACATCACGACGCACCTGAACCAGGCGGTGGACCAAGTGCGGCGGGGGGAGAGCACGTGGTTGCGGGCCGAGGGCAAGGCAGCGGGGCAGCGCCTCAAGCACATGCGCTGGACGTTGTTGCGCCGTGGCAGTCGGGTACGGGGGCGAGCCCGGCAAAAACTGCAGGCGCTGCTGGTCAGTAAACTGGCGACGGCACGGGCTTGGGACCTGAAAGA
>JBEKUD010000319.1:0-4059 GCA_049515395.1 Candidatus Sulfotelmatobacter sp. | reverse complement strand
ATGCTGCAAGCGACCAGCATGTGTGGGCAGAAAACTATGATCGGGACATGCGGGGCGTGCTGGATTTGCAGCGAGAGATCGCACAATCGATTGCTCGCCAAATCAAGATATTGGTAACGCCTCACGAGAAACAATGGCTCGGTAGACACAGGGGGGCGAGTAATCCAGAGGCTTACGACTGCTATCTCAGAGGTCGGTATCACTGGAACAAGCGAACACAGGAAGGATTCAGAAAAGCCATTGAATTCTTCCAGCAGTCATTAGAAAAGGCGCCAACGGACGCCCTTTTCCACGCAGCACTGGCCGACTGTTATCTCTTGCAGGGAGCCGGATTTTACGGTGTTTCGCAGCCGAGTGAAAGCTTCCCAAGAGCGAAAGCAGCCGCGTTGAAAGCGCTGGAACTTGATCCTTCGCTTGCCGAGGCGCACAGCACGCTGGGATATGCAAAAACATTTCTTGATCGGGACTGGAGTGAAGCCGAGCGGGAGTTCAGGCATGCGATTGAACTTAAGCCCGGTTACGCTACCGCACATCTCTGGTATGCACTGTTCCTCAGTGCCATGAACCGCCACAGAGAGGCTCTTGTCGAAGTTAATCGTGCCGAGAGCCTCGATCCTCTGTCCTTGATTATCAGCGCGGACAAAGGGTGGTGCTTCTACTTGGCGCGTGAGTACAACGAAGCGATACGGCAGTACCGCAGGACTCTAGACCTCGATGGAAACTTCCCCGTTGCATACTGGGGCTTGGGCCTGACCTACGAGCAGTTGGGTATGTATGACGAGGCCATTGCACAAATGAAAAGAGCGACCGAACTTTCCGGCGGCAGCTTAGTCCATCTCGCTGCGCTTGGCCGCGCATATGCGGTTGCGAGTCGAACGGATGAAGCACTTAGTGTATTGGAAGAGTTGAAAGCTCTGTCCAAAGAAAGGTTTGTACCTTCCGCTGACGTGGCATTAATCCATGTAGCACTAGGGGACAGAGACGCTGCCTTCTCAATGCTGGAAAAGGCCTATGAGGAGCACGAGGACTTGGTTGTTGAGATGAGCGCGTTTCCGGGATTTGATCCCATCCGTTCTGACCCCCGCTACGCCGACCTGCTGCGCCGGATCGGGCTGCCGCAGTGAAGGTGGTCAAAAGGTATACCCGTGGGCCAGCGACTTGGGCTCTTACTAAATAGTAACTGCCGCGTTGAAAGAGCGGCACTTGCGGCTCTCAGGACTGCCCGAAAACTACCCCCTTCCGAACCAGCGCACGACAGGGCTCAGGAAAGGCTCGAATTTGTGCCGTCTTGCTCCGCATTCGGGTCAGTGAGCATAATGGCGATTTGCGACAGTTATGGACCCGGCGATTATCCGTCGCCTTATCGCGCAGATCGTTAAGGCCAACTCGCGCAACCCATATGAGACGGACTAGAAGCACGTGTCGCGCCTTACTGCAAGTGATGGTGGGTAGCCCATCCGAACCCAGCGCCCTGTAACATCCACATCCGGCGACGGGGCGCTCAGGTGGCGCTCCAAACAAAAAGCCTACACGGGCCGGGCGAAATAGTGTACGATTTCTGCCGCTTTGATGTCACAACGGAGATTCCCATCAGATGCCAACGCCATGGCTAAAGCGAATCGCAAGCACGGGACAACTGACCGTCTTTAACAAAGCGGGCGCGTGGACAGATTCGGTCAATACGGCGATCGCGAGCTTTAACAACCTAGCGTTCGGCGTAAGCCTTGTCGCCGAAAAAAAGGAGAAGTCTGCAAATATCGTTGTGATTCTGGCTAATGGACCCGAACAATACAGGTATGGTGCTGACACAATCAAAACAACTAGAGATTTTACGTTGGATTGGCTTCACGGAGAAACCATCACACTCACCGATCATAAGCTGAACGCGATATTTTTTGCGGCGGTATTTCTACCCGGCAAGAGCAAGAAGCCAACTAAGGGCAAGAAGGAAGTAATCATCGTCCACGAATTCATTCATGCTTGCGGAATACCGGAACACGAAAAGACGTCTCATGCTGGGATAATGTACGACTTCATGGCGGAAAGCAACGATGGACTCAAGGAAGCTACGCCTGACGGAAAGGAAATGCCGCCGATTCGGGTCGGCCCTCAAACCTTGTGCAGAATGCAAATGCTGTGGTCCGGCGCGAAGACTTGCAAGCCTTGACGCCTTCCGCCGGGCCGCTGGCCGATGGTGACAGTATCCGCTTTTTGTGCGCCTAACTGTTTAAATCAGGCGTTTACGCTCTTTGAGAACTGGACTGTCAAGGTCAATGCGTGTAACAGCGATGTCTCGCTAGTTAAGCGGCTTCTGCTGCTTAGGATGATTCGCACTCGCATCAAGGAGCCTATCCGAATCATCTCAGGGTTTCGGCTGACAAGAACTGTCGGTGTCGATTGACGTTCCCGCACAGCGCTGCCCGCGAAAAGCGGCAGACTCATACCAAGGTTTGGCGATGTCAGTGAAAACATAAGGAACTGCCCGAAAGCACGCGGTAACCGAAGTTACCTACGAGGTTGGATAGAAAAGTGCAAATATCATGAGTTATTTTGAAAAAGGGGAAAAGGGTCGGGATGCGAAAACAACAGGGTTTCTCACTGATTGAACTGTTGATTGTGGTCGCTATCATTTTGATCATTGCAGCTATTGCTATTCCCAACCTGATGCGAGCTAAGATGGCAGCCGACGATTCGTCCGCGGCCGCCGGAGAACGCACCATCATCACTGGCGAAATCGGGTATGTCACGTCTTATCCGACCATCGGATATGCAGCCAGCCTGATCACCTTGGGCGGAGTCGCCCCTTGCACGCCAAGTTCATCCGGTGCCTGCTTGATCGACCAGAACCTCGCCACCAACGGTAACGGCAACGCCACCACCACCAGCACCAAAGGTAAGAGCGGCTACCAGTTTGCCGCTGCACCGGGGACTAACGCCGTTACCCAATTCTTGACGACCGCTACACCGACCAGCGCGTCGAGCGGAAGCAAATATTATTGCGCGGTTGAAGACGGTACGGTGCGGTCAGCGGTTTCGGCTGGTGGCACTACTCCGATTGTCAACACAGCTTGCTACACCACTAGTCCGCTGGCGAACTGAGCTAGAAGAAATTTGCGAAAGTACTTGGGGCAAACTGAGGGCAGCGAAGGCAACTTCGCTGCTCTCTAGGTTTTTTAGGGATTCGCTCAGAGGTGAAGGCCGACCTCGGCGTCCCACTGGCTTTCCGCATTCTGTTGACTCGCCTTCATTCCATCCCTACCATTGCACCCTGAGTTCCCCGCGATCCGTCATGATTGGTGAAAACATTTCGCACTACCGCATCGTTGAGAAACTTGGCGGCGGCGGCATGGGTGTGGTCTACAAGTCCGAGGACACCGAGCTTGGCCGCTTCGTCGCCCTGAAGTTTCTTCCTGAAGACCTAACCCAAGACCCTCAGGCTCTGGAACGATTTCGTCGTGAGGCTCGTGCTGCCTCCGCACTGAACCATCCCAATATCTGCACCATCCACGAGATTGGGAAGTACGAAGGGCAGTCCTTCATTGTTATGGAGTTTCTGGATGGACTGACGCTGAAACATCGTATCGGCGGGCGACCGATGGAAACCGAACTGATCCTTTCTCTTGCCATTGAGATTGCGGACGCGCTCGATGCCGCCCACGCGGAAGGGATCGTTCATCGAGACATCAAGCCCGCGAACATCTTCGTCACCAAGCGTGGGCATGCCAAGATTCTGGACTTCGGACTGGCGAAGGTGAGTCTGGCAGGCAGTTCTTCGAGCAACATTGCGTCTCTTAACACGCAGACGGGTTCATTGGACGAGGAGCATCTGACCAGTCCGGGCACCATGGTGGGAACGGTGGCGTATATGTCGCCGGAGCAGGTTCGTGCGAAAGAATTGGATGCGCGGAGCGATCTGTTCTCGTTCGGAGCCGTTCTCTATGAGATGACTACCGGACAGTTGCCTTTCCGTGGCGAGAGTTCCGCGGTTATCTGCAAAGCCATTCTCGACGCGGCTCCTACTCCCGCGGTGCGGCTGAATCCCGATGTGCCTTCCGAACT
>JBEKUD010000318.1:0-4062 GCA_049515395.1 Candidatus Sulfotelmatobacter sp. | reverse complement strand
AATCAGCCACACTGCGGACAGCCAGGATCAGCGGCATCGCATGGTTCCCGGCTCGCGCCCCCTTCTGACTCTCGCCGACACGCGCGACCCGGACTACATAACGCCGAAGCTTATTGCCGATAATCCCCGCGCCAGGGAAATCTACGACCGCGCCATGCGCGACGCCTGGGCCGCCAAAAATCAACTCCTCGACCGTGGCGTGCCGCCCGAAATCGCTCTCTATCTTCTGCCCAACGCCAAATCCATTCGCCTCGTCGAAACCGGCTCGCTACTCCACCTGCTTCACAAATGGACCATGCGTACCTGTTTCAACGCCCAGGAAGAGATCTACAACGCATCCATGGATGAAATCGCGGAACTTCGCGCGGTGCAGCCAGAACTCTCTCGCTACATCGGCCCGCCTTGCCACCTTCGCGCCGGCATCACCACGCCCATCTGCACCGAAGGCTCGCACTTCTGCGGCATCAAGGTCTGGCTCGATTTTCCCAACACGCCCCGCCGTATCTAGTCCCCAGTCATTCCACGCTTTCCGACTCCGACGATAATGACACCTTTGTGCTAGGCTCTATCCAACTATGAGCGTGGCGAACAAAATTCGATTGATCAAAGCTGCTCGTGAGGCTGGCTTGTCCGACGCGGAAATCCTTCGAGAAATCCTGGGCGGCGAGTATGGGAGCGAAAGAAGGCGGAAACTGGTGGTCGAATGGGGTGAACTGCTGGGTCTTACCTCGAGCGAAGCCCTCCGGCTCGCGCACGCTTCTGGCTTGATTCCGAGCGCGCACCCGCCCCGCGCGGCGTAACTCTGAACGCTTCACGGTAAAGTTCGGGAAAAGTCGAACGCATAAAACGATCATCTTCGGGCGAAGTGCTAGCCAGCTTCCGAATCTTCGCGATTCGCTCTCTGCGACTCATGGAACGGAAGCGTCGCTCAATCGCCGATGCTAGCTGCTTCTGTGACATGGCGCAATTTTAGCACGCACCCAGAAGTCTGTATACGGAAGCCTGGATCTGCAACGCCCGAGCAAGCCACGAGCGCTGCTTCTACCCTTCTGCACCAAAGGCTCGCACTTCTGCGGCATCAAGGTCTGGCTTGACTTCCCCAACACGCCCCGCCGCATCTGAAACCTGCTACCTTGTTACGTACGTCTTAGATAGTGGAGGCACGTTATGCTGCATACCCGGCTCCGCTTCCTCACTTCTCTCATGGCCGCATTTCTTGTCATCCCCGTTTCTTCCTTTGCGTTTGACACGCCTCTCTCGGACACGGCCGTCCGCGATGCTTACTTCCTCGGCCAACGCCGCGACGAAACCATGGCGCGCTTTCTGCAGAAATACACCATGTCTCTAGCTCCTCCTGATTCCGGTCCTCACATTGCCTCCATCACGATGTTCACGCCCTATGCTCTGACCGTACTTGATTCCAAAGACAGAACCGTCGGCTACAGCGCACAACAGGCCGCGCTCGAACACGCTAAACACGCGGAGACAGTTAAGGCCCTCATTCAGATCCTCTTCACGGATACTTATGGAGCTTTCATTCCCCGCCCCGCCGGGTCAGGACAGGATGCCAACACCGGACTCATGCCCCGCCCCTACGACTTCTGGAAGGTGTTTCAGGTGAATTTCTTCTTCAAGAACGACCCAATCAAGCCCATTTCCTCGTCGGGGCAACCGAATCTCCTGTGCAATGAGGGAGGTTGTACTCTGACTGGCGCGACACTCGTGTTCGAGTTTCTCGCCGAAAACGTTCCCTCCGATACCATCACGATTCAAGTTATCCCGCCTGAAGGTGAGCAGGTCATCCTTGATTTCGATCTGGCATCCCTGCGTTGAGCAAGAGAGCCCGAGGACACCGAAATTCGCGTCGCCACCTCCGGTCGCCAGAACGTCGCGGAAACATTTGACCTCTCCGCACCTCGTTAGCGTGGAAGTTGAGCTGAATTCACAGGTCTGCGATCCTTCGCGCTGCAAATCGAAACAACTGTGCTGGTTTTCTCCCAGTCCTTCGCCATTCCCGCAACGGCTTGAGGATCCCCAGTTGGCGGATCTTTCGTCGAAAGTTTCGCTTGTCCATCCGCTTTCCCAGAATCGCTTCGTACACAACTTGTAACTCACTCAATGTGAATTTCTCCTGAAGAAGCTGAAATCCAACCGTGGTGTATTCCAATTTGTTTTGTAGTCGCTCGAGTGCATAGGCAAGCACACGACAGTGGTCAAAGGCCAGCGCTGGCAATTTTTCCAAAGAGAACCATTTCGCCTCGGCTGCATCAGCGCCCGCGGTCACTGAAAGCTTGTCCGAAGCAATAAGGGCATAGTAGGCAACGGTTATGATTCTTCCGCGTGGATCGCGACGCGGATCGCCAAAGGTGTAGAGTTGCTCGAGAAAAACATCTCGTACGCCAGTTTCTTCGTACAGCTCTCGAAGGGCCGCGTCCTCGAGCGACTCCTCTTCGTGGGTGAACCCGCCTGGGATGGCATACTGTCCCTGAAACGGCGGAACCCCTCGCTTCACGAGCAACACCTGAAGGGCTTCATCCCGCACCGTAAATATGACGATATCAACCGTAACCCGCAAATCCACCTCTTTTCACCCTATAACGAGATGCGCCCGCTCCTGGGCTGCCCCGATGCGAACGATTGCTCCGGAGTTGAATTGCAGATAGTCGGACTCGACCCCATCACTGAAAATTACCCCACCGGTAGGCATCAGCGATTCCACATCCAGACTTTGTTGCTTTTCGACAATTCCCGCAATCAGCCTCGCACTCGAGTGGCGACTCACGAATGGCTCGCGTACGACGAACAACAGTCGTGGATCTTCCCATCCTATGCGGATCGGTCGCACCTCATTCCCGCCGGCCAGATGTGCAACGCCCGAAGCCATATTAAACACCGACGACATCCAACCAGTTGTTCCCGCCCCTGTTGACACAAGGATTCCACTCGAGGATTGCGCCTCCTGATCATGGTTCCAACGGATTCGGTAGAGGGCCGAAACGTGGGTCCGTGCGCCAATAAACAAATCGTTGAACGCAAGCAACCTCTGCCCGTCATTGAGTTTTGCTTCGGCTAAGGTTATGGTCCAAACTCGAAATTGCCCGGATAAAACTTCTTCGAGGACGGCGGCCAATTGGCCTGGCAGAAATGGCAGCAGAACTCCATCGAATCGCCCGGGGTCGGGATTGACTGCTACAATCGGTTGCCGCCCAACGTACTTCGCTGTATTTGCAACCAACCCATCCTGCCCCAACGTCACGACAAGGTCCTCCGCGAGGAAGGAATATGTTGGTACAAGCTCGCGATCAATCAACTGGACTTTTAGCCCCAGGTCGATGGAGCGTCTCACAAGGTCGAGCGACCTGCGGTACGCGTCGTTTTCGTTCTGGTATTCGATGAAATCTCCGCCTGCGTGCTCGATATAAAACCTCGCCTGGGCCTCCGTGTTGAACCGTTCGACCAGTCCGGCGAGCCTCGTCTTTCGAGTTACCAGTACAATTTTCTTGTATGCCTCTCTAGCGCGGGAACCTTTCCTCTCGGCATCCACGGCTATTTGCCTTTCGAGGACATTGGAACAGTGGGACTGCTCACTCTAGTAGCGAGCAGGGAATTCAGTAGCTCCGAAGAAATATTCAGTTCACCGATTTTCTGCGCATTAGTCGCCATCTCTTGAAATGCCAGCGCTATCATGGTTCTTGGATCGGTACCCTGTTGAAAAACCGTCATGAGCGTTCTCCAGTCTATCTCTCGAACTGGCTTCAAGATCGCTTCCAACATATAGGCGCGGCTATCGGCTTCCTTCCGGTCGTTTTCGACTTTTTGGCCCATCAACTCAGCCCGCTTCTGTTCAATGGCAATTTCCGCCGCCATTTGTGCTTCTCTTATCTGCCGCTGTTTCTCCTCCACTGCAATTTCCGTATTGAGTTCACTCTCCTTGATTCGACGCTCCTGCTCCACGGCATTGTTGCGCCGGGCGTAAATCGCTTCGTCAGATCGCCTCTGTAGAGCCTCGCGCGCCGCGGCCTCCAATGCCTTGGCCATTTCCGGAGTTGGACGAATCGAGAT
>JBEKUD010000317.1:0-4168 GCA_049515395.1 Candidatus Sulfotelmatobacter sp. | reverse complement strand
TACTACGAGGAACTAAGTCTGAGAGAAATTGGCACGGTCCTCGGTGTTCACCTCTCCCGAGTCGCTCAACTGCGCACGCAGTCCATTCTGAGGCTCCGCAGCCATCTCCAGCGAGTCTGGCTATCCCAACCCAGGAAGAAAGTATGAACGCGCAAACTCTGGACGTGCTGTTGGACGTCGAACTGCCCGTTACCATCCGTTTAGGTATGGCGCAAATGACCTTTGGCGATGTGGCGGGCTTCAACGCCGGCTCGTTGGTGGAATTCGATAGCGCGCCTGAAGAGCTCGTCGAGGTGCTGGTAAACGGCCGGGTGGTGGCCCGCGGCGAGATGGTGATGGCGGAAGGCAACCACGCGGTGCGCATAACCGAAATATCGAGCAATCGCGAACGGCTGGATATGAGCAGCGAGCGAGAGCGCGTCATATCAGGAGCGCACTAATGCGGTTCGATTGGATCGCCGGTCCCATCGGGCAGTATTCGTTTCTGGCACTCGCGCTAGTCGGCTGCCTTGCGCTGTTCTTCTCGATGAAGAAAGAGATCGCACTGGTGCGGCGCTCTTTCACCGAAAGCCGCGATTCGGCGGCGGCTGCCGGTCTGGCTGCCTCACGGCAGGACCTGGAAACAGCCGATGTGGCGTGTCTGACTGGGCAGAACTTGAATCTGACCCGGCGCGCTCAAGCGTTGCGCATGCAGCGTCGCGGCGAATCGGCCGCCACCATAGCCGGTGCCCTGCGATTGCCGCGCAACGAAGTCGATCTCCTAGTGAAAATCCAGAAGTTGAAAGACGAGCACGGGCTGCCGGCGGCGGACGGTTCCGCTAAGTCGACGACTCAGCCTGCTTGAACTCCGGATATCCCGCATAAGACCATCGCACCACCCCCTAACTGTGTTAATACGAGCTCATTCGATAACACTAACAACAACAATCAAGTAACCGAACATGTACTGTTACGTTCCGTAGTCCCGTAACAAAAAAAAGAGATAAGTGGACCGAGTTAGGCACAATTTAAGAGTGCAAAATCGATTTTTTCTGCTATAATGAAACTACCCTCAAAGTTGGGAGGCACCCTCAATGGGGGGGATCGAATATGTGTAACCAAGGAAAGACCCTACTTAGCGGATATCTGGATGCGCTGGAAGAGTACGACCGGCGTCATCTAATGCTTGTGGCGGCCTTCCGCACGGGCGACCCCGACGGAATCGAAGGCTTTCGGAGCTTGGTGCGCGAGGCAAACCAAACGTACCAGGCCGCTCGCGGCCAGTTCCAAGACCACCAAAAGGCCCATAACTGCTGCAAGGCCATTCACTTCGAAGATGAGGCGAGTGATAACGCGATCATTGCGCGATGCATACTGCAGGCAGGTTCCCGAAGTTTCGCAGCTTCATAATCAGGGTGGTCCGTTTCAGCCCGAGTAGCTCCGCGGCTGCAGTCTTATTACCCGCTGTCTTTTGCAGCGCCTTCTCCAGGATGCTTCTCTCGAAACGGCTTACGGCCGTTTCGAAATCCACGTTTTCCGATGCGGAGACCGGCATCGCCGGGTTCTCAAACGGGATCACGTTGATGGGGGAACTGGGCTGCAAGCCGAAGTCGTTCGCAAACAGGACTTCTCTGTCGCCGCTCAACACCACGGCCATTTCCACCGAGTTCTCAAGTTGCCGCACGTTTCCAGGCCAGGAGCAGTTGCATAGCGCCTCCATCACCTCGGGTGTCACTTTTTTGACAGGGAGATCCTCCGATTGACAGATCTTACTGACAAAGTGCTCTGTTAGTAAGGTGATATCTCGCCCGCGCTTCCGCAGCGGCGGCATCTCCAGAGGTACTACGTTCAGCCGGTAATACAGATCCTCGCGAAATCTCCCTTGCCGGACGCGTTCCAACAGGTTTACGTTGGTGGCTGCGATCACCCGCACATCCACTTTGATGGTTTCCGAACTCCCCACACGCTGAATTTCGCGGTCCTGCAGCACTCTCAGTAACTTAGCTTGCAGTTCGGGCGGCATATCGCCGACCTCGTCCAAGAACATGGTGCCCTTATGCGCCCGTTCGAAACGTCCCACTCGGGTTTGAATGGCCCCGGTGAACGCGCCTTTGACGTGCCCGAACAGCTCAGTTTCCAGTAGGTTCTCGGGAAGGGCGCTGCAATTAACCGCGACTAAGGGCTGACCGGAGCGGGGGCCAGCCATGTGAAGCGCGCGCGCCGCCAGTTCTTTGCCCGTACCCGTTTCACCACCAATCAGGACCGTGCAGCGGCGACCGCCGATCAGCCGGATGGTCTCAATCACCGCCTGCATTGGCCGGCTCTCTCCCACCAACAGGCTGCACCACGGCTCGGATTTTGACGCTCGATCCAGCGCCCGTCTTCGCTCGCACGTTTCTTGCATCGCACTTTCTAACCAATCGCGCAGCGTATCCAGGCCGTCCCGGTATCCCAGACAATAATATGCGCCGGCGCGGACTAGCCTAACTGCTTCCGTGGCCGACATTTCGGGGTTCCAGACGATCACGGGAAGCTGGGGATCCACCGCGTGCACCAGCTCCAGTGCGTCCCCCGCGGTGCTATCGCGTGCCTCTCCGGAGATCAAAACGCAGTCGAACTCTTGCCTCGACAGCGCAGGGGGCACCTCTGACAGATTGCGAACCGTAGTCACACCAAAACCCGCCAGAGTGCTACACCAATCCGCCTGGGCAGTAGTACCTTCGGGGTTTTCAATTCGCAACAATTCTTGCGCCATGGTCATAATAGAACTCCTGACGCTGCTAAGATTCTATCCAGTATTTAGGAAGGTTAAATTAACTTACTGGAGTTAACATTGGTTGTTTCTCCATTTCCGTCTAGCAGTATGGCCCTGATTGTGCAAGCCTTTTACTCGGAGGTCTTCAGCATCTCCGATGAGCATCCGCATTCACAATGACGTAATCGCCGCCGCAGCGCCTCCTCCGCCCGCTCCCGCCGAGAACGCGGCACGAGCGGGAGCGTCCACGCTCGCCAGTTCCGTAGCCGGCAGCAGCGGCGACCAGGTTGAGATCTCTTCCTTTTCCGGCAACGTCGCCACGTCGGTGGGCGCACTGGCCGAACAGCAGGGCGCTCGTGTCAGTCATTTGGCCGCCCTTTACGCGCGAGGAGATTATCAAGTGGATTCGATGCAAACCAGCCGGGCGCTGATCTCAGGCGCGATTGCCTCGAGTCCCATAGAGGAAGACAGGTGATGCGGCGACGGCCTTCTGATTGCGTCCGCGCCGCTCGCGCGAGCCTGCGGCTGTCGGCCCAGATCTGCGGAGGGGCGGACATCAACGAGCTGCACCGGGCTTTCCAACTTCTGGAAACCAGCGTAACCGAGATGCGTCAAGCCGACGCGGAGGTTCGCCATGGGATACCCGATGATTGCGCGGAGCTTCGTCGTGAAATCGCATTGTTGAAACGCGAGATCGCCGGCACAATGCGTGTTGCCGATGGCTGTGCGGCGCTGTATCGCGGCGCTTCGATGCGGCTCGGTTTGACGTCTCTCACCTATGCGCCGAAGGGCAACTCGGTTGCTCCGCCCCCTTCCACCGGGGCCTGCGAATTGCAAGGATAGCGGCGATGTCGAGTCTTTTCGCGATGATGGGTGCAGCCGGTAGCGCGTTAAGCGTTTACCAGAAGGCGCTTAGCGTAATTCAGAACAACGTCAACAATTCGTCGACGTCCGGATACGCGGCTCAGAGCCTAAATCTCGAGGCGATGCCTCTTGACGTGGCCACCGGTCTCGCCGGAGGAGTCACATCGGCGGGGCTCGACAATTCGCGCGACCCGTACGCCGAGGAGCAATTGGAACAGCAGACCCAGACGCTCGGCCAGTACACTGCCCAAGCTCAGTCTACGAGTACGCTTCAAAGCTTCTTCGATGCCTCAGGCGACTCGGGCGTCGCAGCCGCCCTGGGCGCGCTCTTTCAAAGCTTCTCCGCCTGGAGTGTCACCCCGAACGACCCCACCGCGGAAGAGTCCGTGCTCGCCAGCGCCGGCACTCTCGCGTCCGCCGTTCAAGGGTTAGCCAGTTCTCTATCCCAGACCTCGCAACAGCTAGACACAAGCATTGCTTCCACGGCCAGTCAGATCAATAGCATCGCTGCACAGATTCAGACCTACAACCAGCAGCGCCTGACCGAGACCACTCCCGACCCGGGTGAAG
>JBEKUD010000316.1:0-4186 GCA_049515395.1 Candidatus Sulfotelmatobacter sp. | reverse complement strand
CGCTTCGGTTGGTTTCCGTTTCGGGATGCTCCCGAACCATCTAACGACTCGATTGCTGAAATTGCTTGCCCTAATTTCTCTACCTCTAATTGCGCCCTACCATGCTCAGCGCGAAGCTGCTGGAGCGCATTCTCTAGATTTGCCATTATCGTTCCTCCTCAAGATTTATAGCGGGTCTGATTGTATAGGATGGAACTAAAGGGTGCAGTGATTACAGGGCGACGAGTCCACTCAATCGTCCATTAGAAACGCAGGCGCATTGGGAACTTAAGAACGTGTGAAAGCTGTTCAAGCGGTGCGGGCGGCGGCGGACAACTCCGCTATGTTTTCCTTCTTCGTCTTTGCCACGCTCATACCTTACTATCTATAGGCTGTCGCGACACTTGCGGTTGTGATTCCCTAACACACAACTGCTCACTGAGGGTGGCTACTTGCGCTTCCAGACTGGAAACGTATGCTCGGTGTTCCAGCTTGAGGCGACGGTTTTTCAGAGCCCGTGCTACCGCGTTTAGCAACTGTTCCCGTTCAAAGGGCTTCGTCAAGTAGTCGAAAGCGCCGTTACGCATGGTGGTGAGAGCTATGGAAACGTCGTGCACCGCTGTCACAATCACCACGGGTATGTCGGGACACTGCTTCGTGGTGCGCGCCAGCAGTCCGATGCCGTCAAAATTGTGCAGCGGCATCATCAGGTTGTAAAGCACGAGATCGAATGTGTCTCCGGATAGCAGGGACAGTGCTTCGAGACCCGATGCAGCCTCATGACACTCGTAGTCGGCTGCGACGAGGATGGAAACGATAATTTTGCGTATCGCCTCTTCGTCGTCAACGACAAGAACGTGCTCTGCCCTAAAACCGTTCTGGCTGCGGTCGGTCATGGACACCTCCGTGTAGGGGGATTCGAGTTCTTTATGTTTGCTTACCTCAGTCAGAGGGAGTGCTGACTGGTTCGAGTCGTGGGGGAGAAAATGCGACCAGCATCTACGATTAGGGCAAAAACCTACCGAAACTAGTGTTTTGAATCACCTGTCGTGCTCGGATTCATGACACGTCTCTGCGTCTCTGCACCCTACATTCCAACACCAACCAGCGCCGCGACCTAATTACCGGGGTTTTCATTGCCGATACCCAAAGTGCGAAAGGAACAATCTCCCCAAGGTTAGACAGAAGTGAGGGCGAGAATCCATAATGGCGCGATTGTCTGCACCTACGATGGTGGATCATCCTCCCGATCAGTATCCTCATTCATCCCCCTTAAAGAACTCGTTGATCTCTTCAGCCAGTTGTTTGCCGAACACGAACAGGGGGCACTTGCCCGTCTGATTGCGAACGCACTGGCTGGGCCTCCACACCATTTCGACAGCGTGAGAGTCCGTGATCTTCTTCCGCGGCAAGCTGCGATCTTCGCCGTCGATCAGCCCAAGAATCGAATCCAGAAGCCTTGTCCGTGTGCTCTGGTCGATACCGGGGCATGCCAGTTTCAGGTAGGAGAGCGTCACCTCGTCAATAGAGACAATCCTCGCTTCGGGCAGACCTATGCAAAGTGGATCGAGAAAATGTTGGGTGCACCTTTGAGTAACACCCTCACCCTCGAAGTTGACTGCAACCCCGGTGATCTCGTCGCCGAAGCGTTTTTGCAGGGGTTGCCCGTAGCCTCGGCAACCAAAGCGAGAAACAAAAATTGGCGAACATTTATTGCGAGTTGGGCACTTCCGCCCGGCGTAAGGGAGCAAAGCCGTGCTCCTCAACACTGAATTTGTCATCCTGCATGGACGTATTAATCTTCATCCTCCTCTCGGAAACTATCAGACCACCGTTCGGTCAAACGTGTGCGGTCGCTTGTTCGGGCACTTGCGGTTCGTTCGCAGATTTCCCGAGAGATACGCCCGGTGCAACAAGTCCTTCACGGCGCACTGAAATATCAGTAGGAGAGCACTCCGGTTGTTCAGGTCACTTTATGGAGTCTGCTTGTGTAGTCGCCCGCCCTCTCCGACAAAAGACGCTCGTTGGCGATATGTAGAGCCAGATTCCGTAAGCCCCGATGGACTGGCTCGACCAAATCACATTCCAGTTCGTAAATGCGATCCGCTTTGCTCTCGTATGCAACCCGTTCTGCGGGCGATTGTCCAATGAAGACCTCATCCTCTCGCGTTTTACCTTGTTCCTTGAGGAGCCGCGTGAGTTCGGATTCGGGCGTTTCTTCGCTCATGATGGACATCGTAGATAGTTAAGCATCGTGTCCATTGCGTTTGAGGGGGTGGTGCAGCGTTGCCGTGTCTGCACCACCAAGAGGAACATGCGGAACAGAAAAGGTATCCGTTCCTTCGTATGTCCTATGTTGGTCAAGGTATAACGCGGACTCATTGATGTCTGTTCAAGAGTGCTCAGTTTTGAAATGAGTCGCGTCAGGATTGGTCAGGCAAAATCGCTGATACTGTGCGGTCGGAGCGATAAACCTGTCGCGATGCGGCCCTGAGAAGACGAAACCAACCAGAAAACTTTATAGTTTTTTCCAGTCGGTGAGCGCCACCAATTCATCGAGGATTTCCTGCAACCTTTGAAGTCGGCGTTCATGATCCCCTGCTGCGCGGGGCATCTTCTTGCCATATTGCACATATCGGTGATTCGCTTCGCTAATTTGAACTATTTCTTCCCGCAACTTGGCGATGCGCTCTTTGACCGGAGTCTGCATGGGAAGACTGGACACTTCAGCCGGAAACTAATCAAGAATCATTCTGGGAACTCAAGTCCCTCGAATATTGAAGCCAACATCGTGCTTCGAAACAATTCCGCCAATCTTTGGTTCAAATTGATAAGTCTCATTTGGCAACGTTGCGTTTTGGCAGACAGGCACACTTCGACCAGAGCATCTAGACCAGAACCATCCATATAGTTCACATCGGTTAAGTCAAGCAAGACGTGCTTCGCCTGCGGGATAAGGCGGCAAATCGTTATCTCTAGCATGTGCGCACTAGAAAATGTAATCCTTCCACTGCAACGGACAAGAATTTCTTCAGGGATTATTATCGTTTCGATCTTCAATTCGGGGACAGGAGTGGCAGGCATAGCGGGCCTCCTTGAAGATTCGAACCAATTTGGGCAGATTATTCGGTTCGCTCAACGGTGTCGGGGGGGCCTATATGCAGCCAAGCCTGCAAGCGAACCAAAGAGTGGGCTTGGCGAAACGGAACTACACTACTCCCTGCGTCGGCAAAGTCAAGCGCGACTTTTCACCGCACCCTTATTGCAGTTTCGCATACTCAGCTTTGGCTTGCTTCAGGATTGGGATGTCGGGGTCAGCGTCTTTCCAAAGGGGAATCTTTGCAGCCCAAGAGCGCCGGACAATGGCGGCATCGGCATCCGCACCCTCCGAGGTCTTCGCTTGCAAGGCATTGGCACAAATTACTTCCAGACGCGCCAAGTGTGGGATGAAGGGTTACCGTCGTTGCCTGCCTGAACTCGCCTTCGATGGCACTATGCGGAGCGCCGATCCTCTTGGTCTGAATCCGCAGGTTCCTCCCATTGCATTTCGGTCATGCACACGACAGGTGGGGGCGGTGCCTTGATGAACATAGGACGATAAAAGCGCAAGAAGCAATCATGGCATCGCACAGGGCGAAGCAGCAGCGCAATCGCCGCGATGTCCAAGAGGGTCTGGAATCTGGAAACATAAATGTGTGCCGAACAATGGCAATAAGGACAACACTTGCGCCCTATTCGCGACACGGCTTCACTCTCGTTTCGAGGAGCTCTAATTCAGGGATTGGGATAGGGGGAGTGGCCACGGCAGGGCTCCTTGCGTTGAAGATTCGAACCAATTTGGGGAGATTCTATGGTTCGCTCAACGGTGTCGGGGGGCCCGAGAGCCAATGCAGCCAAGCCTGCGGGAGGATCAAAATAGGCTTGGCAGAACTCACCTACAGTACACCCTGCGTCGGCAAAGTCAAGCGCGACGTTTCACTGCAACCTTATTGCAGTTTTCGCGTACTCCGCCTTGGCTTCTTTAGGAGTGCTGGGATGGGAAGTCAGCGAAAGCTGGCAACCTAATCTGTGCAACCTAAGCGCGCCGTGTCAAGCCATTTAAAAATGTAACCCTGGGGTCGATCGTCGAGACATTGGAAATGTAACCGAAGACCCGCCGTCGCCGCGGCTGGGGGAAAGTGGGAATCGCGCGTTCTTTGCGCGATTT
>JBEKUD010000315.1:0-4194 GCA_049515395.1 Candidatus Sulfotelmatobacter sp. | reverse complement strand
CAAAGCGCCTGCAATCGGTCTCTGTACTTCGTGACCAAGCTGGACACCGAGGTGATGGCTTTCGAAGCTTTTTTCAGTTCTCCCTCAATCCGATCCAAATCGGCAAAGGTGCGCCGAACTTCACTGCTCCGGCGACATGTACGCCACAGTTCCCATCATGGTGCCCGGGCTGGTCAGATGCTCCGCGTCCACCGAACCCGTCTGCGTGTTGAGAGCCGCAATCTTGCTTGAAGAACTAGGTGCAACCATGACTTTGGCTAAACCAAAATCCAGAATCTTCGCGTGTCCTCGCTTGGTGACAAAAATGTTCGCAGGCTTGATGTCGCGATGGACGATGCTTTCCGCGTGGGCTGCATCGAGGGCATCCGCAATCTCAATCGCCAGCGAAAGGATCGACTCCGTCTCCATCGGCTTTCCCGCGATGCGGTGTTTCAGGGTCATCCCATCTAAAAACTCCATAGCGATGAAAGATCGACCATCGTGCTTGCCGATTTCGTAGATTGTGCAGATATTCGGATGGTTGAGTGCAGATGCAGCACGAGCCTCACGACGAAATCGTTCCAGAGCTTGAGGGTCTTGGATTAGGTCTTCAGGAAGAAACTTCAGGGCGACGAAGCGGCCAAGCTCGGTGTCCTCAGCTTTGTAGACAACGCCCATACCACCGCCACCGAGCTTGTCGATGATGCGGTAATGCGAGATGGTTTGACCGATCATGACGGATCGTCGGGAACTTAGGCTGCAATGTTAAGGATGTGGCGGATGCGAGTCAACAGAATGCGGGAACGATCCCTAAGAGTTCTTGGCTCATTGTTCGGTGCACCGAAGGAGCCAGCCCCACCCCACATCGAGTCGAAGCATTTATGATTCAGCCGAACGCTTCAGTTGCGCTCAAGGAATCGTAGCGATTGCCCAATCTCGTTGAGAGGTTTTGAGTATCGCCTGATTGCAACAGCTACGATTTCTGTGGGGCAGACTCTTGCGTGGCGTGGTGTGTCGGTGAGAAATGTATCGCTACGGCGGGAAAGAGGGTGTGATTTGGATATACGTTCACCGCTTCAGTGAAAGCACCCCCAGTTTGCGGTTTGAAGACGTTGTCATGGAACCAGAAATCGCCTCGTAGCTGCGCCTCGATTGGCTTGGTTGGCCACGTGTGCAGCTTTACCTTCGCTTTCACTCGAACCCATTCTCCCGGCTTCAAGGTGATGATCGTGTTCTCACGCTCCGCAGAGCCATACAGTTCAACCCACCCAACACCGGATGCCTGCGCGGGGACAGTACCAGAGAGGCGGACTTCGAGAGCGAGGCTGAGATAGGAGAACGGCTGCGATTCCGACGATGGTTGAAGGTCGCTCAAATGCGGCCAGACTGGGACATTAATCGGAGCGAGTCCTGTGTTGAGAAGACGAAACTCCGCTTCAAATGCGTCCAGAGTGATGTCTGTTGGCGCTACGCTATCAAGCGCAACGCCCAACGCACGTGGGTCGCGTGGGGTCGGGTGCCCCATCAGCAACGCTACCGCCGCCGACACCGCCGCCCACGCACGGCTCGCCGGGTATGCAGTCGGACGGGGCTGGTGGAAATCGTAGCTCGGTGCGTTGGTTGACATTCAACAGATCGACCACTCTGACTTCCTGAGCCTCCAGAAGTGCGGAAGTTGCGAGCAAGAGCAACAACAACTTTGCTTGGAGGCTGGCCACACGAGCATTGTAACGGGATGAGGATGATTGGCCTTACATCGCCATTTCATTGACTCTTGACCCGAGCAGTCTTCGAGTCTAATCGCCTGACCTCGCTGAAACGCCAGTTTTTCGTATTTCCCTGCGCCTCTAAGCGACCGCCGCGTATAAGAACCTCGATGTGCTCAGAGATTACTTCGCACCCTTCATCTCCGCTAGGTAAATCTCTACCCATCGCATCGGCGACCTTGGCAATGACCTTGGCAACTTTCGTCCAATGGTCCCCAACAGCGAAAATAATAGCGTCCTCAATTCGTGAGGTGTTCATAGACTCATTTTGCCCGCTAGACCGTCAGTTGGCGAAACATCAATTGCACTTATTGACCGGAGGCAGGTGCATAACGGCACCCATTTCAAGGCTTTTCTAAGCCCCTGCCCGCGCTGGTTACAAAGGGTGCGTTTTCCAGCCCCATTTTTGGCGGCCTTTCGCCCCCTGTTTCGCCTCGGCGGAAGATGGTCAGCCAGCATACCTTCGGGCCAGAGGGACTCAAGGGGTGTTGATTTCCACAGGACCAAAGACCAAATGCCTTTTTCTGGTGTCTAATCGCTTTGGATAACCTTCTTATGGCTTGGCTCCGAGGCACATTTATCGCCTGCGTTGCTTTTTGTGCCGGGTGCTCTGGTGCGTATTCACAGGAACTGCACGGGAGGTTCCGCCCAGAGAAGGCAGCCTATATGGTCGGTGAACCAGTCTTCGTTGTTTTCGAACTCACTAATATGAATTCAAACACCGTCAGCGTTGACGACGGCGCTTGCTTCCAGTCGTTTGAAGCTGTCGCAGCCCTCCAGCCCACAAGCAATCCCGGACTTTACGGGTGCACTGGCGGCGGAATCGCGGGTAGCTGCGCATGGGGAATTGTGTCTCTAGATTCAAAGGAGACCATGAGCCGCCGTTATCTCCTGCCCAAGTCTTTGCCGGACGAACCGGGAGATTACGATGTTGAGGCTAAACGTTCTGTTCAGATATATGCAAAGGATCGCGCGTACGCTCCGCTGTATCAACAAGATATAGACTCCATCATCACAATTCACATGGTTCCTGTGGAACGCGAGGCTCTCGTTGCGGCCTACCAAGGTGTGCTGCGCGATCTCTCATCCGCTCACGCTGGTGAGGAGTGGCTGGCAATTCAGGCCGTGACAGATTATCCGCAGCCGTTCTTAGAAGACGTTGTGCTGAACCTGTCCAAGAATCCACAGACTGCGCAAGCAGCTATCGGCGGCTTGAGGAAATTGAATACAGTTCGAACGAAAAAGAGGCTTGCAGAATTGGCCGCCTCTGATGACGAAGGAATCCGGCAATCCGCTATGACGGCACTTGGCGAAACCAATGACCCTGCTTACTGCGACTTTATGTTGCAGGCCACAAACGCCCGTCGCGGCTATTCCGCATCCATCGCAGCACGGGCTGCTGGGTTGTTATGTGGCGAGAAGGCTCTGCGTGAGCTAATCCGGGGATTGCAGGGGGAAAATGCGATACCCGCATACGAGATTGCATACGCTTTGGGCAATACTGGAAGCCGAGACGCAGTTCCCCTACTGATCGATTTCCTTGGGCAGTCGGACGGTGGTGTCCGAGGAGCGGCAGAAGAAGCATTGGCGACACTCACGCACCGCACGGACGAGCCCGCTGGGGGCGACAGTGCTTACCTAAAATGGAGCAGGTTCTGGTCGCTTTACGGAAGGTCAGTGCAAGTTTTTCGGCCCGATGAGTGCGACGAAGAATTCGAGAGTCTGCCGAATTAGACACGTGGCATAGGCCCTGTCCAACTCAGTAGTACGTGATCGTCCTTCGATTCACAAAGCCGAGCTTCGGCGGCTTGTTCCCTAGCGTGACATCCCAGTTGAACTCTCTCTGCTCAATCCAGTTCCCGCTCACATCCTGTTGATATTCCGTGATGCTCTTGCGAAGTAGCCTTCCAGAGCGGTCGTAATCGGCAATTTCCGTCTGGCGTCCCGCATCGTCGTACTTGAAGGTTGTCTTCGTATAATCCCCCGGCGTGTCGTTGACTACCTCAAGAACGCGATTACTTGCGTCGGCGGTTTGATGTGTGTGCGTCTTTGTTGGTGCCCAGTATTTGTGTTCCATTCCACAATCGTTCCATCTGGTTGCACCGCACGTTCGTTGAAAGAGCCGCCCACGAACCTGAGCGCGTCGGCTACGGGCTTGCCAGTCGTGTCACGTTGGATCAGCCAGTCGGTGTGCGGCTTCCCGTCTTTAGTTGTTGTCTGGCGACTCAACCAAGTGGCAGGATCAATGCCTCCCTCAAGAGTCTTCGTTGTCGATTGCGTTCCATCCATTTTCACCTCTCGCGAGGTCGAGACCGTGGGTCCGTCACCTCTAGATGAAAAATCATTCGTGGTCTTACTGATCAGGGAACCGCCGCCGTCGTAGGTTTCAGTCCCAGTCACGTGCCCATCGGAGTTGAACGACTGCACAAACGTGCCGTTCTCGCTGGCC
>JBEKUD010000314.1:0-4200 GCA_049515395.1 Candidatus Sulfotelmatobacter sp. | reverse complement strand
AGGCCAGCGCGACCTGCATTGGGGTAGCTTGTAACCGCACTGCGACCCGATCCAGAACCGATGACTGCAACGGCGTGAATCCTCCGAGCGGGAAAAAAGGTACGTAGGGTATGCCTTCCGTCGCCAATCGGTCTATAAAGGCGTCGTCGTTGCGGTTGGCTATGTTGTAGAAGTTCTGCACACAGGCGATATCCGTAATTTGTCGCGCTTCGTCGAGTTGCTCGGAAGTGACATTGCTCACGCCAAGATGACGAATCAATCCCTTGCGCTTCAGTTCGGCAAGCACAGCCATCGGTTCTTCGATAGAACCTTCCGTTGGCCCAGCCACTCCTCCCACGCGCAGGTTAACGAGGTCCAGCGTGCTGAGTTCGAGATTTCGAAGATTGTCATGTACAGCTTCGGTCAGTTCATCCGGCGAAACGGCATGAAGCCACGACCCGCCGGTTCCACGCCGAAAGCCCACCTTGGAGACGATCACGAGGCCGTCCGGGTAGGGTTGGAGCGCCTCCTTAAGGATTCGATTGGTCACATGCGGACCGTAGAAGTCACTGGTGTCGATATGGTTCACGCCAGCGGCAGTCGCCTCCCGGAGGACAGCGACAGCTTCTTCAACGTTGGGTGGAGGGCCCCAAACGCCAGGCCCAGCAAGTTGCATAGCGCCGTAACCCATTCTGTGCACGACGATTGATGTGTTGGGAAATGTGAAGCTGCCACCGAGCTTCATTGGTTTCGTCATTTGATCTTCTCGCGACATTGGGATCAGTCTTGGTTGGGAGCGATTAAGCAATCGATACAACTTCTCAAGGAACCAAAACGAGCTTACCTGTGAGGACCTCTGGTCCACCGAACTTCGATGCTTCGACGTATTTCACCTGGGTGTGCTCCTATGCGATCGAAACTGCCGTGGAAAAGGCGTGACGCATTGCTCCCGAGAATGGCGCATCTTTCCGAATCATTCAGTTCAGAGCTTCGCAAGATTTTTTGCTTGGAACCAACCGCCAAGTCTCGGCGCAGATATGGAAAGTCCGTACCAAACAGAACTTGATCGATTCCAGCCACGTCGCGCAGCATTCGGAGCACAGGATCGCTTGCGGCAAGGGCCGTGTCCCAATAGACGCGGCGGAACATGTCGGCAGCAGTGCCTCGCTGGTCTCCCCCCGCGATGAATCCCATCTCATCAATGATTGCGAAACGCGCGGCAAGATAAGGGATCGAGCCTCCGGCGTGAGAGAAGATGTACTTTACGTTTGGCGTGCGTGCGAACCTGTTCGTGTAGTGCATTTGAGCGACAGCACGGTTCGTGTCGGTTGGGAAATCCAGCAGATTGTCAGGCAGTCCCAACGAATGAGCAACCGCGTCCGGTGAAGGATTGGGATGCACATAGACGACTGCCTTGCGACGTTCGAGTTCTTCGAAAACCGGCTCCAAGAGAGCGTCTCCCAGATAGACGCCGTTGGAGTTCGTGAAGAGAACGAAACCATCCAGCTTTAGGACATCGAGTGCATACGAGAGTTCCTCAAGGGAGGCTTCGACATCTGGCAAGGGGAGGCAGGCGAATCCTCCAAAGCGATCTGGTTGTGAACGGATCAGGTCGGCCGAGAATTCGTTGCATCGGCGCGCCAAAGCTCGCGCTTTGGCGTTGTTTCCCGTATGCACGCCGGGCGTACTCAGAGAGACAACGGCAACGTCGATGCCCGCGTCGTCCATGAACGAGATGCTTGCTTCCCTGGACCAGCGAAGGGGCGCAAGTCCTCCGATTGGTGCATTTGCGTTTTCCGTTTCCTCCCAGAAAAAATCCGGCAATATGTGGTGATGGGTGTCGATGGTCAACGACTTGTCTTGAGCATTGGTCATGCGATCCCTGTCTCTAGCCGAGAATCAGCTGCGCGGCGCGACCCGCAATCATGTGAGCCGACGCGTTTGTCCCCGGCCCCGTGATGATTCGCGGCATCACGGAGGCATCTGCCACGCGTAAACCAGAAATGCCATGCACGCGAAGCTCTGGGTCAACAACAGCGAACTTGTCCACGCCCATCTTGCAGGTGCCACAGCGTGTCCGAAGCTCGCCGAGGCAAGTCTGGCAAGTTCCCTGATCTCTTCGGTCTTCGCCTTGGGTCCTGGAATCAGTTCGCTCTCTCGAAGACTGTCGAAGGCATGCTGATTTCCGATTTCGCGCGCGGCTTCAATCCCACTTACGACGGCTGCAAAATCTTGATCGGTGCCGAGATAATTGCCGTCGATCACTGGAGCATTCTGAAAGTTGCTGCTCGCTAGACGGACGGAACCTACACTGGTGGGCTGGACAAGAGCTGGCGCGATTGTGAAGGTATCCGGCGGAGGAGTTCCAAAACGCGCGGCTACTTCGGGCGTTACTACTGGCAGTTGATGCAGCACAAGACTGATGTCTGTGTCGGCCGACGGACCGCTCGACAAGTAAGCCTCTGCCTCGACGGCATTGCTGTCGGCCGGGCGATCCGGCATCTTGCCCTTGTACTTGAAGACGACGCCAGAGACGAGCACATGGTCCTGCAGATTTTCGCCAACGCCAGGCAGGTTTGCGACCACATCGATTCCAAGACTGAGAAGCGCCTTCGCGTCACCAATGCCTGAGAGCATCAGAAGCTTCGGGCTATGGATGCTGCCCGCAGCGAGGATCACTTCCTTATCGGCCGAGATGTCTTTTTCGGAAGTGTCTGTCATTACTTTAACGCCGACGCAACGAGTACCTTGGAAATTAAGTTTCACGACGTTGGTGTGGAGCAACAGAGTTAGGTTCGGCCTCGACAGCGCCGGGCGCAGGAAGGCGCGAACGGCGCTGACGCGAGTCCCGTCCGCTGCGATGTTCATGTTGATGTAGCCAGCTCCAGGGCGCATCGGTCCGTTCACGTCATCAAGAATCGGCATGCCCATCTCGCGGGCTGCTTCGAGAAATGCTGGCGCGGTGGGATGCGGATCTTTTGGACGGCGGATGTGGATTGGACCGCCAGCTCCGCGCCATTCATTCGCGCCACCTTCCCAATCTTCTTGACTCTTGAAGGCCGGAAGCACGTCGGCGAAGGCCCAACCCTTCGCTCCGTTCTTTGCCCAGCCGTCGTAGTCACGCTGCATGCCGCGCATCCACACCATCGCATTGATGGTGCTACCGCCGCCCACCACATGGCCAAGGGCCATATTGAATTTGCGGTTGTCCAAGCGCGGCGTGGGAGTGATGGGCAAGTGGTAATCGAGCGGGCCGCCGAGATTGTAGAACCAGATGCTTGGGTTCAGGATCGTCGGCGCGTCGTCCGCTCCCCCCGACTCGACGAGGAGAACTTGCGCGCCGGACGCGGACAATTCCGCGGCAAGAACCGACCCAGCCGCGCCTGCTCCTACAACGATGTAGTCAGATCGTTTTTTGTCATTCACCACGTTGTTCATTTTGAATCTCCTAACGCCGGAACCTAAAGTCCGCTCTGATCAACGGCCCGAAAATTAGAACGGATACTGACGCTGGCCACTGTGGGAGTTGATCCAAATGAGGTCGCTGAAGTCCTCCAGGCTACGAGGCCCCGTGCGTCCCCAGCCGCTGTCGCGAACTCCGCCCATTGGGGCGTGAATCTCGTCATTAACGGTTGGTGAATTCACGTTCACGATGCCCGCGAGGACTTTCGGTGCCAGTTCAAATGCCTTATAGGTATCGCCCGAGAGAATCGATGACGTGAGGCCGTACATCGTCCGATTCGCAGCGGCGACGGCATCTTCTGGCGTATCGACCGCCTCAACGATGACGACCGGTCCGAAGGTTTCTTCGTTAGCGATGGCAGCGTCTGGAGGAACATCCGTCAAGATGGTTGGAAAGTAGATCTGGCCGTCGCTCTTGCCGCCAGCTCGAACTTTGGCTCCCCTGGCAACAGCGTCTTTGACGCGGTCATCGATCATCTTCAGGGCATCGCGAGTGATAATCGGACCAATGATCGTCTTGTGGTCAAGCGGGTCGCCCGCGGGAAGAGTGCCCGTACGAGCAACAAACTTGGTCAGAAATTCCTCGTAGATCTTGCGTTGAATGATGATCCGGCGAGTGTTCAGGCAGATCTGGCCCTGATGGAAGAACGACCCGAACGTTGCGGTGCGGACTGCGTAATCCATGTCCACATCGTCCAGAATGAGGAGCGGATTAAAGCCGCCAAGCTCCATCACAGTCCGCTTCAATGTGCGACCCGC
>JBEKUD010000313.1:0-4241 GCA_049515395.1 Candidatus Sulfotelmatobacter sp. | reverse complement strand
GCAACCAGCGAGACCGCTCTCGCTCTTCGAGCAGTAAGGAATATGCCCGCCCCACCTCCCATGGAAATCCCATAAGCAAGCCCACTCTGGGATGCCGCTGGAACGCAATTGCGGCCCACTAGGGCAGTCCTGACCTTCCGGCTACCTTCTTACCTTCTTCTACCCTCAACTTTCTGAATGCCTTCTTTTTGCAGCGACCACATTTCTGTTTTGTTTCTACCGCACAATGGAGCCCTACAGTTAATTTCGTCTCCTCTGCTCTGAAAATCGTTCACGGACCTCCGGGTTTTCGCCATGTTTGTAGATTAGGCCGTTTTTACTCTTAATCGCCAGCACTTTTATGCTCTTGTGTGATCCCAGCGATCCGCTGAAAGCTTTATCCAGTGCTGCTATACGTGCGTTTCTGCCGAATCCACGTGGCAGGTGAGGGACACCTAAGGCTCATGCGTCAGTTACGATGAATTCTTTAGAAATTCGCACTCGCAGTTGTTAGGCGTAGTTGATTTGCAGAGCCTGAGAGACGCCCCCGTGAGCTCAACCCGAGTTCGAGGTTCAAGCGAAGCGAAATGAGTTGACATCACCTGGTAATAACACCTACTATGCCGCGTGGTGCGCTAATGGTCTTACGCGTGCCACTCCCAGCAGTGCAGTTCCCCCACCGCATCTGTTCGAGACGGGCCCCTACAAAACCTACTCAGCCGTGGAGGATGCTATGAAGCACAGAATTCTGCTCGCTTTCCTATTCCTGCTAGTTATTCCCTTCGCCAGCGCACAAGCACAAACCTACACAATCACCGACTTGGGGCAGCTCGCTCCCACAGCTATCAACAGTTGGGGGGAGGTTGCTGGCAATCAGAATGGACATGGGTTCGTCTGGGCCAGAGGCTGGGGCATGCATGACTTGGGTCTTTTACCCGGTGGCACACTCAGCTACGCCGCAAGCATAAACGATCATGGGGCGGTGACGGGAACTGCGTATGGTTCGGGCACGGCTGTTCCATTTGATTTTTCGTATTCCAATGTGGAATGTTCCAATCTAGGCCAGCCCTTCCTTTGGACTCCAAAGAATGGCATGGTCGGCTTGGGAGTAGCATTTCCATCAGTGATGGCTGACTACGGGGACTTTTGTAATCCGTTCTACGCTTCGGGGATCAATGATCGCGGCGAGATAGTCGGGTACACGGCGGACGGCCCTGATCTCTACCAGTGGGATTTCCTCTGGACGAGTACCGGAGGATTTACCTTATTCGGAAACACTTGGTGGATGACTACAGTCAATGGAGTCAATAACGCCAATCAGATAGTAGGACAGATCGGTTGCAGTTGTGACGTTGGACAGGCAGGAACGTGGAAAAACACGGTGGGCACCGCTCTAGAATCGTTAGTTGGTGCTGGACCAAACATGCCTAATCAGAACTACAGTTCGGCTACGGGAATTAACGATCGAGGTCAAATTGTTGGCTGGTCCAATACTTCCACTACCGCACCCGTGTTCTGCGACGATATTACAGAGTGTCCCATGCACGCCGTTCTATGGAGTAAGACTGGAGCAATCAGCGACTTGGGAACGTTGCCCGGAGATGCTGTTAGCGCGGCGGTAAAGATAAACCTGTTTGGAAAAGTAATCGGAACTTCGGGGAATGCCGCAGTTTGGCAATACTGGTCACCTACCGGAGTAGGAGAAGGGGCTGTCGAAGTCGTTGGCCGCCCCTTCATCTGGTCGGCAAACAAAGGTATGCAAGACCTGAATACGCTTATCCCTGTTTCAGACTGGGTTCTAAACTCAGTGAGCGATATCAACGTCTGGGGACAAATTGTCGGATCGGGTACTCTCAATGGTGAAACCCACGGATTCCTGCTGACGCCTCTGTAAAGGCGTTGGTAGGTTGCGCGTCGGAGAGACAAATTCGCCTTCGAATAGTTATGTTTCTCAAAGTCCTGTCGTGCGTGGATACCCATGGGATCAAAAGCCATAGCTAGGGCGGGAACGTACGCTCGTCGCAGCTTGGATGAAAAGCTACCAACCGGTACCCGAAGAAAGGGCCACGTTCCAAATTCCGCCCGCTCCCGAGTAGCACGCTACGTCGGTCAGACCATCGCCATTGAAGTCTCCAGTGAAACATTGTTCGGGAACTGGCACCACGTTCCATTCATCTACTGGAGCAGGACCTTGGCTCCAGATCGAGCCTTGCCACCCGCTTCCCGTCGAAATTCCTACGCCCCAGCCCCCACCTTCGCCTGTCCAACAAGCTAAATCACTCTTCCCATCCCCATTCAAATCTCCATCGAGACACTGTTGCGTCATCGGTAAAGGCACCACTGGTCCGCCGCTCCATGATTGTGCAGTCCAGCCGCTTCCCGTTGAGAGACCCATATTCCATGTACCATTCGTCCCGTTAGAGCACGCTAAGTCAGTCTTTCCATCGCCATTGAAGTCGGCGGCAAAGCACTGTTCGGGAACCGGCACAACACTCCATTCGTCCACCGGCACAGGACCTGCGCTCCAAATCGAAGCATTCCACGAACTACCCGTGGAAAGAGCTACACCCCAACCGCCGCCTTCGCCCGTCCAACAGGCCACGTCAGTCTTTTCATCTCCATTGAAGTCTCCCGTCACGCATTGATCCGTTATTGGAATCGCTGGTCCTTCACCACCAGCCCACGACTCAAGCTGCCAGCCACTGCCCGTCGAAAGAGCCACGCTCCAGACTCCAGCGTTTGGACCGGATGCTCCATTTCCCAGATAGCACGCAAGATCGGTCTTGCCATCACCGTTGAAGTCACCGGGGAAACACTGCTGTGTGATTGGAATACTGGGCTCAGGTCCGCCACTCCAATTGACCGCAGCAGCGGGATTCACGGTCAGGGTAGACGAAATCGACGTCGCAGAAGTAGCCGTAATTGTGACACCAGTTGCAGATGCGACACTTCCCGAGGAAACAGAAAACGTCGTGCTGGTGCTGCCTGCAGGAATCGTCACCGAGGATGGCACGGACGCAGCCGCTGAGTTACCGCTCGCAAGCGATATGACTACACCTCCAGTCGGAGCCGGACTCACCGCCACGACCGTTCCTGTCGAGCCGTTTCCGCTGACCACTGAATTCGGCGCAAAGGCGAGAGACGAGAGTCCGATTGTTGTGGCTGTTGTGGTTGAGCCGCCACTTCCGCCTCCACTGCTGCTTCCGCTGCTGCTGCCACTTCCGCCGCACGCCGCCAAGCCGACGCATCCTACGACGGCCAGAAAACAACGCCTGATCACAACGGAGGGGCACGACTGCATAGATACCTCCAGAACAAATTAGGAACGAAAAGCTCAGGAATATTGCCATTCTGCCCTCATTGATCGAGAGCAAGGGAGGGGAAAGCCTGATCCTACGCCTTCATGTCAACTAAGTCACCATATTCGATTTTGGGATATCAGTTCCGATAGCTGTACAAGCTGCCTCGTAGCCTGCGAGGTAGCCACTGAAGACCAAGAACTACGTTCGGGAATATCGGCTCTTTCTCAAGTGCCTCAAACAGGCCCGGGAATCGGCAGGTTTGACACAAGCGCAGGTCGCCCGGCTCATGTCACGGCCTCAATCCTTCGTTTCCAAGGCGGAGTCTGGCGAGCGGCGCATCGACTTCATCGAGCTGCGGCACTTCGCCAGAATTTACAAGAAGCCGCTCTCATTCTTCGAGCCGTAAGAAATTATGCCTGCCTGCCATCGAAATCCGCATAACCAACCCCTCTGGAATGCATCTGGAACGCATTTGGGGCCCTCTGGGGCAGTTCTGGACCCCTCTGGCTAGGTTTTCTCCCGACCCGCTGTCATGATGTCGGCGTATACTCGGAGAGTCCCCTTACACATCCTTCCGCCAGACCCCATTCTGGGCGTTGGTCTCTTGTGCAATCTGACTATTTGCTACCGAGGCGCTCATATGCCTGTCCGTTCAAATTCTGCTTTCAGCCCTAAATTCCCTACGTGCTCCCTCTGCAACGAGTTTGTAGGACTTGAAACTACAAAAGTTGATGAGACCGGAAAGCCTGTCCACGAAGAATGCAACGCTCAAAGGGTCCGTTCGAAAAAGGGCTCTGAGCGAGAATCTGGATAAATGCGCATTCTACGCGGCTTTCTTAAAACAAGGATTTTGGCATTGCGCAGCGCCCAACGGCGACATTTGCACCAAAATGGGCAGAATTGCGGGTTCTCTGTGGAAATGACGCTCCGTGGGATCTATGGCACAATCTTTGCCGAAGA
>JBEKUD010000312.1:0-4278 GCA_049515395.1 Candidatus Sulfotelmatobacter sp. | reverse complement strand
AAGGTGAAGAACATCATTCCCGAGGGCTTCGCGGAACGGCTGATCGCGGACGCTCTTCGATCTGCAGAAGACGCGCTGGCGCAGCAGATCGGTACGGGGATTGAGCTCAATGGGAGGCGGAAGGATGGAAGTGAGTTTCCCATCGAGATCATGCTGAGCCCGCTGGAAAGCGCCGAAGGAATCCTGGTCACGGCAGCGATCCGCGACATCACAACGCGCAAAAAGGCCGAAGCGCAGATGACCCATTCGGCCGAACACGACTTTCTGACCGATTTGCCCAATCGACTGCTCCTGAACGACCGAGTTCACCAAGCGATTATCTTAGCGGAGCGTCACAGGAAAAAAGTCGCGGTGCTGTTCTTGGATTTGGATGGCTTCAAACACATCAACGATTCCCTGGGACATCCGATCGGCGACAAGCTTCTTCAATCCATCACAAAACGCCTGGTAGATTGCGTACGCGGCTCCGACACGGTAAGCCGCCAGGGAGGCGATGAATTCGTCGTGCTGCTTTCAGAAGTGGAACAATCAGAAGATGCTGCCATTGCGGCGAGAAGAATGCTGAAGGTGGTAGCGGATCCCCATCCCATCGACAAGCACGATCTTCACATCACCACAAGCATTGGCGTGAGCGTCTATCCCGACGACGGCTTGGATGCGGAGACGCTCATCAAGAACGCGGACACTGCCATGTACCAGGCAAAGGAGAATGGGCAGCAGAGCTATCAGTTTTTCAAGCCCGCCATGAACGTCCGGGCCGTGGAGCGGCAATCCATCGAGGAGAGTCTGCGGCGCGCCTTGGAACGGCAGGAATTCGCGCTGCACTACCAGCCGAAGATCAATCTGAGGACAGGGCAGATTACCGGCGCGGAAGCATTGCTACGTTGGACGCATCCCATTCGAGGGCCGATTTCTCCGGCACAATTTATTCCCGTTGCGGAAGACTGCGGCCTTATTCTGCCGATCGGCAACTGGGTCCTTCGTGAAGCCTGCCAGCAAGCCCGGGTCTGGGTGGATGCAGGCCTGCCCCTGGGTACGATGGCGGTGAACATCTCCGCGATAGAGTTCCGAGATGAGAACTTTCTTGACGGTGTGTTCGCAATCCTCAAGGATACGGGCTTGGATCCGAGATTTCTTGAGTTGGAGCTTACCGAAAGCGTTCTTATGAAACATGCCGGGTCCACCGCATCCGTCCTCAAGGCACTGCGAGCGAGAGGGGTGCAGGTCGCGGTCGATGACTTCGGCACGGGTTACTCTAGCTTGAGTTATCTTCGAAAGTTTCCCATGGATGCCCTCAAGATCGACCAGTCTTTCGTCCGTCAGATCACCACCGTTCCCGACGAGACGACAATCGTGACCGGCGTGATTAGCATGGGCCGAAACCTTAAGCTGCGGGTGGTTGCTGAGGGTGTGGAAACGCAAGAAGAGATGGAATTTCTTCAGGCTCACCAATGTGACGAGGCGCAAGGTTACTATTTCAGCCGACCGGTTCTTGCTCATCAGTTCGCCAAGTTGCTCGAAACCAGCTTCCGGGAAATCGTGAAGTGAGATTCTGGACGCGTGGTCGCTAGCCTTGATCGGAACGCCTCGGAGGAGACTTTTGGGAAGTTTCTCAAGAGATTGGATGACGCAGATCGTGCCCGTTTCGAGGAGGTTAGAGACAAGACGAAGTCCTGTGGCCATCGCCGTTTTTGCACGCTAAGAGATTTAAAGGCTCTGCGAAACGCGTAAGTTGCACTGCACCCACCGTTCCACTAGATCAATCGCTGCTTTCGAGCCTACTCAGACGCTCCAGAAGCTTAGTTCTAAAATCACAATGAACGGCGTAGCCGAGTGCGCCGCCGCTCTCCTGAATTCGCACCACTAGTCCGTCCGACGAGAGATGCGTTTCTTTTCCCCCTTGTGTCAGGCTCGGGATAATAACTTCGACCATGACTTTGGCGGACTCGGGAGGTTGCACGGAACTCATCACAAACACTCCTCGTACGCTGATGTCTCTGCTGATGCCCGAAACATCTCGTACATCCCCGGCATGATCATTCCACTGAGCAAGAACCGGAACCCGCATTCGAAATCTCGGAGCACCTCTGCGATTCATGCTTTTCCCAATCTGGGTTCCCCCTCCAAATCGATGGCTTCAAACTCAAGTAACCACGTCGGCTGAGGTGGATGTGCTCTGAACTCGTAAAACACCGAACTGGCGACATTCGATGCGTATTCGTTCTGACATCCATTGCTGAAGCAACGCACGCTTTTGCCTTCACATACCTTGGGAGATATCGCTTCTCTTGATCGTTTTCCAAGCTTCCATCTTCACAAATGCTTCTGTTCTCGCGCCGAACAAAGTGTTTGTCTCAAGATGATTCTGGCCTACCATCACGCCCATTTCTGCCGGCCGTACGCCGCAACGATCACAGACTAGCTTCGGCATTCAGAACCTCATCGGAAGCGTTACATCTGCGAGGGCTTTCCCTTTCAAATAGATAAGCCAGTCTTGATAGCTGTGGTCGTTTAGGTGGATGCTGTCTGCGGACAAATCTCCGGTGGCAGCGGGTACGGCATCACGATGATCCTTGCGTCGGGAAATGCGCGCCGCAGCGAGTCACAAATCGGTACCCCGCTTCAACTTGCGCGCGAGATGCCATGATGGCGTTCCAGAAAGCTTGGTCCAGGGTCGGCGATCGAGTCGCCCAAAAATACAACGTCCGCGTCTTTGGTGCCATCCCTCCATGCTCCGCACCGCAAGCACGTCGATGGAGGGCGCCCAAGGTCCACCACTGGCTGCTCGGGCCTGATACTCCGCCGACGTAAAAGCAAGGAGTACCTCTATGAAAAAGTGTCGAGCGTCTCTCGGATCGTCCAAAAAGACCTGTTGTATTTTGCAACTAACGGGCGGGCTCATTTTCGAAGCGTTCTGAGCACTTTCATCAACCATGGAGTAGGGAATGGCCGTCACCTCAGTTCCAAAGAATGAGTATCACTTTGCGGGAATTAAGGGTTCGGCCCGGGGAAAGGAAACAAATCCTGCAAAAACGACATAACACGACCTATGTTAATTTGAGCTAGGTTTTTCGTTCATGTTACGAATCACGAAACCATACTACTAACCTACTGTATTTACAATCTGGATGCTGCCATTATTCAGTCAAAAGTGGCACGGCAGTTTACAAAAATGGAACATGGCCAGCTCTAGACACTTGTCATCAGACACGGGGCCCTTCATGAGCGACGCAGCGACTGCTGTCCATCGCACACTTGGCGAGCGGCAGCCTAAGTGGAAGTTATGCGGTTATCGGCGAGACCGTGCGCCGTAAAAGGCGCTGGACTTCGGCGGGTATAGCTCCCGCCCGGGAACTGGTTCGCTCCACCCGGTAGAAGCAATCGAAGCGGCAGCGGGCCGCCGGCGGCGTTGTGAGTCTCATCACAGCCAAGTTGAGCCCAGTGCGGTTGAATAGCATTGGCGGGCAAATGAATCGCCGATGGAGGCAGGTCTACATACAGAACCATGGAGATCGGGAAGACGCCTGTCATCGCAGCGCTCCCCGGACTTGGTTGCCTGACCTCGCCACGAGGCCAGGCAGTGGAATCCCGGTGACTGGGTGCGGCTGCACAGGAAGCTGTGACTAAACTGCATGTTCCCAAAGCGGGCTCAGCGAGAGAGTACGATGGAAAACGCGGTCGGTCTTGTCATAACGGGCGGCGGTGCTCGCGGCGCTTATCAAGCCGGCGTGCTCAAGCGCATTGGCGAACTGAAAAGCGCCCGAACCGAGGGCAATCCTTTTCCGATCATAGGAGGCGCTTCCGCGGGAGCGATTAATGGTGCTGCTCTTGCCACAGGTTGCGACGACTTTGCATCGGCGACCCAGACTCTTGCTGAAGTCTGGGCGACTCTCGAGTCTTCCGACATCTTTCACTGTGGTCTCCTGTCCCAGGCGCATAATTCCCTAAACTGGATATTCGATCTCTCCTTTGGAGCGATTCTGGGGGGAGGCAATGCCCGATCGTTATTAGATGCCACTCCCTTACACCATTTTCTCAGTAAGCACCTTGACGGCGACCGGATCCAGGAGAACATCAAGCGCGGGGACCTCTACGCTATCGCAATTTCCGCGACCAACTACAACTCCGGAAAAAGCTATCTCTTCATTCAGGGAAGGAAGGGCCATCCGCTGTGGAACCGGATCCGACTGGTGACGGTTGCGACGAAGATCACGGTCGACCACGTTTGCGCGTCCTCGGCTATTCCTATGGTTTTCCAGCCGGTAAGACTCAAAACCC
>JBEKUD010000311.1:0-4322 GCA_049515395.1 Candidatus Sulfotelmatobacter sp. | reverse complement strand
CATTAGGTTTCAAACGCCAGTTTTCCCGAATTTCACCCCTCGTGTTTACAAAAACTTACGGCGGGCATGCGGGCAGGGTTTTCAAACAACCAGATCTTCATGCACCACATTAGTGATCCCTGTCCGAAAATACCTAAGATACCCCGATCAGGCTTGTTCAAGATGGTCGACAAGTGCTATTGCGTACGAAGATCCGGTGAGCTAAGCTCGCGGTCGTGACAAATTGATCTGGAACGTGCTCCCATCGCCGGATCAACCATAAGTTACTCCTTGAAGGTCACCGGCATGTGAAGGGAGCATCCGCCCATTGCTAAGTCCTCGCTATTTGGATTTCAGACATAATGGCGCCACCTACATCGCGCCAGACTGGTCTCGATCTCTTTCCTCGCATAAAACAATAGCGAACACCGAAAGCGGGAGGCGTCAGACAATCGTTCAGCCTCGGGCTACCTCGGACCGAACGAGTACAAATCGCTTCGCGCGACCCTATCGAGAAGGAGGCGATAGGCTGGCAAGCGATTTGCGGAGAGAGACCTGCCATCTAGGTGTTCTGAAGGACTTGCCATGATCTCACGACGGTTGTTGCGGCAGCTCGATGAGGCGCTGGCAGCACGACAGGTAGAACACGGCCTAGGTCTGTTGCAAAAGCACGGCTTTGCAATAAGAGCGATCAGCCCCAGGCAAGCGAATGCCGCGTCGTTCGTGGATTGTCTGGCACGTTGGATTGACATGGATTTTACTCTGCTGGAGCAGGTAAAGAGGCTGCTGAGAAAATTTTCTCGCGATATTCGCGCCAATCTCCCGATGAGTGACTGCCTTAGGCTGCGGCTGGCTAGCGGAATCGTAGAGATGCATGCAGGACGCGTTGATAAGGCAATCGATGACCTCCTTTATGTGCTGTCGTCGGACAAGGAGATCGACGACAAAAACGTCCTGATGATCGCCAACTACTGCATGGGACGGTGTTACCGGAACAAAGGAGAGTACGGAAAGTCGGGACAATATGCCCTCGCCGCAGCGGCTTTGGCCTCTGGAAAGTCACTCCAGAAGCAACGAGCGGTAATCCAAGTTCTTGAGAGCTGGATTTTATTTCAGCAGGGAAAAAGTGCAGAAGCGTTACGCCTGCTAAGGAATGCCGAGTTGCAGTTGAAGGTCACGGATGACCACGTCAGCATGGGCAACATTTATTCCTTTCGGGCGCGAATGGCGCGAAGAGAAGGCCGCCGAGAGGATGCGTTAGTCCTGTGGGAGCAGGCGGTGGCGGCTTATCAACAACGGCCAGCATCCGTGGGCCATCCAAACATGGCGCGCGCTTTGTCTTACATGGCGCATGTAGAGCTCCTGAAGGCGCATGCTCTGCAACGAGGTGCAGACAAACTCCGCGTATCCGCGCACGCTGGCGGACCAGGCAAGAGACGGAAGGAATTGATTGAAAAGGAGCGTCACGACTCGATCAAGCGGGCCCAAGAGCTCAGGAAAAAGGCATTGATTGAGCTCGATATTGCCAAGGCAATTTATTCAAAGGTGGGCAACCGGCGCGGCCTTGGTACCTGCCTGTTGCGATACGCCTTCTCGTACCTGGATGCGGGGCAATTTCATGAGGCCCTCGCATCGGCTACGGATGCTTACGATCTGGGGGACGATACCGACGTTTTGCTGATGGCGCGTTCGCGAATCGTGCAATGTATGATTGAAGGCGAGATGTGCGAATCGGAGATTGATACGGAGCCTCGGGTGCATGCTGACCGGGCGCGGCGGTATGCCGCACAAGCGATCGACTACTCCGCGCGGACGCAGAATGTCGAGCTACAAGCCCGCTCGCATTTAGCCATGGGATTTGCTCTGCTCAACGCTCCGTCCAATGCAACGGAAGCCGCGTCGTCGCACGAGAGGGCGGCAGCTCTGATCAAAGAGGCCCGTCTCTACTATCTCTCCGAAGAGCTGGAGGAGCTCTGGAAACGTATTTCCGATACGACTCCGTTGGAGGGACCGTTGAGGAAGTGGCTCTTGGCGCCCCACGGTCAAAGCCTGGATGATTTGCAGAAGCACATTTACCGGCTCGTCTGGCGATATGAGAAGAAGTCGATTAAGGGCGTTGTGAGAAACCTGCACGTGAGCCGTAAGAAAGCAAGATCAGATTTATCGAAATACGGTCTGTCGACACCAGCGGAACCTGCGAAGAGAGCATCTCGAAAAGAAACCAAGGCGAGTCAGAAACAATCCGAGTCCAACTCCGCGAGGGCCGAGTGAACTGCAGCCCTACCTACATCCCTCCGTTTGTGGCAACCTCCATCAACATTCCTCCCTCCGATTTTTCTGCCATCTTCTGATCGCACCACACCGGTGCGTTATTAACCCATTTTGACCCTGTCCACTTTTGGCTCGTCCCTAGTTGCACTCGATTGAGGCACATGATCCACTGTGCGCGAGAGTAGATGCTGCTTTTGAGCATCGAAGTTCCTTCGTGAAACTCAGCATCCAGCCTCGATTTTGGATGTGGGTTGAATTACGAATATCCGAGAGTGGGGTGCACGATCCAAGAGCAAGGAATCTTGGGTGCCTTCCCTTCGGGGTTTTCCCGTAGCGGTGGAGAGGAGGTTCAGATGACACCGGGCAGTGGGCAAGATCCGAACAAGGCGTTCTTAGAAAAAACCAAACAGGAGAAAAACGAAGCGGTGGAGCGGCGGAATGAGATCTTCCAGGAGTTCGCCTCGCACTCGCTCCATCACGGCCAAGTTCCGGCTTCCAACCGGCCGACGCCGGTACCGGGGTATGCGAATAAAGCCGCGGCCCTGCGCGCCGGCCAATGGGGCGGAGGAATCCTGACGATCGGCATTTTCGCGGCGTTGAACGTGATGGCCCTGGAAGAGCCGCCGCTAGTGGTGGCGGTGATCAGTGTGGGAGTAGCGGTATTGATCGGGCTGCTTGCGCGCAGCACGGTCTCACGGCTCTTCCAGGTCGACGTCTTCGATCCGCGGAGCACGAAACGCACGAACCGGTTGCTGATCGCCGGCGGACTGAGCGTGATCGCCAGTTTTGGGGCATATTGCTATCTCCGGCTGGCGAACAGCGAATACGCGACGCCGTTGTTGCCGTGGCTTTGCGTGGCCGTCGAGCTAGGTGGGTTGGCGTTCGTCTCGGCCGCGACAGAACTGTTGCCAGCGTTTGACTGGCCCGAGAAGCTCTTACGTGAGTTTGAGGCGAGCGATCGCCTGGTCAAAATCCTGGAAATCAAGATTGATGCTACAAAGCGATATGTGGAAGGAGAGGAGTTGAGTCATGAAAACAAGAGTGATCCTGTTACTCGTCCTGATGTTGATTCAATCGACCATCCCGCTGCCAAGCCAAGCAAATCCAACGGCAGCGCTGACCATGCGGGTCTTTATTGATCCGAGGATCGACACAGCGAGCTTGCGGCAGGCGATGGCCGCAAGCCTGCAGTCGGCGGTCATCCTTGGGGAAGATATTCGAGTGAGTGTGTTCGACAGCACCCAGCCCGACGATTTTGTTCCGCCAAGGCTACTCAGTCTGCGCGACTATCACAGCTCGATCGCGTGGATCTTTAAGGGGCAAGCGGACCGAGACCGAGCCAAGGAAGGCGCGCAACGCGTTGAAGCTGCCTTGAAGAGCTTTGACGAGTATATGCGCAACGTGGCTCCGGCACCGGGGAAGTGTACGCAGCTATTGCGTATGGCGCACGAGATCGCAGACGGACCGGAGAAGACTGTCATCCTGCTGCTGAGCGACAAAGTCTGCACGGCACCGCGGGTCCGGCTGCCCCTGCCGCCGGAGCGGGGACTGGTGGTGATGCTGGCGGCGGGTGCGGCCCCCGACGGCGCCAGCAGTGACTGCGCGTTTCTGCAGAGAGAGCGGCGCTTGCACGCTTCGTTCCCGCAAGCGGCCATCATTCCGGTGGTCGGCGCCGATTCCTTGGTGCAGATCATCTCGAACCGAAGCGCGTGGCGGGCGTCAGAACGGCTTGTGGTCTACCCTTGCGGCCCTCAGAACTCGCTTCCCCATCAGGTTGGGAGTAGCGCGCCGCGGGTTCCTCACGCCGTCGGCGCAGTGGGCGACCCCGGGAGTGAGCCGGGTTCTGCTCTGCGCGTGATGTGGCCGCGTCCACGTGCCCACGTCGCGCGGGTATTTCCGTTTCAGGGAGACGGCGCGATGCCGGGAGAGGTTCTGCTTCCGGTGGTGCAAGTCGGTGATGAGTACTGGCCGGATAACGAAATCAGGGCAGATCCCGTTACTGGGTCGTTTTCCGGCGAAGCCATAGCTGGCAGGCCGTTCAACGACTGCGGAGTTCACTACGTCCTCCGAGT
>JBEKUD010000310.1:0-4323 GCA_049515395.1 Candidatus Sulfotelmatobacter sp. | reverse complement strand
GCCGCAACCTCGGAGCCTAACAGCATCTTTGACCCCTTCATTCTTGACGATACTTAAAGAGGTTCGCATCTGCTGACCCTACCACTCACCCTAGCCCCGATCCGCCTCGATGCTGGCAGAAATATCGTCCCCTCGCGGTTTCGATGCCCGTCTTGCGACGGTGGGATACATTGTCCGAGGGCTTCTAGACGAGTCGTTACCGAATCGCCATACCTCGTAGGGTACTGCCAATGGGATGGCAGGTCCGGTCGAGTGGTGCTCGCCGGACAATCACACATGCAGCTTCGTGTCGCGACCACTCGTAAAAACCGTCTGCGGGAATCAGGCACCTGCGGGATTTCAACGCATCGCGGAATGCGGGCTTGGTGGCTGCCGTTTCTGACCGTGCGTTGGTCATCTGGGCAGCGACAGTCGAGTCCTTCGCCCATGACGGAATCAGTCCCCAGCGCATCAGCGACAACTCCCGAACAGGCTCTTTCGGATTCTGCCGAACGACGGCAACAGGCTGCGTGGGAGCGATGTTGTAGCGGGGATTCCAGTCCGGTTCGTCCCAGGAGCAGTCGAAATATTCCTCAACGATCTGCTTTCACCGCGAAAGTCTGTAGCGCCCGCACACTGGGAGATTATGGCAGATCGGACACGTGGCAGACCTAGATTTTCCTCCTGCCCGGTCGTTGCAGCGTAAGAATTCTGTAATCTTCACGGCCTGTGGTGAATGGGGATTTTACGACCGTTATGGGCGTTAGCATTGCGAAGTGGGAGTTGCACGATATACGGAGCGATCCCGCAGTAGTTCGATTTCAGTCCAACCGAAAAATGCTTCAATGCGCCAAATGTGCTAGACCATTCTCTTGAGAACCGCGAGGCTGTTGAGGGCATCTTTCAGTTTGCGATGCTCCTTGGAGTGTGCAATCGGCAGTCCCCGTAAGCGTTGTTTTATAGCCTTCTCAGCCACGTCGATGCTCGCTGGCAACTTGTTCCGGTCGAATTCCATTGCCGCAGCTCTATAAAAGTCGAGCCAATCCCTGTCATTATGGATCACCGATGGGGTCTCCGCGCACAGTCCCTTCCGCATGGAGAAATCTGCATCTGGCGTGTAGGCAAACGTGCACCCGTTGGCCGAGGGTTGAGCAGTTCAAGTGTCATCCACGTTCTCCCTGTGTTGAGCGCCAGATGGCGTTCCGCGTGAGCGATCTTGCCGAATCGGGGGCTTTCTCGGGGGGGAATCGGGAATCAGAAAGGAGTCTCTCGGGCACCCAACAGGCTATCGGCTAGAACAAGAGCAACTCCAATGCCAAAACCAGACTTTTCCTGCCCGAGGGGCGCGCGACGTTGCCCTGTGTTACCGGCCGCCGGGATTGCCATAACGAGAGGGACTTAGCCGACGGCGAGCGGAGAAGCGGCATTCGCCGCCAAGCTCTCTTTCGCGTTGACATACAGGTAGTCAGCATTCGACCGGCAATGCAAAAACATACCACAGGGAAAACATGTTCCATTGCAGACGGGCTCACAGCGACAACGGTCTCAAGAACGAAAGCGCCCCGGACTCATCGAGTCACGGGACGCCCGTCAAACAGCATCCTCCCCGACACTGTTCGACTCAACTTAGGCTTTGTCTAAAACTTCGTAAATGGCTCATGCGTGCAAAATGCAGCCCGCTAGTGCTGGATGCGACGTTGCAAAACCGTTACATCACAGTCCAGTACCACGATGCCATCGGATTTGCCCACGCACCCCACGTTGAAGTTGGGGTTTTCTGTATTCCATTGGGCAATTTGGCATAGGTCGGTGGTAGCGTGGGCGAATTGGTTTGTGAGAACTCCGGCTTTGTCGCGGGTAGCAACAGGAATGACGGGAATACCGCGCTGGGTTGGGCCGATCGGTATTTCATTCTTGGCGACGTATCCGGGAAAGGCGTCGGCCTCCATGTTGATGTCGCATCTGCAAGCGACCATGCGCATTCTGCTCAGGAACACGTCCTCCTTGGAACAAGTCGTAGCCGGGACCAGTCGAACGTTTTGCCAGACTTCTCTTCCGGCGCAGCTTGCGACCCTCGTGTTGGGCAAAGCGACGAGCTGCGCAGAAGTCAGGCTTATCCATGCAGGTCATCTACCCGCGCTCCTTACACATCAGGATTCAGTGGAGACGCTGCCGTTAACTGATGTACCGCTCGGCCTGTTCTGCGAAACCGAGTTTGTCGCAACGTGTCTCAAAGCCTCTTTGGGAGAAACATTGTTTCTTGATTCCGACTGGTGTTTCTGAAACAGAAGAGCGTGATCAATCTTTCCGCCGACATGGGCCGCGTGCGGCGGGAGGCCTTTCGTGTGCTTAAACCAAGGGGGCGGCTTGCCATCTCGGATCTGATAGTGCGGGGCGAACTCCCGGGCAATGTCAGACGGAACATTCAACTGTGGCTCGGCTGTGTGGCTGGCGCTTTGGAGGAGTCGGCTTATCGGTCGAAATTGTCGGACGCCGGATTGGGAGAATTGATGTCGAACCTACCCGTGTCTACCACTTTGAGGATGCACGGCAGTTCCTCGCCGCTGAAGGAGACGACGCAGACGCGATTGCCCCTCAGGCGGATGGTAAGCTCATCCGTGCTTTTGTGCGGGACAAGAAAGCCCATTCCACTGTGTTGCGACCCCACTTAGCACCGGCCGTATTTTTGATTATGAAGTCAGCCGCGCTTTCCGCCGCTAGGACACTAAACCTGCTCAAAATTTCAAGGCCAGGCTCAGTTGCACAAGCCTTGGCGACGTTGCACTGGTAATTGTCCCAAGAGGGGAACCCTCGGTCCAAGTTAGGTTCGGCTGACCCCAGCTGGGATGGTTGAATACGTTGAAAGCCTCCAATTGAAACTGAAGACCTACGGACTCGCGCAGGGCAAAATTCTTGGCCAGCCCCATGTCCCAGTCCTGGAAATATGGTCCGCGGAGAGCCCCTGTACGTTCGTCGCCAAATGTTCCTAAAGCGTTTAACGCGAAGGCACATGGGTTGAACCAACTCGCCATCGTATGGACTTGTGAAGGTGCAGCGCAGGTTGGATTGGCGGCGATGGTTCCAGCTTGGAATGGGTTCCCAACCTGGTCCGGGCGCTGGTTATAGCTGCCCACACCTGCCTGGTCGTTAGGCAAGGTCACCGTAAGGGGAGCGCCCGATTGAAACACGGTTATGCCCGAAACCTGCCAGCCTCCGAGGAACGCTTTCGTAACGGCATTCGCGTGCTTAAAGAATGGCAGTTCCCAAGAGTAGTTGAAGCTAAGGATTTGCGTCCGGTCGAAGTCCGCGGGACCGTATTCCGCGCGGATGTTGTAGCTATCTTGCGGCCATGTGGACGTGTACGCGGTGCCATTGGGGCCGGGATTATCCGTGAGCGTTTTCGAGTAGGTGTAGGACACCTGGAAGGACACTCCATTCTTGAGCCGATGGATGAGCGAGGCCTGCAGCGCGTTGTAGTTGGAATCGAAGATGGTCGCATACGCGGAGATTTGGTCAAAGCCCTGGTATGGGCGAAAATAATCCGGACCATCGTTCCCGTTGGCCACGTTCACATTGGGTTGGCCTTGGTTCATGTCGTAAAAACCGAGAAGATGCGTGCCCTTGGTCCCGACGTACCCGAGGGAAAAACTTGTGTCTGGCGCGACTTCGCGCTGAACATTCAGGGACCATTTCTGGACGCCCGGATATTTCCACGGGGTCAGCGCTGTGTTTAAACCCGCCGGAAAAACTGTGCCTGCGACTCCGCCGGGATTATCAAGCGAAGTGCCGAAAATGTTCACGGAGCTGTTGAAGGGAGGGTTGTACGCCCCAAACTGGCTGTAGGATCCCCAGCGATCGTAGAAAACACCGTATCCGGCACGAATTGCCATCTTGCCGTCCGAGAAGGGATCCCAAGATAATCCCAGGCGAGGGGCAAAGGCATGCTTGTGGCTTGGAAATAGCGCCTGGCCATAGGGCGAACTGTTGGCCCCAGCATTAGTGTTATGCCCGGCGACGATAATGCCGTTTAAGAGGTTGCCGGTGTTGGGCACGATCGAGCCGTCGGGATTCACTGTCGGAGCGTCGGCCGGGTTGTAGAGGGCAGAGTCGAAGCCACCCAGCATGTTGTGCAGCTCATGCTCGGGCTGGTAGAACTCATAACGCAGAGCCGCTGTCAGGGTGAGGTTTTTCCGCAACTTCACCTGGTCTTCTATGTACGGTTCCAGGTTGAACCAGCGATACTTGCCGAAGGGATCCAACGCCGTTTCGGTGTAGTTCGATGCATAGTTCAGCATGAAATCGGCAAGCGGGTTCCCGGTGAGTTCGCCCAAAAAGGTATAGGAG
>JBEKUD010000309.1:0-4824 GCA_049515395.1 Candidatus Sulfotelmatobacter sp. | reverse complement strand
CCATCGAGCAGCTGGATGGTGAAGTTGCCACCAGTCTTCGATGTGAGCTGCGCTGCGATGGAAACGCAGTTTTGTGTGAAGTTGTTGGGCCACGGTCGATTTGTTAGAGTTGCACAGACTGGAAGAGTCTGCGGGTTGCCTATATTGCAGTGAACGACAACTGACAAGGAAGCGGAGGCCAGTCCGGCCATCAGGAATACAAATTAAATTGCCAGTTTTGATATTTTCTCGATTGTTCTCGTTTGAAGCGAACTCGCAAAGTGGCGTGCCATGATGTCCTCTCTCTGCAATTGCACGAAGTAGAAATAGTTGAGGTACCTTGCAAACCAGAATGATTGAAGCTACGACTGCCGCAGCCTTGTCTCGATAACGCCTGCCACACTCTCCAACCGGAATGCGTTCCACGAGGGCTACACGCTTCATTTGAAGTTTGACGAAGCTGTCGCTCTTCTTGCCGCGCACCGCAGTCGCTCTTCTTGCCGCGCACCGCAAACTTCCCTTCCCCTCCCTCGGAACCTAGGTTCTTTGAGAGTTCTCACATCGCTATCCGCAAAGACACAGAAGCCCTGCTCCGCTTAATGAACTCCACGGGCCGTTTGGGTTGTTCGGTTATTGTGCGGTAGTGTCTGGTTCAAACCGTGGCGTGTGTGGCATTGTTTTCTGCAAGTTGCCTGTTATCAATCTGGTCAGCTCACCCATCACCTGAACGTATTCTTTGCAGCGCGTGCGGGAAGAAGACGGCTCCGCGGGACCGGCAGTCTCGCCCCAGTTCTTCGCCGATGCGACAGCGAGGGCACTGGTGGCCGGAGCTGCGAGGTCGAGAAGGAGAAGTCGAAACCGTGTCGCTGTCTGATCCGGAGCGTGCGTGTTTGAGCGAATAATTGGGTGTCGTTGTTCTCCCTAGCGGATAAGGTCAGTTTTCGTCCAAAGGTTGATTACTTCCGGCATGCAAGGTGATTGTCATTCCGCGTGAAGCTAGGCCCTGTACTGCTCGACAAAAGCGGATTTTCAAGAAGGCTCACGCGCCAGCCGGGAGTGACAAAGGTAACATGTGCGCAACCACAGAATCCGGTATGTTCATGCTTCCCCAATTAGGGAATGTCGATGCCCATTGTCGATTACACGCCCAAACTATTCTGGGATGTCAGTGCAATGGTCGCACAAGTCCCCGGACCGCTGAATCTGGCGCACCGCGCCTTTGTGGACTACTACTACGCTACCCGCGAATGGTCCAAGCTCTACTTGTGCTATTCGGATGCTGGAAAAGTAATCGGCACGCTGGGGCGCGAACTTGCCCCCTTCGAATACGATTCCCACGGATTGACGCTTCGAATCGCTTCCAACTGGTACTCCTTGCGCGGCGTGGGACTCCTGCTTTCTCGATACTCCGCGCTATCCAACCCCGACAGCACGGGGCTATTGTTCACCGGGAGCCAGAGCAGCCTCGCCGTCCTCCGTAAACTGAACTGGATCTTCGTGCCCGGGATTCGTGGCTATTCCCTGAACAAACCCTACCGGATATATCCCGGAGAATCCAGGTGGAGGAGCGCGGCCAAGTCAGTCCTGCGGGGTGTGACCCGAAGAAGAACCTCAAGTTTCGCGGCGCGCATACCGTCCCGAGTTTTCGCCGAGATCAGGGTGCGGGAGGAAGGTTCCTATGCGCATGACTTGCTCCCAGCACGGTCTCCCTTCCTGTTCCGATTCGCGCCGTCCGCCGAGTATTTAAGCTGGCGCTACAATCTCTCCCTCCCCTTTATCCGCTACCGGTTGTTTCGCGTCAGCGCGCGCGGCGCGACGGTCGGCTATGTCATCCTCAGTGATTCACCAGAAAGGATTATCGTCGCGCAGTGTGACGGCGAGGACGCCGCGGCTCTTGCCTATGGTGTACTGCTGAGCATTCTCGAGGTGGGTCGGGAGGATCAGGAGCCGCGTTCGGTTTACCTGGCTTGCTGCCATTCGGAAATGAAAACAGTCTTCCAGCAGTTCGGCTTCCGGGAAGATGGCGGAGATCTTCCTTTCGCTTTTCGCAATCCCCCGCCTCACGTGGATCTCTCGTTGGGCACCTCCCGTTGGCTCGTCAACTTTGATTGGGGGGACAACGGAATGCGTCAGCCGTTTCGTGACGAGAGCGGTAGATCGGTGGAGGGACAAATCTCCGATCAAATCGCGCAAGGGTTGTAACATCAATTACGCTCATTAACGAATCGGAGGCCGCATGGGGCATCACCCTACCCGGTAGGTTCCCATATCACTTCGCGGATTCCCAGTCCTCGGGCAGCATATCGAATGCCAGCGTGTCACGGTAGGCGTACTGATTTCCGTCCAGCACTGCCACCGGAGTCAACATATGCCAGATGCGGTCATCGTCGAAGACGTAACACTCACCCGATTCGCGCATCGTGAAGCGTTCGATTTCGTGTTTGTCATTGTCGGTTATGACGACTTCGCCGCCCTGGGCACCGCAGCGGCCCAGCAGATGCGTGGCGATATACTTTTCCCCGTCTTTATGTAAGCCCGGCGGGCTTGTGTCACATGGCCGGCCGGGCGTAGCCGTGAACCTGATCACATGCATGTTGACTAAATACCTCATACCCAACGCCGAGAGCGGCAGGTATCGAAGGTGGTAAGCAATCATATTGCAAACGCCTGCGGTGCCGGCGATCGCCTGGGGCAGTGGAGCGTATTCTCGCGGCTGGCCGCCTAGTGTCGTGTTGTATTTTTCCAGCTGTACATACGGCGTGCTCTCATCCGTCGACCAAACTTTCACACCGCCCTCAACAATCTCGGCCCGGAGACGATTTAAGGAACGATACCTGTCGCCCCCCTCATAGTACTTGTCTCTTGGAATGGACCAAGCTGCATGGGCTAACGCTTCCAGTGTGCGCGCTACTTCTAGGTCAACTCTCAGCGGCTGACGAGTAAACCCGCGCTCGACGAGGTCGTTTTGCGACCTGGCATTCGCTTCAACCGGAATAAACCTATTTTGACCCATGATTTCTCCTGACGAAACCTTGAGGATTGCACAACGACGCGGATTTCCCTATCTCATGCTGGCAGCTAATCGACACACGAAGCGTCCACGCCACTGATCCGCACAGAGCTATTGAGCGCTCCTGCATCGAGCCATTATCGCAGCGCATTGCCCCTCTGCCCAAAATTTGAGCGTTTGGCTGTTGCAACATCGTGATAACGGTCATCTGGACGACAGCGCCGCAGCAGCCCGGTGGATGTTAGTTCTGACGAACGGCTCATCGAAGGTACAGGGTCTCGAAGGCAGAGGAGACCGATCTTCAGCACTATTGGCGTCAATTGAACACATTCTGAACACAGCTCTTCTGAAAACCAAGATGCCCTAATTCACCCCATCGAGGTCGATCGAGAGCGGCAGGTTGGAATCACAGGTAACCTAGAGTCAAAGAAGGAGAAAGAAAGGCCCGGAGGCGCGGGGGTCGGAATCGAACCGAAGGCGCCGCCTTAGCGGAATGTGCAAGTTACAGATTCCTTGATGAGCTAGAAGTCCGACATATCCACGATGTCCTCGTCCTTTAGGACAAATTAGCACAGAATTTGCTGCCTAATCGCGGCGTGCATTTCCTCCACGCTTGCGTTCTTGCGGACCACTACGTTTTGGAAATACAACGGCTCAACTCTATCCCTAGGAGCGTGTGGTGGGATAACGCTGTCATCAACCGCCGCGCCGGAAAGCAACACGTAGCCGGGCGCGTACGGTTTCTGCGAGACATTGCGGGCGTTGCGTAGGCGGCTCAAGCCGGGCAAGAGGGAGAGCCTCGCGGCTGGATTCATTTTGACAAACATGACTTGATCGTACCACCAGTTTTCCTTGTCAGCGAAAGATTCTAAAGAGTAGGTGGCGTGATCGTGATTGATTCTGCATGGTCCGTTTGCTCTAGTTCACACAACCGCGCAGAATCGGCTTGATTTTCTCAATCACAATCTTGACGGGCCAGCTAACATACTGTCGGAAGACCTCCCGGAGCTCTGCAAACAAGCGCGGTTCGCTTCTTCAGCGTGGGTGCATAGTGTGGCCGCCACTTCCGCCGAAGGCTGAGTATGCGCCGATACTGAAAACCCAGGAAAGTAAAGCTCTCTTCCCTTCTCAGATCCACCATCCGACTCTTGTCCTCGTTGATCGCAACGCGCAGCTTCGCGAACTCTTCGCGCAGCCGCCTTTCTACCGCCTTCATCAGCCAGTCACTCCGCCGTTCCGCGTCGATCGGGCGCCCAAGGGCTAACCCCAGGCTCGGACTCCGAAGGAAAGAGGCCGCAATCTGCCCCAGAGAAGTCGCGGCGTCACAGCGGCAGGCTGCACCTCGCCTCGCCCTGGCACATGGAGACGTAGTCGAGCTCGGGGACCGCTGAACGGCCAAACGACCGTTCAAATTCCAATCTACCCAGCTAGCAGCACTCCCCAATGATGTTGGGGTCTAGAATCCTGAGTCGGCCGCTCTACTTTTTAAAACTCGGGCCTTTCGAGCCTCGTGATATTCAAAGAGAAGATCAAGAACTTGCAACCAGCTATTTCGCACAGCCGCCCTTGTAGGCACAGTTTTCATCCTCTATGAAGATGCTGTATTTTCCCTGGTTTCCTGAAGTGCCGTACATGAAAGGAAACGAAATCGGGGTTGCGCCATTATCGGCATACATGGTGAGGACGTAAGTCGAGGACGACGTCGATCCCGGATAGAATTGCGTCCCGGCACCGTCATACGCGAAACTATCGTTAAAAAATTCAAAGATGTAGTTGCCGAGCGCATTGAGACAGTCATTGCCACACCCGGGGCGCTCGACGATATACTCCGCGCT